>NZ_JCAFTW010000002.1:0-413187 GCF_059370655.1 Stenotrophomonas sp. YJH_SMC_133 | reverse complement strand
AGTGCTCGACTATGGACGGTCAAACGGGCATTTTTATGGTGGTTCATCCGGGCTCTTTGGGGTCTGGAGAGGTGTGGTAACCACCATTTTCCAAAGATGTCCCGGATGAACAACGTACAGAGAGATCACAGTTAGTCGACTATCGCGCGATCGCGCGGGATTTTCGGCGTCCGAATCAAGAGCAGTCGACTAACAGTCGACTCTACCCGTTTCCGCTTTGCGGAAACAGAAACGCGCCCCGTGGGGCGCGTTTCTGCAGCTGTCGCTGAAAAGAAGGCTTACGCCTTCTTTTCCGCTTCCAGCTGCTTGCGAATCTGCGCATCCACCGCTGCAATCGCGGTCATGTTCAGGATCCTGCGCGAGGTCGCGCTGGTGGTCAGGATGTGCACCGGCTTGTTCACGCCCATCAGGATCGGGCCGATCGCCACGCCGTCGGTGAACACACGCACCAGGTTGTAGGCGATGTTGGCCGCTTCCAGGTTCGGCAGCACGAACAGGTTGGCGCGGCCCTGCAGGGTCGAGCCCGGCAGCAGCTTCTGGCGCAGCGCTTCATCCCATGCGGTGTCGCCCTGCATTTCACCGTCCACGTTCAGACGCGGGTTGCGCTTGAGCAGCAGCTCGCGCACCTGGCGCATCTTCAGCGCGTCCTTGGAATCGTGGCTGCCGAAGTTGGAGTGCGACAGCAGCGCCACCTTCGGCTCGATGCCGAACAGCTTCATGCGGTAGGCCGCCTGCAGGGTCGCTTCGCACAGCTGCTCGGCGGTCGGGTCTTCCTGCACGTGGGTATCGACGAAGAAGAACACGCCCTGCTGGTTGATCACGCCGGTCATCGCAGAGGTCGAGGTGACCTTCGGCTCCAGCGGCAGCACGCTGCGCACGTAGCCCAGCTTCTTGTGGAAGCGGCCGACGATGCCGGTCAGCATCGCATCGGCTTCGCCACGGGCCACCATCACCGCTGCGATCAGGGTCGGGCGCGAACGCATCAGGTTCTTCGCCGCGGCCACGGTCACGCCACGGCGGCCGGTCAGGCCGTGGTAGTACTGCCAGTACTCGTTGAAGCGCGGGTCGTCGTTGATGTTGGTGACTTCAACGTTCTCGCCGATCTTCAGGCGCAGGCCGAGGCGCTCGATGCGCGATTCGATCACTTCCGGGCGGCCGATCAGGATCGGGTGCGCCAGGCCGTCATCGACCACGTTCTGCACCGCCTGCAGCACCACTTCCTCTTCGCCTTCGGCGTACACCACGCGCTGCTTGTCGCTGCGCGCGCGGTCGTAGACCGGCTTCATCATCAGGCTGGTGCGGTAGACGAACTGGGCCAGCTTGTCGCGGTAGGCGCCCATGTCGTCGATCGGGCGCGAGGCCACGCCCGAGTCCATCGCGGCCTGGGCCACGGCGGCCGACAGCTCCACCAGCAGGCGACGGTCGAACGGGCGCGGGATCAGGTATTCACGGCCGAAGCTCGGCGTCTCGCCACCATAGGCCGAGCCCATGTCGGTGGCGGCACGGCGTGCCAGCGCGGCGATGGCGCGCACGCAGGCGATCTTCATTTCCTCGTTGATCGCGGTCGCGCCCACGTCCAGCGCACCACGGAACAGGTACGGGAAGCACAGCACGTTGTTGACCTGGTTCGGGTAGTCCGAACGGCCGGTGCCGATGATCGCGTCCGGACGCGCGGCGCGCGCCACCTCCGGCATGATTTCCGGAGTCGGGTTGGCCAGCGCGAAGATCACCGGATCCGGCGCCATGGTCTTGACCATGTCGGCGGTCAGGATGCCCGGTGCCGACAGGCCCAGGAAGATGTCCGCGCCGTCGACGATCTCGGCCAGGGTGCGCTTGTCGGTGTCGCGCGCATAGCGCTGCTTTTCCGGGTCCAGGTCGGTACGACCGGTATGGATCACGCCCTCGCGGTCGAAGGCCAGGATGTTTTCCGGCTTCAGACCCAGCTGCACCAGCATGTTCACGCAGGAAATGCCAGCCGCGCCCATGCCCGTGGTCGCCAGCTTCACTTCCTCGATCTTCTTGCCGGTGATCGCCATGGCATTGAGCACCGCTGCGCCGACGATGATCGCCGTGCCGTGCTGGTCGTCATGGAACACCGGGATCTTCATGCGCTCGCGCAGCTTGCGCTCGACCACGAAGCACTCCGGCGCCTTGATGTCTTCCAGGTTGATGCCGCCGAAGGTCGGCTCCAGCGAGGCGATGATGTCGACCAGCTTGTCCGGGTCCGTCTCATCCACTTCGATGTCGAACACATCGATGCCGGCGAACTTCTGGAACAGCACGCCCTTGCCTTCCATCACCGGCTTGCCGGCCAGTGCGCCGATGTTGCCCAGGCCCAGCACGGCGGTGCCGTTGGAGATCACCGCCACCAGGTTGCCGCGCGCGGTCAGCTCGCTGGCCTGCTGCGGGTCGGCCTTGATCGCTTCACAGGCGTACGCCACGCCCGGCGAATACGCCAGCGACAGGTCGCGCTGGGTCAGCATGGGCTTGGTAGCGGAAACCTTGATCTTTCCCGGCGGGGACATCCGGTGGTAATCGAGGGCGGCCTGTTTGAAATCTTCGTTGGACATCGATGTGGGTTACATGAATGGGCAGAAGGGACAGGGGATGATACCCCCGTTGGAGCGTCTGGACCTGTCGCTATCCTGTCGCAGGCATGCTGCGACTGCACAATTCCGTGCCGTATGCGACGGTACCGGGATGCCAAGCATCGGCGCCCCCGATGACAGCCATGGGACGCCCTGAAACGCCGCGGGGCCGTACCACTGTCGTGATCGGCCCCGCGGTACCACACACCTGGGTCAGCCCTTGGCCGGCAGCGCCTCGGGCAGTGCGTCCACCGGCGGCGGCAGCTCGCTTTCGCGGCCATCCAGCGCCAGCTGCAGGCGGTTGCGGTCCAGCGCGCCTTCCCAGCGCGAAACCACCACGGTGGCCACCGCATTGCCGATGAAGTTGGTCAGCGAGCGGCATTCGCTCATGAAACGGTCCACGCCCAGGATCAGCGCCATGCCGGCCACCGGTACCTCCGGCACCACGGCAAGGGTGGCGGCCAGGGTGATGAAGCCGGCACCGGTGACGCCGGCCGCACCCTTGGAGCTGAGCATGGCAACCAGCAGCAGGGCGATCTGGTGGCCCAGGGTCAGTTCGGTGTTGGTGGCCTGGGCAATGAACAGTGCCGCCAGGGTCATGTAGATGTTGGTGCCGTCCAGGTTGAACGAGTAGCCGGTCGGGACCACCAGGCCCACCACCGACTTGCTGCAACCGGCGCGTTCCATCTTCTCCATCAGCGACGGCAGCGCCGACTCCGACGAGGAAGTGCCCAGCACCAGCAGCAGCTCGGCCTTCAGGTAGCGCGCCAGCTTGAACACCGAGAAGCCGCACAGTCGGCAGACCACACCGAGGATCACCGCCACGAACAGGAACGCGGTGAGGTAGAACGAGCCCACCAGCCACGCCAGGTTGACCAGCGAACCGACGCCGTACTTGCCGATGGTGAAGGCGATGGCGCCGAAGGCACCGATCGGGGCGGCCTTCATCAGGATGTGCACCAGCTTGAACACCGGGGCGACCAGCGCCTCCAGGAAGTTCAGGATCGGCTTGCCCTTCTCGCCCACCGAGGCCAGCGCGATGCCGAACAGCACCGCGATGAACAGCACCTGCAGGATGTTGCCGTCGACGAAGGCGCTCACCAGCGTCTTCGGAATGATGTCCATCAGGAAACCGACCAGGGTCAGGTCGTGCGACTTCTCGACGTAGCTGTGCACCGCGGTCTGGTCCAGCTCGGCCGGGTTGATGTTCATGCCGGCGCCGGGCTGCACCACGTGCGCCACGATCATGCCCACGATCAGTGCCAGCGTGGAGAAGAACAGGAAGTACGCCATCGCCTTGGCGAACACCCGGCCCACCGTGCGCAGGTGGGTCATGCTGGCGATGCCGGTGACGATGGTGAGGAAGATCACCGGCGCGATGATCATCTTCACCAGGTTGATGAAGGCATCGCCGAGCGGCTTCATCTTCTCGCCGATCAGCGGTTCGTAGTGGCCGAGGATGGCGCCCAGGACGATCGCCACGATCACCTGGAAATACAGCTGGCGATAGATCGGCAACGGCTTTGCAGGCGCCGGGGCTGCGGTCGGGATGTGCATGGCGGACTCCGGAAGTGGCGTTTTCAGGCACGTACGGCCCCGGGACAGCGCGGGAACCGTTACCGTGGAAACTGATCGCAGGCCCTGTGCTGCATGCGCAGGAGGTGCGACCAATGGACGCCTTTGTACGCGCCGGGCACGCCGGCGCAGATAACCTATTGGTACTAGCCCCCCGGTTCAGGTGGCGGCGATGCCTACACTGGCGCCGCACCGCCCGATCCTGGGGAGGCCGGTGGCCCGTGCTGAACGGCCGGGCGCGTCATTGCGAAAGTTTCGGCCCCTGCGGCCGTTGTTGTCCTGTCCACACGCAATCTGAGAGAGCCGCACCCAACATGCGCCCGATTCCCACCTTGCTGGCCCTGTCGCTGGCCGCGCTTCCCGCCTTCGCTTCGGCTGCCGATTTCGACAACTGGCCGACCAAGTACGCCTTCGGCGACGGCACCGAGTTGGCCGCTACCGCCAACATCGCCTACGACTACAACGATTTCTCCTCGGGCAGCGGCCTGGAGGACGACGACGCCGTGCGCCGCAAGGAGTTCGGTGCGACGCTGAAGAAGAAGGGCGTCTACGACGCGATGGTCTACTACGACTTCCAGTCCGATACCTGGCTGGACGTGTTCGTGCGCTTCGAGAGCAAGGCCTTCTTCGGCCGCGACATCGGTCGCTTCCGCTTCGGCTACATGAAGACGCCGGTCGGCCTGGATGCGAACACCTCTTCGCGCGCCGGCAGCTTCCTGGAAACCGCACTGCCCGTGCAGGCCTTCTACGAAGGCCGCCGCACCGGCGTGGAATGGGTGCTGGAGCGTCCGCAGTACCTGCTGCAGGCCGGCGCCTATGGCGGCAAGGACCTGCAGGGTGACAACCCCGGGACCACCCAGGCAGTACGTGCGGTGTGGACCCCGGTGAAGGCGCCCGGTGACGTGATCCACCTGGGACTGGCCTACTCGCAGGAAAATCCGCGCGGTTACAGCGATGGCCGTGACGTGCACCACGAGGCCAGCGCGCGCCTTCGCGCACGCCCGGAAGCCGGCCTGACCGACATCCGCTACGTCGATTCCGGCGCCCTGGTCACCGCCGACCAGATCCGCCGCACCGGCCTGGAAGGCATCTGGATCCGCGGCCCGTTCTCGCTGCAGGCCGAAGCCCTGCGCGCCACGGTCACCCGCCATGACGGCAAGCCCGACTACACCGGCAGCGGCCAGTACGCGATGGCCAGCTGGGTGCTGACCGGCGAGTCGCGCCCGTACAACGCAGGTGCCGTGGCCAACATCAAGCCGGCGCACGACTACGGCGCGGTGGAACTGGTGGCCCGTTACAGCCGCATGGACCTGGACGATGGCAGCATCCTGGGTGGCCGCCAGCACGACCTGACCCTGGGCGCGAACTGGTACCTGACCAGCCACTTCAAGTTCCAGGCCAACTACGTGAAGGTCGACGCCAGCCGTCGCGGTGTGCACAGCACGCCGGAGATCTTCGAGCTGCGCGCGCAGATGCACTTCTGACCCCTTCCACGTCAGATCCCGGCGGGCGTGCACGTCACGCCCGCCGGCCCTGCGTAGACTGCCGCCATGTACTGGCTCAGCCGCCACCGGATGCTGTTGCTGACCATCCTGGTGATGGTCGGAGGCACCGTGCTTTGTGCGGTCGCCGCCGGCCACTACGCCTGGCGGCGCGCCCTCGGCGAGGAAAGCAGCCAGGTGCAACGCCAGCTGCAGCTGTACGGCCAGGGCCTGCAGCAGCGCATCGACCGCTTCGGCACGTTGCCGCAGGTACTGGCGCTGGATCCGGATCTGCTGCACGCCCTGCGTGTGCCGCCCTCGCCCACCGAACAGCAGCGGCTGAACCTCAAGCTGCAACGCGCCAATGAAGTCACCCGTGCCTCGACCCTGACCCTGGTCGGCCACGACGGCGTGGCAGTGGCGGCCAGCAACTGGGACCAGCCGACCAGCAACGTCGGCGAGAACTACAGCTACCGCCCCTACTACCGGCAGGCACTGGCGCAGGGCCGCGGCCGCTTCTACGGCATCGGCATGACCACCGGCGTACCCGGCTACTACCTGTCGCAGGCCATCGAGGAAGATGGCAAGCGGCTCGGCGTGGTGGTGATCAAGGTCGAGCTGTCGGCGCTGGAACAGGAATGGTTGAGCAGCCCGGACGTGGTGCTGGCCAGCGACGACCATGACGTGGTGTTCCTGGCCAACCGTGACAGCTGGCGCTACCGCCTGCTGCGCCCGCTGGGCGCCGATGAGCGCCGCGAAATGCTGGACGCCCGCCAATACGCCGACCGCGCATTGCAGCCATTGCGCGCGCGTACTGAAGACGTGCTTGCCGATGGTGGCCGCATGGTGCGCCTGCTCGATCCCGCACTGCCGCAGCCGATGCTGTGGCAAAGCCTACCGCTGCCCGCCGAAGGCTGGAACCTGCATCTGCTGCACGACGCCAGCGCCGCCACCGCCGCCGGTCGCGCGGCCGCCCTCACCGGCGGTGCCGCGTGGCTGGCGCTGGGCTTCCTGGTGCTGTTCGTGCAGCAGCGCCGACGCCTGGCCAAGCATCGCCTGCGCAGCCGCCGCGAACTGGAAACCCTGCTCAAGCAGCACGCACAGGAACTGCGCACCGCACAGGATGGCCTGCTGCAGGCGGCCACCGACGCCGACAGCGGACTCAGCCGCAGCCTCGAACACCTGCCGCAGGGCGTGGTGGTGATCGACCGCGAACTGCGCCTGGTCGCGTGGAACTCGCGCTACCTGGAACTGTTCCGTTTCCCACAGGATCTGGTTCGCGTCGGCCGGCCGATCGAGGAACTGTTCCGCTTCAACGCACGCCGTGGCCTGCTCGGTCCGGGCCCCGTCGATGAAGCAATCGAGCGCCGCCTGAACCACCTGCGCAGCGGCCGCCCGCACATGCGCGAGAGCGAGAAGGACGACGGCACGGTGCTGGAGATCCGTGGCAATCCGCTGCCTGACGGCGGCTTCGTCACCAGCTATGCCGACATCACCAGCTACAAGAACGCCGCGCGCGAACTGCGCTCGTTGGCCGATGCGCTGGAGCACCGCATCGCCGAGCGCACCCATGATCTGGAAGAAGCACGCCGCGAAGCCGAGCAGGCCAACCGCTACAAGACCCGTTTCGTTGCCTCGGCCGTGCACGACCTGCTGCAGCCCCTCAACGCGGCGCGCATGTTCGTCTCGGTGCTGCGCGGCAAGCTGAGTGACCCGGCGCAGCAACAGACCAGCGACCACATCGATGCTGCATTGGCCGCGCAGGATGCGATCCTCAACAGCCTGCTGGATATCGCGCGCCTGGAATCGGGCAGCCTGCCCACGCGCGTACAGGCGTTCCGGCTCGGGCCTTTGCTGCAGACGCTGGCACGCGAGTTCGGCATCGCCGCGCAGCCACGTGGGCTGGTGGTCGATTGGGTCGATACCGCTGCGGTGGTGGTCAGCGATGAAGCGCTGCTGCGCCGCATCCTGCAGAACTTCCTGTCCAACGCATTGCGCTACAGCGAACGTGGCCGCGTGCTGCTCGGCTGCCGTCGCCGCGAAGGCCTGCTGTGGATCGAAGTTCACGACCAGGGCCCCGGCATTCCCGATGCACTGCAGGGCGAGATCTTCGAGGAGTTCCGCCGCCTGCACGACGGCCAGCAGCGCGGCGCCGGCCTTGGCCTGGCAATCGTCGACCGCATCGGTCGGCTGCTCGGCCACCCGATCCGCCTGCGCTCGCAGCTGGGCCAGGGCAGCGTGTTCGCGGTGGGCGTGCCGTTCGGCGAAGCCAGCGCGATTCCCGCTACTGCTCCTGTGCCGGTGCTGGTGCAGGAACCGGCCGCGGACAATCCGCTGCGCGGTCGCCGGGTGTGGGTGATCGACGACGATCCGCACGTCTGCGCCGCCAGCCGCGCGCTGCTGGAGCGCTGGGGCTGCGAGGTGGCGCTGGCCGACGGCCCGCAGGCGGCGCTGCAGCTGGCGGCAACAGGCGCGGTGCCGGAGCTGGTGCTGCTGGATGTGCGCATGGGCGATCACCACGGGCCGGTGCTGTACGAGACGCTGGCCGAGTTGTGGCAAGCGCGCCCGCCGGTGGTGCTGGTCACCGCCGAGCGCGATGCGGGATTGCGTGAGATGGCCGGCGAGCGCGGTTGGGGAATGATGGCCAAGCCGGTGAAGCCGCCGGCGCTGCGGGCGTTGATGAGCCAGTTGTTGATCCGGCATCGCGGGTAGTTTCCAGCCAATGGCGCAGCCCCTCGTGGGTGGTCGCACAAAGCAGTTCATCGGTGGGACCGGGCAGATGGGCTGCACAGGGGCCGCTGCAAGTACGTCCCTGTAAGCTCGGTCGCCGCATCCATGCGGCTCACGCCCCTGTGCAGCCCATCTGCCCGGCCACGGACACGTTCCGTGCGCGTCCACCCTCGGAGAAGAAAAAAGATCAAAAGCGGGTCGCGCGCTGCGCTTGCTCGTGTAGAGCCGAGCCCATGCTCGGCCTCACGGACGGGCCGGAAAGCAGCCGAGCGTGGGCTCGGCTCTACGAAAAATGGCCTGCCAGGCTGCCTTTGCTTTTGATCTTCTTTTCTCTTCCGTGGGTGACAGGCCACCGAAATCTGTCAGAGGTCGGTCGGGTTGGGTGCGCGGGGGTGTCAGCCGCATGGGCCCGAGGCATGCCTCGGGCGGGTTGGGCAGGACGCCCAACCCGGGTCTTGCCGTGTGCGCAGGACAGCGCACACGAGCAAGCGGCTGCCAAGCCTCCAGGGGCGGATTCACGGCGTCCCCCGCGCACCCAACCCGACTGGCCCGCTCGCAGCTTCTGCTTTCAGCGACCAACCCAAACCCACCCACGAGGGGCTGCGCCGTTGGCTGGAAACTACAACCCGATGCCGGCGTCGCCCTCAGGCTCCAGCGCCTTCACCAGCACCGCTGCCTGCGTGCGGCTATGGCATTCGAGCTTCTTCAGGATCGCGGTGACATGCACCTTCACCGTGTTCTCGGCCAACCCCAGCGTATAGGCAATCTGCTTGTTGAGCAGGCCATCGGCCAGGCACAGCAGCACGCGGAACTGCTGCGGGGTCAGCTGGGCCAGGCGGCTGGCCAGCAGTGCATCGGCCTCCGAACGCTCGGCGGCCATCGCCGGGAACCACAGGCCACCATCGAGCACCGCCTGCACGGCCTCGCCGATGGTCTCGGCCGGGGCCGACTTCGGAATGAAGCCGGCCGCGCCGAACTGCTGGGCACGGCGGATCACCCGTGGGTGGTCGTTGGACGAGAGGATCACCACCGGGATGTCCGGATGCGAGCCGCGCACGTGCAGCAGCGCGGAGAAACCGTGCGCGCCGGGCATGGTCAGGTCCAGCAGCACCAGGTCCACGTCCGGGTACGCGTCGAGTGCTTCGGCCAATGCCTCGGCGCTGGCGACCTCGCGCACCTGCGCCAGCGGCAGGCTCTGCCGCAATGACTGCACCACCGCCGAACGCAGCAGCGGGTGGTCATCGGCGATCAGGATGGTGTATTCGCTCATGCCGCCATTGTACGGGCAGGCCGGAGCCTCAGCGCCCTGCCGGCTCCACGCTGCTGCGCCAGGCATCCAGGAACTGGCGGCGCTTGAGCGCGTCCAGGTACACCAGCAGGCCCGGGCCGAGCTGGATCGGGCGGCGGCTGCGGCCGGGCGCATCGTCGCCACCTGCGTTGCCGGTCACGATCGGCATCAGCCGTGCCTCGCGCGACAGCACCTGCTGGCCACGTGGTGACAACAGGTAGTCGAGGAAGCGCCGGGCTTCTTCCGGGTGTGGGCCGGTACGTGGAATCACCGCGGTACGCAGCACCACCAGCGTGTAGTCCTCGGGCTCCACGATCGCCAGCGGCGCACCCGCGTCGATGCGCGCCTGCGCGTAGGAGCCGAGCACGTTGTAGACCAGCGACAGCTGTCCGCTGGCGACCTTGTCCAGCAGCACGCCGGTGCGCTCCTCGCGCACCACGTCGTTGTCGCCCAGCGCGCCCAGCAACGCGCCGGCGATGCTGCCACGCTGCGCATCCTGGGTAGACAACAGGTAGCCGACACTGCTGCGCTCGATGTCATAGGTACCGACCCTGCCGCGCAGCGGTGCCCCCTCCGCGCGCAACCGGTCCAGCAGTTGCCGACGCGTGTGCGGCACCTTCGCAGCCGGCAGTGCGCGGGTGTTGTAGACCATCACCACCGGCTCGTAGCTGATGCCGAAGGCCTCGTTGCGCCACTGCGCCCAGGCCGGCAGCGCAGCGGTCTGCGCCGAACGATGCGGCAGCGCGTGGCCGTCGTTGACCAGCTTGGTCTGCAGGTCCATGCCGCTGGAGATCAGCAGGTCCGGCGATGCCGGTCCGCCGCGGTCGTGCAGGTACCGCGCGTACAGGTCCTGGGTGATGATGTCCTCGTACACCACCTCAGTGCCGGGGTGCAGCCGCTGGTAGTCGGCAATCACTACCGCGAACACTTCGATGTCGGTGGTGCCGTGGATGCGCAGCTGCGCAGTGGCCTTTGCCTGGGCCGGGAAGCGGCGCACGTCGCCCGGTGCCGCAAGCACCGGCAGGGCCAGCAGCAAGGCAACGGCAGCAGCGAACAGGCGGATCATGGAGTGCTCCGGGGCAGGCGGATGGTGGCGACCAGCCCGCCCTGCGGACGGTTGCTGAGGTCGATGCGACCGCCATGGCTGTCGACCACGCGCTTGACGATGGCCAGGCCAAGCCCGGCGCCGCCGGACGGCGCGCCTTCGCCACGGGCGAAGCGCTCGAACACGCGTTCGGCATCGGCGGCGGCAATGCCGGCACCGTGGTCGGCGATGGTCAGCACGGCCTGCCCGCCTTCCACGGTCAATGCGATCTGCAACGGCCCATCACCACCGTACTTCAACGCGTTGTCGACCAGGTTCTTGATCGCCTCGCGCAACAGCAGCGCATCGCCATGTACCTGTACCGGCTCGGCGGTCATCGCCAGTTGTACGCGCGGTGCCGGGCCGGCCTGCGGCAGTGCTTCATGCAGGGCCTGGTGCACGGTCTCGGCCAGGTCCACCGCTGCAAAGCGCTGCAGATGCGAGCGATGGATCACGCTGGCATCGCTGAGCAGCTGGTTCAGCAACCGACTCATGTGGGTGGCATTGCGTTCGATCGCCTGCAGGCTGCGCCGCATGTCCTCGGGGTCGTCGTCATCCAGCGCCAGCTGTGCCTGCGCGCGCAGGGCAGCCAACGGCGTACGCATCTGGTGCGCGGCCTCGGCCATGAACGCGCGCAAGGTCTCGTTGCTGCTGGACAGTCGTTCCATGAAGCGGTTCAACGCCGCCACCATCTGGTCCATCTCACGCGGCACGCGCGCATCCAGCGGCTTCAGGTCGGATGGCTCGCGGCGCGACAGCTCGCGTTCCACCCGCACCAATGGCCGGAACGCGCGATGCACGCCAAAGGCCACCAGCGCCAGCAGCAGCCCGGACAGCACACCGATCGCCAGCAATGCACGGTTGACCATGTCCTGCGCGACCGCTTCGCGCGCACGCCGGGTCTGGCCGACCTGCACCTGTACTTCCCCCTGCGCCGAGGCGGCGGCGAAACTGCGGCCGACCACCACGAAGCGCACGGTCTCGCCGCTGTACGCCGCATCAAACAGCTGCGGTTGCGTGCCGGGCCGTCGCGGCGGCGCCGGCAGGTCGCCGTAGCCGGTGATCAGGTTGCCGCGGCTGTCGGCGACCCGATAGAACACGCGGTCTTCCGGGGCCATCGCCAGCAGGTCCAGCGCGGCATAGGGCAGATCGACCTGCCATTGGCCATCGACCAGGGCCACCGAATCGGCAATGGACAACGCCGAGGACACCAGCAGGTGATCGTAGGAACGGTTGGCGGCGCGCTGACCATACCCGCGCGCCGCAAACAGCAGGGCCACCGCGAACACCGCCAGCAACGCGCCGAGGTAGAGCAGCAGCGTGCGCCGCAGCGAGCCCGGTGCGGCATTCGCGGTACGCGCGTCAGCCATCGGCGTCGGCGCTGTCATCACTGGTTTCCAGCAGGTAGCCAACGCCGCGCACCGTGGTGATGCGCAGCGGTGCGCCTGCCAGCTTTTTTCTCAGGCGCCCCACATACAGCTCGATGGCATTCGGGCCGGCTTCGTCGTCGAAGCCGAACAGGCCGTTGCCGATTTCGTCCTTGCCGACCACCTGGCCGAGGCGGCCGACCAGGATCTCCAGCAGCCGGTACTCGCGGTTGGGCAGTTCGATCGGTTCACCGTCGAGACTGACCCGGTGCGCGGCGTTATCGAACTGGAAGCCGCCGATCTGCACCACTTCGCTGGCCTGCCCACGCGCACGCCGCAGCAGCACGCGGCAGCGTGCTTCGAACTCGCGGAAATCGAACGGTTTGCCCAGGTAGTCATCGGCGCCGACATCCAGCGCCTGCACGCGGTCTTCGATGCCATCGCGCGCGGTCAGCATCAGCACCGGCGTGCTGTCGCCGCGCTCGCGCATGCCGGCCAGCACGCGCAGGCCATCGAGCTTGGGCAGGCCGATATCCAGCACCACCAGGTCGAAGCTCTGGTAGCGCAGCACGCTGGCCGCCGCCAGGCCATCGGCCTGCCAGTCCACGGCATGCCCACTGCGGCGCATGCGGCGGATGATCGCATCGGCCAGATCCGGGTTGTCTTCGACCAGCAGCAGGCGCATGGGCACGGGGGTGGGAGGGGAAACGAATGCTACCGCATGCCGCTGTCGCGCTCGCCGGCCCCCGCCCGGAGGCAGCAGCGGGCCGCTTTACGCTGCACCGCACAATCCGTTGACAGGACGATGACAGCTTGCCCGACCCAGACTGCGGCCGCGCACCGTCCGGTGCCCACGATTGCCGCGCGCCTGGCGCGCACCTGGGAGGGTTTGTGGAATTCACGTTTGCCTGGCGGCGCCCTGCCGCCATGATGGCGCTGGCTGCCCTGTCGGCGCCGGCCTTCGCCGCCGAAGACGACCGTCCGGTCACCGCCACCCTGGGTGGTCGCCTGCACCTGGACTTCGCCACCTTCGACAACGACAACCGGGGCACCCCGAACAAGGACGACACCGAAATCCGCCGTGCGTGGGTTGACGTGTCCGGCAAGTTCTTCGTGGTCGACTACAAGCTGGAAGCCGATTTCTCCGGCGACCGCGTCGAGGCCAAGGACGTGTACCTGGCACGCAGCTTCGGCAAGGCCGGCAAGCTGACCGTGGGCCAGTTCAAGCAGTACTTCTCGCTGGATGACCGCACCAGCTCCAACTACGGCAGCTTCCTGGAACGTGGCAACGCCGGCACCACGTTGGCGCCGCTGTACCGCCTGGGTGCGTCCTGGCAGGCCAACCCCGGTGACTTCACCTGGGCGGCCAGCCTCTACAGCCTGGAGAGCATCGACGCCTGGCAGGTGAAGGGTCGCGCCGCCGGTGGCCGCGTCACCTGGGCACCCTCGCCCAGCGATGGCGACGTGCTGCACCTGGGCCTGTCGCTGGCCCGCGAGGCCTACGACAACCCCGGCGCCAACGGCGTGCCCGGCCTGCGCATCCGCCCGCGCCCGGCCGGCCATCTGTCCGACAACAGTCGCCTGACCCTGGTCGACTTCTCCGCCGGCCGCGATACCGACGTCAACAAGTGGTCGCTGGAATACGCGCAGGTGCGCGGCCCGCTGTCGTGGCAGGGCGAGTTCAGTGGCGCAACCTTCGACGACGGCGCGCAGCGCGGCGATGTAATGGCGGCCTACGGCATGCTCAGCTGGTTCGTCACCGGCGAAAGTCGTGCCTACGACCGCAAGACCGGTCGATTCGCGCGGGTGAAGGACATCCGGCACAAGGCCGGTGCCTTCGAAGTGGCGCTGCGCTACGACCAGATGTGGGGCGCGCAGCATCTCGACGGTGCGCCGGACCTGCGTCGCGGCAGTACCGAAGCCTGGACGCTGGGTGGCAACTGGTACCTGCGCGACAACCTGCGCTTCATGCTCAACGTGATCGAAAGCCGCAACCGTGATCGCCTGGCCGGGGTGACGGTGGACCGCACGCGCGCGGTCACCGGCCGCCTGCAGTACGACTTCTAGGCCCGACATTCCGGGCATTCCGCCCGGGCCCCTTCCACTCCCCACGTCCTGTTTTCGCAAGGAGTCCGCAGATGATGCTGAGCATCCTCGGCTTTGGCATGGTCATTACGTTCATGTACTTGATCATGAGCAAACGCCTGTCGCCGCTCGTCGCCCTGATCACCATTCCCATCCTGTTCGCGCTGATCGGTGGCTTCGGTGCCGGCATCGACGAGATGATGCTGGAGGGCATCAAGAAGATCGCGCCGACCGGCGTGATGCTGATGTTCGCCATCCTCTACTTCGGGGTGATGATCGACGCGGGCCTGTTCGATCCGCTGGTGCGGGTGATCCTGCGCTTCGTCAAGGGCGACCCGATGAAGATCGTGCTTGGCACCGCGGTGCTGGCGATGCTGATCTCGCTCGATGGCGATGGCTCGACCACCTACATGATCACCGTCTCGGCGATGCTGCCGCTGTACCAGCGGTTGGGCATGAACGCGCTGAACATGACGTGCGTGACCATCCTCGCCGGCGGCGTGATGAACCTGACCCCGTGGGGCGGCCCGACCGCACGCGCGGCCACCGCGCTGCACGTGGACCCGGCCGACGTGTTCGTGCCGCTGATCCCGTCGATGGTGATCGCCTGTGCCGGCGTGCTGCTGCTGGCCTGGTACCTGGGCCTGAAGGAACGCCGTCGCCTCGGCGTGGTGACCCTGCCCAAGGGCGGCAGCTGGATGGACAACAGCGTGTCCGATGACAGCAACCCGCTGCCGACCGTGGAAGACGCCGAAGACATCAAGCGCCCGAAGCTGCTGTGGGTGAACCTGGCGCTGACCGTGGCACTGATGACCGCGCTGATCATCGGCGTGCTGCCGATGCCAGTGCTGTTCATGGTCGGCTTCGCCATCGCCCTGGTGATCAACTATCCGAACCTGGCCGAGCAGCGCCGCCGCGTGGTCAACCATGCCGGCAACGTGCTGTCGGTGGTGTCGCTGATCTTCGCCGCAGGCATCTTCACCGGCATCCTCAACAACACCGGCATGGTCGAAGCGATGTCGCACAGCTTCCTGGCGGTGATTCCGGAATCGTGGGGCCCGTACCTGGCGGTGATCACGGCGGTGGCGTCGATGCCGTTCACCTTCTTCATGTCCAACGACGCGTTCTACTTCGGCGTGCTGCCGATCCTGTCCGAGGCCGCTGGCAACTACGGCATCACCCCGGTGGAAATGGCGCGCGCCTCGCTGGCCGGCCAGCCGGTGCACCTGCTCAGCCCGCTGGTGCCGTCCACCTACCTGCTGGTGGGCCTGGCCAAGGTCGAATTCGCCGACCACCAGAAGTTCACCCTGAAGTGGGCCATCGCCATCTCGATGCTGCTGATGGTCGGCAGCCTGCTGTTCGGCCTGTATCCCCTCGCCGCCTGACCCTTTGCCAAGGAGCCTTCTGCAATGACGCTTCGAATCGCTTACGTCACCAGTGGAATGGGCAGTGTCGGCACTGCCATCTGCCAGAGCCTGGCCCGCAGCGGCCACACCGTGGTTGCCGGCTGCGCGCCGAACTCGCCGCGCAAGGCCAACTGGCTGCGCGAGCAGCGCGAACAGGGATTCGACTTCATCGCCTCCGAAGGCAACGCGACGGACTGGGCCTCGACCAGCGCGGCGTTCGCCAAGGTCCGCGCCGAAGTCGGCGAGGTGGATGTACTGGTCAACAATTCCGGCGGCAGCCGCGACCTGCTGTTCCGGCAGATGACGGTGGAGGACTGGAACGCGGTGATCGCGTCCAACCTCAACGCGCTGTTCAACCTGACCAAGCAGGTGGTGGACGGCATGGCCACGCGGGGCTGGGGCCGCATCATCAACATCGGTTCGGTCAGTGCCCACAAGGGACAGATCGGCCAGGTGAACTACGCCACCGCCAAGGCCGCGATGCATGGCTTCAGCCGTGCGCTGGCTGCCGAAGTTGCGTCGCGCGGGGTCACCGTCAACACGCTGTCGCCGGGCTACATCGCCAGCCAGGCGATCAGCAGCTTCCCGCCGGATGTGCTGGACCGGCTGGCCGCCTCGGTGCCGGTTCGCCGCCTGGGCCGCCCCGAGGAAGTGGCCGGCCTGTGCGCGTGGCTGGCGTCGGATGAAGCCTCGTATGTGACCGGTGCCGACTATCCGGTCAACGGTGGCCTGTACATGGGCTAAGCCCTCCCCCACGGAGTGCGCGGGGGCCGGATCACCTTCAGTTGTGAAGGTGATCCGGCCCCTTTTGTTTCTGCATTTCTGAGACGCACTTCCCGATACATCGGCAGAACGCTGCTATACCTGCCAGCGCTCGCCGAGCCCGATGGATGAACGGCTGGAATCGCGGATCAAGGAGGTTGGCATGCGTGCATTGCTGATTGCGCTTCTCGTGGTCGCCACTACGCTGCTGGCGACACCGACCCGCGCGGAGCCCCCGCCTATGCGGGTGATCACGGGCCTGGGCTGCCCCGACTGGCTGATCCCACGCGCGCCCACGCTCGACGCGCAGATCACCGGCCATCCGGAGTGGACCTTCGCCTGGGCTCCCGCGTCCTATACCAATCGCGATCCCATCCGGATCTACATCCAGTCCTTCGACTGCGATTCCTCCGACATTGCAGGCTATTACTTCCGGATCGCAGCCATTGCCCATGAAGTGGGACACGCACTGTATTTCGAAGGTATCGCCCTGAGCACCCGAGGTGCGTTCATCCAGCACTTCTGCACCATGGAGGGGAAAGCGGTACTCAACAACCTCACCGCGCGCAGTGAGCTTCTGGTGACCAGCCTGGGGTACTACGACATCGGCGTAGCTGCGTCCAACGGTCCTGGCCTCATCGCACAGGCCGATGCCGGCGGTGAAGACCTGGACCGGCAGGTAGGTAAGCTGTTCTGCGACAACAACGTAACTTCAACCACCGGCGAGAACTACAACGACTTCTACGGAAGAATCTACGATGAAGCGATCGCAGCCCGTCCCTGAACTTCTTCTGATCCTGAGCCTGTTGGTTGCCGGTTCTGCAACAGCAGCCACGTCCGCTGCCACTGCGGAAGAGGCGGATGCAACCTGGCGGCTCGTGGAGCGCTGGTCCTTGCAGCTGTCACGCTCTGACCTTGTCGCGCAGCTATCACCCCTGGCTCCACCCGGCTCGCGTTCGGAAGCAAGAAGGGGCCGGGGCGACAGCGCCACCATCGATCTGGCGCCATTCGCGGTCGCTGGGAGGATCAAGGGGCCCTCTGGCCAGATCTACACCGACGCGTCGGGGCGAATCATCAAAGGCATTACGCTGCGGCTGAGCGGCGCCTGCATCTCGCGAAAGCAGATGGGTCGTCGCTACCCCGACTTCAATGTCCTTTCCGTGCCGTCAGGGCATAGCCTGGACGAGTCGACGGTGTTCGGCACAGTAGTGAACGGCATCCAGATCGGGTTCTCATTCTCCGAGCATGACCGTGACTGCATGGACCAGCTCAAATTGAGCTGGCCTGGGGAGCGCTTCTGATTCCCACCGGCCTACCACCATGACGAACATGTTGCAGAGCACGCACCACTGCCCTGCATCGTTCGTTGGTTTTTCGTAAAGAAGGTTTCATGTTCCGTTCGCATAGTGGCCATGCACCGCGCACGCGTGCCGGTGACCACCCCCAATGCAACGGACCACCATGCAGACCCGACACCTGACGATCGCCGTGGCGATCGCCCTCTCCGCCGCCACCAGCGCCCATGCCGCCACCGCCGCCGATACCGGCGCCAGCACCGATGCCGCGCTGAGCGCGCAGACGCTGGATACCGTCTCCGTGATCGGCCAGGGCGAGACCCGCCAGGTGCAGCGCATCACCACCGTCGACAAGCAGGTGCTGCCGCCGGGCACCAGCGGCCAGAAGATCCTCGACCGCCTGCCGGGCGTGTCGGTGCAGTCCAACGATGCCTTCGGCGCCAACGAAGAATCGCAGACCATCAGCCTGCGCGGCTTCGACAAGAGCCGCCTCGGCTACACGCTGGACGGCATCCCGCTGGGCGACAACAGCTACGGCAACTACAACGGCCTGAGCATCGCCCGCGCCATCATCGCCGAGAACCTGGCCGGTGCCGAGCTGTCGCAGGGCATCGGTTCGCTGGGCGTGGCCTCGACCAGCAACCTGGGCGGCACCATCCAGTACTTCTCGATGGACCCGTCCACCGAGTTCGGTGGCCGCGCCAGCGTCACCGTCGGCGACAACAGCCAGCGCCGTGGCTACCTGCGCGTGGATACCGGTGACATCAACGGCTTCTCGGCCTATGTGTCCGGCGTGCACCAGGACCAGGACATGTGGGCCGCGCCCTACCAGAACCAGACCACCCGCCAGTTCAACGCCAAGGCAGTGTGGAATGTCGGCGACCACCGCTTCGGTGCGTTCGTGGCCACCTCGCGCGCCAGCCAGGCCAACTACGCCTACCTGTCCAAGGACATGCTGGCGCGTGGCCTGGGCTGGGATTGGAACATCTACGCGCCGGACTGGGATCGCGCCGTGGCCGCTGCGTACTGCGCGCCGGGCACCTTCAATGCTTCGAAGTGCAAGTACAGCGGCAATGTCCGCAGCATCGACGATGCCTACTACCAGAGCCGCGCACTGCGTGACGACAATCTCTATTCGGTCGATGCCGACCTGCGCCTGGGCGAGCAGGGCCGCCTGAAGCTGCTGGCCTATCACCACGACAACCGTGGCCAGGGCCACTGGTGGGCACCGGGCCAGCCGTCCTACCCGGGCACCGACAGGATGCTGCCGATCTCGATCCGCAGCACCAACTACACGATCAACCGCGACGGCCTGACCGCCGCGCTGTCGTGGACGGTGGGCATCCACGAACTGGAAGCCGGCCTGTGGTACGAGCAGAACGACCACAACGTGTCGCGCAACTTCTACTACATCAGTGGCCCGTTCCTGGACGACCTGTACCTGAAGAACCCTGATCGCCTGCTGTTCAACCAGGACTTCGACATCCGCACGCGCCAGTTCTACGTGCAGGACCGCATGCGCTTCCTGGACCAGCGCCTGACCGTGGACGTGGGCATCAAGAGCCCGAACACCCGCATGCGTGCCACCGCCCAGCCGGGCGTGGAAACCAGCATCGCCTCGGGCACGCTGACCGCCAAGGAATCGGTGCTGCCGCAGGTGGGCCTGGGCTTCAAGCTCAATGCCAACAACGAGCTGTTCGCCTCGTACGCCGAAAACATCGCCGCCTTCGTCGGCGGTGGCAGCGGCGGCCCGCTGCAGGTGTCGCCGGAATCGTTCGCGGCCAGCGC
Source organism: Stenotrophomonas sp. YJH_SMC_133 (assembly GCF_059370655.1). NCBI lineage: Bacteria > Pseudomonadati > Pseudomonadota > Gammaproteobacteria > Lysobacterales > Lysobacteraceae > Stenotrophomonas > Stenotrophomonas sp. YJH_SMC_133. The sequence goes on along the minus strand of NZ_JCAFTW010000002.1, from coordinate 393,738 downwards.
TGGCCTGGAGCCGGAGAAGTCCAAGAGCCTGGAAGCCGGCTTCCGTACCTTCGGCGAGAAGTACCAGGCCTCGATCGCCGCATACAACGTCAAGTTCGACAACCGCCTGCTGTCGTTGAACCCGTGCTCGAGCATCGAAGTCGGCACGCGTCCGGAGTGCGTGACGCGCTTCATCAACGTCGGTTCGGTGAAGAGCTACGGCGCGGAACTGACCTTCATCCTCAAGCCGATCGACGGCCTGCAGTGGTACAACGCGCTGTCCTGGAACAAGACCACCTACGAGGATGACTACACCTCGGGCGGCGCCATCGTTCCGGTGGCCGGCAAGATCACGGTGGATACGCCGCAGCGCATGGCCTCCAGTGAGATCAGCTGGAACCGCGATGGCTTCTTCGCCAGCCTGCGTGCCAAGTACACCGGCAAGCGCTACTACACCTACACCAACGACCAGTCGGTGCCGGGCGTGACCACCTTCGACGCCGGTGCGGGCTACGATTTCGGCCCGGGCCTGGGCCTGCGCAACGTGCGGGTGTCGTTGAACGCGACCAACCTGACCAACAAGCGCTATGCCGGCCAACTGAGCTCGTTCGCGCCGACCGATCCGAAGGGCACGCGCTATGCGATCCATGCGAGCGCACCGCGTCAGTTGTTCATGACGGTGGCGGCGGAGTTCTAAGTCGAAAGCGTTGCTCCGCAGCGTCTTGATTATCATCGCGGGGCAGAGCCGGATGGGCCGGCGCAGGACACGCCGTAAACCCATCCATGGGGGCTCGATGGCGCCATCCATGGCGCCAACGGTCCTGCGCCGGCCCATCCGACCCTGCTCGACGGCTTCCCGCGCCACGGTGCGGAAGGCAAAGAAGAGCAGAAGCAAAGAGCCGGGCATTGCCCGGCTCTTTGCTTTTCAAGCGCAATCCCTTCGGCGCGATGATGTGCTGCCGCCCGCGCGGGAAACTGTCTGGCGGCGGTGGGGCACCCTGGCCAGGACCGTGAGGCGCATGGATGCGCCGATCGAGCCCCCATGGATGGGTTTACGGCGTGTCCTGGCCAGGGTGCCCCACCGCCGCCCAGCGACATCAATCGAGGCGCCAGCGCATCATCCCGCCAACGCATTTCATTCCGGCGCCAGCTGGTCCATCCGTATCCGGTTGGCAAACAGCGAGAACGCCAGCATCCCGGCCAGGCCGTTCGCCCGGCTCACCCAGTGCGGCAGCCAGCGCGGCGGCTTCAGCACCCCCGCCTCGAACAACGGCGCGAACGCGATCGCATCGGTCAGGCTCATCTTGCCGGCGAACAACCAGCGGCAGACCTGCAGGCGGTCCTCGGCCAGCATGTGGCGGAAGAAGGTGTGCACCGACACCAGGCCGCGCAGGTACACCGTGTCCTTGGTGAAGGCCAGGCCGCCATTCGGCGGCACGCCGCGGAACACGCGCTGTGCCGAGGCGAAGCTCTCCTCCGCATTCTGCCCGGCGTCGCAGAAATAGCGGAACACTTCGATGAAATCGGCGCCTTCGCGTGCCATCGCAATCGCTTCGGTACGCAGGCTGATGCGCTTCAGGCGCTCGATGTCGATGCTGCCAGTGATCTGCTCGGCGAAGGTGGCCAGACCTTCCTGGGTGGCGGTCACCCGTGGCGAGGACAATGCCAGGCTGGGCAGCACCGGCTGTTCGCGGCCATTCAATGCGGTCAGCGAATGCACCAGCGCTTCGTGGTGGAACAGCTGCGCGCGGTCATAGGCACTGAAGCGGGCGCTGGTGCGCAGTCGGATGCGGGTCGGGCCGGCAGCTGCTTTGGACACCAGTTCCGGGTCGAGCTGTACCTGGATGATGCGCGATTCGAAGAAGGCATCCAGGTCGTTCTGCAGCTGCAGCTGCAGGGCGATGGCCGACACTGGCACCTGCTCTTCCGGCGCCAGCAGTTCGTGGTCCAGTTCGGCGGCAATCTGGATGAAGTGGCGCGCCGCTTCGCGCGTGCTCGGGCCATTGCCCGGCAGCGGCTGCTCCGGCGCGCCGAACAGCTGCACCGAACAGGTATCGACGGCGGCGGTGCCCAGCCCTTCCAGCAGCTGCGCGGCCAGGTCCCAGCTCTGCGCCGATTGCCGCACGTAGTGGCCCAGTGGGTGGCTGTCGTCGCAGTCGGCGGCGATCGCGGCCAGCGCGCGACGTTCTTCGCTGAAGTCCAGCCGTGGGTAATCCACCTTCGGCAGCACCGGCTGACCACGTGCCACGCTGTCCAGGAACGGTGCCTGCACCGTTGCCGGCCAACTGGTCAGGCCCAGCAGGCGGATGCCTCCCACGGCCTCGACCAGGCGCGCATCGAGCGCTGCATGGTGGGCCACGTCACGGTCCAGCGTCGCAGTCGGTTCCATGCGCGGACTATAGCGCCCTGCCCTTGCTTTGGTAGGTGCCAACGTTGGTTGGCATCCGCCGACGGCGGGCTTCGGACACACCCGTGCCAACCAGGGTTGGCACCTACCAGGAGCGGGCAGTTGGCATCCGCCCGAAGCAGACAGAGGCGGGTTCATTGCAGGGGTCAGCGCCCATTGCGGTGCAATGGGATCCGACCCCGCGGTACCGATCAACGCCTACGCGGCTTGCCGGCCGGGCGGAACTGCTGGCCCTTGCCCTTCTTGCCGCCACGCTCCTGCGCGGTCTCGGCCTGGCGGACCGCCAGCTTGGCGGCGGCGGCGGCCACTTCTTCCTTCAGCTTGAAGTAGTTGAGCAGCCGGCTCTCTTCGATCTCACCTGCGTCGATCGCTGCGCGTACGGCACAGCCCGGTTCCTGCTGGTGCTTGCAGTCGTTGAAACGGCACTGTGCGGCCAGCGCTTCGATATCGGCGAAGCCGCCTTCGGACAGCGTCTCTTCACCGGTCGGCTTCAGCTCGCGCATGCCGGGGGTGTCGATCAGGCAGGCGCCGGTCGGCAGCGGCATCAGTGCGCGGTGCGTGGTGGTGTGGCGTCCGCGCGAATCGTTGGCGCGCACCGCGTTGGTCTTCATCCGCTGCTCGCCCAGCAGGGTGTTGGTCAGCGTCGATTTGCCGGCACCGGACGAGCCCACCAGCACCACCGTGCGGCCCGGGCCCAGCCACGGTTGCAGCACCGCCACGCTGTCGGCATCCAGGCCATTGATCGCATGCAGCGCGATACCCTGCATCTCCAGCTCTTCCAGCACCGCCAGCGCGTCTTCGCTGTACTCGGTCTGGTCAGCCTTGGTCAGCACTACCACCGGTTCGGCACCGCCACCGCCGACCAGCAGCAGGTAGCGCTCGATGCGGCGCGGATTGAAGTCGGCATCCAGGCCGCAGACGATGAACACCGTGTCGATGTTGGCCGCGATCACCTGCTGGTGGTAGTGCTCGCCGGCGGCGCCTCGCTTGATCGCGGTGCGGCGTGGCAGCAGGGCGACGATGCGGATGCCATCGAGCAGCACCCAGTCACCCACCGCCGGCCGTTCATGGCTGGGGAAGCGCGGGCGCTGCCATTCCGGCAGCGACTCGGCCTTGATCGACGCATCCGGGCCATCGGCCACCACGTAGTGGGTGCGGTGCTGTTCGATCACCCGTGCCGGGCGGGCCTGCGGATGTGCGGCCATTGCGGCCTGCCAGTCGGCCTGCTGCGCCGGGCCCGGCCAGGGCCAGCCAATGGTCTGCAGGGCGATGAAATCGGGGGTCTGGGTCATCGCCGCCATTCTACCTGTGCCGGCGCCCTGCCAGCCCAGCAATGACGGGCCCGGCGCCCTTGCCATGCATTGCAGCAATTCCGGTAGGATGGAAGCCCCATGCCTTTTGACGGCCCAGCTCCCATGTCCACCAACTCGCCCAAGCCCCTGGCCATCCGCGAGCGCCTTTCCGAAGTGCGCTACGAAATCCGCGGAGAACTGGCGCGGCGAGCCCGGGAGCTGGAGGCGCAGGGCCGCAAGCTGATCAAGCTCAACATCGGCAATCCGGGCGCTTTCGGCTTCCGCGCGCCGGAGCACCTGCAGCGTGCGATCGCTGACGACATGGGCCGCACCGACCCGTACACGCACCAGCAGGGCCTGCCGGTGGCGCGCGAAGCCATCGCCAGCTACTACGCCCGTCGTGGCGCGCCCGATGCGCACCCTGACCGTGTCTTCCTCGGCAATGGCGTCAGCGAGCTGATCGACCTGTCGCTGCGTGCGCTGCTCAACCCGGGCGATGAAGTGCTGGTGCCCTCGCCCGACTACCCGCTGTGGTCGGCCTCGACCATCCTCAACGATGGCCGTCCGGTGTACTACCGCTGCGCACCGGAGAACGGCTTCCAGCCGGACCCGAGCGAGATCGAGACGCTGGTGTCCTCGCGCACCCGCGCCATCGTGCTGATCAATCCGAACAACCCCAGCGGCGCCAGCTACCCGCGCGAACTGTTGGAGCGCGTGGTGGAGATCGCACGCCGCCACAACCTGTTGCTGCTGGTCGACGAGATCTACGACCAGATCCTGTACGACGACGCGGTGTTCCAGCCGGTCGCGCCGCTGACCGGTGATCATCCGTGCCTGACCTTCAGCGGCCTGAGCAAGGTGCACCGCGCCTGCGGCTGGCGCGTGGGCTGGGCCCACCTCAGCGGCGACGATGCCCGCCTGGGTGACTTCCGCGCGGCACTGGATCTGTTGGGCGCGCTGCGCCTGTGCGCCAACGTGCCGGGCCAGTACGCCATCGAGGCCGCGGTGAACGGTCCGGACACCATTTCCGAACTGTGCACGCCGGGCGGCCGCCTGTATGAAACCCGCCGCGCGGTCATCGAGGCCTGCGAAGCCAGCGAGCACCTGTCGCTGGTCGCACCGGCCGGCGCGCTGTACGCGTTCCCGGCCGTGGTCGGCGCCGCTGCGAAGGGCTTCGACGACCACAACTTCGCGCTGGACCTGATGAACAACGAAGGCGTGCTGGTGGTGCCGGGCTCGAGCTTCAACGTGCCCTATCGCCATCATTTCCGCGTGACCCTGATGCCGGAAGCCTCGGTGATGCGCGATGTGTTCGCGCGCATCGACCGCGTGCTGGCGCGACGTGCCGAGGACGCGACCAAGGTCGTGCCGCTGAAGCCGCGCCGTTCGGTGGCCTGAGCGTGGCGCTGTCCTACCTGGCGCTGGGTGATTCGTACACCATCGGTGAAGCGGTTGCAGTCGAAGGCCGCTGGCCACACCAGCTGGCCGCCACGCTGCGTGCGCAGGGCATTGAGCTGTCCGATCCGCAGACCATCGCCACCACCGGCTGGACCACCGACGAACTCGATGCGGGCATCGATGCGGCTGCGCCGCAGGGGCCCTTCGATTTCGTCAGCCTGCTGATCGGCGTCAACAACCAGTACCGCGGGCGTCCGCTGGACGAATACCGCAGCCAGTTCCTGGCGCTTCTGCAGCGGGCGATCGGCTTTGCTGGCGGTGATGCCGGACGCGTGCTGGTGCTGTCCTTCCCCGATTGGGGCGCGACCCCGTTCGGCGCAGGCAGTGGCCGCGACCTGGCCGCGATCGAGATCGAGACCGACGAGTTCAACGCGGCAGCCGAAGTGATCAGCACCCAGCAGGGCGTGGCCTTCGTCGACATCACCGATATCAGCCGCGCACAGGGCGAAGACCCGACGATGATCGCCGAGGATGGCCTGCACCCTTCGGCGCGGATGTACGCGCTGTGGAGCGCACGCGCGCTGCCGGTGGCCGCGCACCTGCTTGGCGGCACGGACTGAGGCGATGGACGGCACGCCACGGAACGGCCCGCCCCTGCCCTGCACTCCCCTGACGGCCCCGCAGGCCCGCTTGATTGCCGAGGCCTTCCGCCCGGCGCAGGCCTGGGGCAGCCGCCGCGACTACTACTACACCCGCGGCAAGCTCGGCAGCGATCCGCTGTACGACGGCGTGCTGCAGCATCTGCCTGACGATGGACAGCCGGTGCTGGACCTGGGCTGCGGGCTGGGCCTGTTCGCCCATGTACTGCGCCAGCGCGGCGGTACCCAGCGCTACCTTGGCGTGGACGTGGATGCCGGCAAGATCACCCGCGCGCAGCGTGCTGCCGCCGACCTGCATGACGTGCGCTTCGATTGCGTGGATGTGCAGGCGCCGCTGCCGGCGCAGGCCGGGCACGTCCTGCTGCTGGACGTGCTGCAGTACCTGGACGCGGGCCCACAGCAGGCACTGCTGCGCGCGGCCAGCGCACAGGTGGCCCACGGCGGCCGCCTGCTGCTGCGCACGCCGCTGGCCACCGGCGATGGCCGCGACCGCACCACGCGGGTGGCGGACCGGCTGGCCTGGCTGATCGGCTGGATGGGCACGCGACCGCGCCACTACCCCGATCCGCAGGTATTGCAGACAACGCTTGCCGAAGCTGGATTGCAGGTGACCGCACCCCGGCCGCTGCACGGGCGTACCCCCTTCAACAGCTGGCTGCTGGTGGCCAAACGCCCCGCGTTGTAGGCCGAGCCCACGCTCGGCTGTGCTGTTGCGGTAGATCCACGCCATGCGTGGATGGCCTCGCGACCATTCCTGTAGGGGCGAGCCCACGCCCGGCTGCCCCAAGCGGCCAGAAGCCTGGTTTACAGGACCGGCAGCCGCGCCTTCAGCCCCCGCTCGTCCAGCGCCTGCAGAACGCGTTCGATGATCACGCGATTGTGACCGTGGGCGGCGCCCTCATGCAGCAGCACGATGGCGCCGGGTTGCAGGTCAGGCAACAGCCGCGACAGCACGCCCTCCGGCGTGCAGCCGACGCCGTCGTAGCCCCGGGCACTCCAGCCCACGCGCACCAGGCCCAGCGCCTTCAACACCGGTGCCACGAACGGATTGGTCATGCCCACTACCGAGCGGTACCAGCGCACTGGATGCCCGCTCAGGGCCTGCAGTGCATGCTGGCAGCCCTCGATCTCGGCCCGCATCGCCGCCGGGCCCAGACGCCAGAAGCGCGCCTGTGGGTGGCTGTGGCTGTGGTTGCCCAGGTCGTGGCCGCGGCGCAGGATCTCCTGCACCAGTTCCGGCTGTGCCAGCGCACGTTCCCCCACCAGGAAGAAGGTGGCGCGCGCCTGGTGGCGGTCCAGCAGGTCGAGCACGGCGCGGGTTTCCGGGCCGGGGCCGTCATCGATCGTCAGCCAGACGCTGTTGCCGGCCTCTGGCAACCGGCTCAGCACCGGTGCGTAGAAGCGGCTGTTGGGCAGGAATATCGGCACCATGAACAGCGCGTGGCTGGCCACCATCAGCGGCAGGCCCCAGTGCCAGCCTGCCAGTACCCATACCAGGATCACGGCCAACTGCGACGCCACCAGCCAGGGCAGCCAGCGCCAGGGCCGGGTCGGGATGCGATGCAATGTTCCTGCGTTGCTCATCCCCCATGATGCCATGAGGGGTAGAATTGATGATTCGAATTCCCGGAAACCCGACGTCCATGTCCCTCGATCCCGCCCTGCGTTCGCGCATCGAATCCATCCTCAACGCCAACCGCGTCGTGCTGTTCATGAAGGGCCAGCCGTCGATGCCGCAGTGCGGTTTCTCGGCCAAGGCCGTGGGCGCCCTGCAGGATCTCGGCGTCGAGTTCGCCCACGTCAACGTGCTGGCCGACCAGGAAATCCGTGAAGGCATCAAGGCCTACGGCGACTGGCCGACCATCCCGCAGCTGTACATCGACGGCGAACTGGTCGGTGGCAGCGACATTGTGCTGCAGATGGCCGCCAGCGGCGAGCTGAGCAGCGTGCTGGGCCTGGCCGCACCGGACCGCACCCCGCCGAGCATCACCGTCACCCCGGCCGCCGTGGAAATGCTCAAGGGCGCGCTGGCCGACGCTCCGGGCGCTGCCCTGCAGCTGAGCATCGACGCCGGCTTCCAGCCGAACTTCCAGCTGGCTCCGCACGACGAAGGCGCGATCGCTGCCGAGTCCAACGGCCTGCGCGTGCAGTTCGACCTGGCCAGCGCGCGTCGCGCTAACGGCATCACCATCGACTGGGTGGACGACATCCGCGGCAAGGGCCTGGCCATCGACAATCCGAACGCACCCAAGCCGGTGCAGGAAATCAGCGTGCGTGATGCCGATGACCTGGTGCGTGCCGGCAACATCACCCTGGTGGACGTGCGCCCGGCCGAGGAGCGCGAGATCGCTGCCGTGGGCGTGCCGTTCAAGAGTTTCGACGGCAACGGCCGTGCGGAGCTGGAGGCCCTGCCCAAGGACACCGCACTGGCCTTCATGTGCCACCACGGCGGCCGCAGCGCACAGGCTGCCGAGCAGTTCCGTGCACTGGGCTTCACCAAGGTGTTCAACGTCACCGGCGGCATCAACGCCTGGTCGGAAGAGGTGGACAACGGCGTGCCGAAGTACTGATCGGCACTGAAAAAGGGGACGGAGGGAATTAAGTCGTTTGTGCCATAAACGACTTAATTCCCTCCGTCCCCTTTTTCTTAGCCGGCGAACCCGCCTTCGGCCAGGTAATCCAGTTCTTCCGCCGTGGGGAAGCGACCGAGCACGGCATTGCGATGCGGGAAACGACCGAAGCGGCGGATGATGTCGCGGTGCAGTTCGGCGTACTGCAGGTATTCCTTGTCACCCAGCACGTCGAACATCGCCACCGAGCGGTCCTGGTCCAGCGGATCCTCGGAGTGCTCGAACGGCAGGTAGATGAAGGCGCGCAGCTTCGGCACCAGCTGCAGATCCAGGCCTTCCTCGATGGCGCGCATGGCGTAATGCCGGGCCAGGCCATCGGTGGCGTAGGAATGGGCAGTACCCCGGAAGCAGTTGCGCGGGAACTGGTCGAGCAGCAGCATCAGGGCCAGCGCCCCTTCGGCACTGCCCAGCCAATGTTCGCGCGCGCGCGAAGCGGCGGCGAAATGCTCATCCAGAAACAACTGGCGGAACTGCGCGTCGAACGCGTCGTCGCGGGCGAACCACTTCGCAGGGCCCGCCTCCTTCCAGAATTCCACCACTTGCGCGGCAACGTCCATCACCTACTCCCCAAGGCCGGCGCGCCGCGCCAGGCCATCATCATCATTCGTCGAAGCGCAGGTGGCGGACCGACTTGCCGTTGCGCCGGATAAGCTTAAGCGCCTCGATACCGATCTGGATATGGTTTTCCACGAACTGGGAGCTGACCTTGGCATCGGAGGCTTCGGTCTTGACCCCATCGGGGATCATCGGCTGGTCCGACACCAGCAGCAGCGCACCGCTGGGGATGTGGTTGGCGAAGCCGGCGGCGAACACGGTGGCGGTTTCCATGTCGATGGCCATGCAGCGCATCGCCCGCAGCCGCTCCTTGAAGGCCTCGTCGTGCTCCCAGACCCGGCGGTTGGTGGTGTAGACGGTACCGGTCCAATAGTCGTGACCGAGGTCGCGGATCATGGTCGAGACCGCACGCTGCAGCGCGAACGCCGGCAACGCCGGCACTTCCGGCGGCAGGTAGTCACCCGAGGTACCCTCACCACGGATCGCAGCGATTGGCAGCACCAGGTCGCCCAGCTGGTTCTTGCGCTTGAGGCCGCCGCACTTGCCCAGGAACAGCACCGCCTTGGGCATCACCGCCGACAGCAGGTCCATGATGATCGCGGCATTGGGGCTGCCCATGCCGAAGTTGATCATGGTGATGCCGTCGATCGTGGCGCTTGCCATCGGCCGGTCCAGGCCGATGACCGGCGCACCGGTCAGCTCGGAAAAGGTATGCAGGTAGCCGCCGAAGTTGGTCAGCAGGATGTGCTGGCCGAAGTGGTCCAGAGGCACCCCGGTATACCGGGGCAGCCAGTTGTCGACGATTTCCTGCTTGCTTTTCATGGGCGGTCCGGTACGGCGGGGGACCGGGTATTTTCGGCCACCCGGCCGGTGCAGTCGAGCCGCCGTCGACCGTCCTGTGAAGAAGGTCACTTGGCAAGCCCGCCACCACCGGGCTAGCGTCGGCGGTTGGACCAGGTTGCAAGGGGAACTGCATGGCATCGACGTTGTTGCGCGCCGGGGTGGCCCTGGCGCTGCTTTCATTGAGTACGGCTCCGGCGGTGGGCGCCTCGCGCTTTGTCGCCGATCCCTACCCCAGCACCTACCAGGCCCATCCCGATGCGCCGGTACTGATCCAGAATTCCACCGTGCTGACCGGTACCGGCCAGCGCCTGGACAACGCCGATGTGCTGCTGCGCGACGGCCGCATCGTTGCCGTCGGCCGCCAGCTGCAGGCCGATGCGGGCGTCACCCGCATTGATGCACAGGGCAAGTGGGTCACTCCGGGCCTGATCGACGTGCATTCGCACCTGGGCGTGTATCCCAGCCCGGGTGTCGGTGCGCACAGCGACGGCAACGAGATGACCGCACCGGTCACCGCCAACGTCTGGGCCGAACACTCGGTGTGGCCGCAGGACCCGGGCTTCGCCACCGCGCTGGCCGGCGGCGTGACCAGCATGCAGGTGCTGCCGGGCTCGGCCAACCTTGTCGGTGGCCGCGGCGTGACGCTGAAGAACGTCCCGGCCATCACCTACCAGGCGATGAAGTTCCCCGGTGCGCCGTGGGGCCTGAAAATGGCCTGCGGCGAGAACCCCAAGCGGGTCTATGGCGAGGGCAAGGGCGTGACCCCGGCCACGCGCATGGGCAACGTGGCCGGCTATCGTGCCGCCTTCATCGATGCCGCCGACTACATCGCCAAGAACAAACCCAAGCCGGCCAAGCGCAAGAGCTGGTTCGGCAGCGACAAGGGCGACAGCGCCGGTGATGCCGGCGGCAAGCGCGATCTCAAGCTGGACACGCTGGCCGGCGCGATCGAAGGCGACATCCGCGTGCACATCCACTGCTACCGCGCCGACGAGATGGCCACCATGCTCGATCTGGCCAAGGAATTCGGCTTCAAGGTAGCCGCCTTCCACCACGGCGTGGAGGCCTACAAGCTGGCCGACAGGCTGGCCGCCGACGGCGTCTGCGGTGCGCTGTGGGCCGACTGGTGGGGCTTCAAGATGGAAGCCTTCGACGGCATTCCGGAGAACATCGCGCTGGTCGACCGGCCGAAGAACAGCTGCGCCATCGTCCACTCCGATTCACCCGAGGGCATCCAGCGCCTGAACCAGGAAGCGGCCAAGGTGATGGCGTCCGCGCGCCGCGCGCGCATGCCGGAGATCACGCCCGAACACGCCATCACCTGGATGACCGCCAACGCCGCCAAGGCGCTGGGCATTGAAGGCCAGACCGGCACCCTGGAGGCCGGCAAGATGGCCGACGTGGTGGTCTGGAACGGCAACCCTTTCAGTTCCTACGCGCTGGCCGAGCAGGTCTTCATTGATGGCCGCAGGTTGTACGACCGCAGTGCACCGGCAGCGACGCCGCGTTCTGATTTCCAGCTTGGCCAGGAGGTGCGCTGATGGTGGTGCTCAAGCAGTTGACGCAGTCTGCCGCGAAGGGCAGCCGAGCATGGTTCGGCGCTACTGTCATGGTGCTGGCCTGCATCTCCGCATCCGCACAGGCACAGGACCTGCTGGTGCGCAACGCAACGGTGCACACAGCCAGCGCACGCGGCAGCCTGCACAACGCCGATGTGCTGGTCCAGGGTGGCATCATCCGCGCGGTCGGCCCCGGCCTGTCCGCGCCGGCCGGGGCGACCGTGGTCGAAGCCAATGGCAGACCGCTGACCCCGGCCCTGTTCGGTGGCATCACCGAAACCGGCATCGAAGAGGTCTCGGGTGAATCAAGCACGGTGGACAGTTCGTTGAAGCTCGGTGAGCAGCCGCTGCGCCCGGAATTCGACGTCACGCTCGCCTACAACCCGGCCTCGGTGCTGATTCCGGTCACGCGCCTGGAAGGCATCGGCTTCACTGCGCTGGGCGCTGCCACCGGCGGTGGTTTCGTCGCCGGCCAGGGCGGCGTAATGCGGCTGGACGGCAGCACCGACCCGATCGGCCCGCGTGCCCTGTTCCTGCGCATCGGCGCGGCCGCCTCCGAACTGACCGGGCATTCGCGCGCCGCGCAATGGATGCTGCTGCAACAGATGGTCGACGAAGCACGCGGCCAGGTGGCTGCAGACTCGCCGCACGCGCTGCTGACCCCGGCCGGGCGCCGCACACTCAGTCGCTACCTGGCCGGCCAGGGCCGCATCGTGGTGGAGGTGGATCGTGCCTCGGACATCCGCCAGCTGCTGCGCTGGGCCACACGCGAGAAGGTGAAGATCGCCATTGCCGGTGCCAGCGAAGCCTGGCAGGTCGCGCCGGAGCTGGCCGCTGCGCACGTGCCGGTATTCGTCGACGTGCTGGCCAACCTTCCAGCCAGCTTCGACCAGATCGGTGCCACTCTGGAAACCGCCGCACGCCTGCAGCGTGCAGGCGTGCCGGTGTCGTTCGTGCAGCGCGGCGACGCCACCCACAATGCGCGCAAGATGCGCCAGCTGGCTGGCAATGCAGTGGCCAACGGCCTGCCCTGGGCTGACGGTCTGGCCGGGCTGACCCGGGTACCCGCACAGGCGTTCGGCGTGGCCGACCAGATCGGCAGCATCGAGCCCGGCAAGCGCGCCGACCTGGTGCTGTGGGAAGGCGACCCGCTGGACGTGGCGCACTATGCCGAACAGGTCTGGCTGGGCGGGCGTGCGATGCCGATGCGCTCGCGCCAGACCGACCTGCGTGATCGCTACCTGCAGCGCAATGCGCAGCCCTGACCGCATTGAAGGACACCACCATGGCCACCCTGCGCTGGTACTTCGACTTCGTCTCGCCCTACTCCTACCTGCACTGGCAGAAGCTGAAACAGTTGCCGCAGTTCGCGCAGATCCAGACCGTGCCGATCGCCTTCGGCGCGGTGCTGCATCACCTGGGCAATCTCGGGCCGGCCGAGATTCCGGCCAAGCGCCGTTTCATGTACCGCCAGCTGCAATGGACCGCGCAGGCCGAGTGCACGCCGATGCGCTTCCCGCCCGGCCATCCGTTCAATCCGTTGTCGGCGCTGCGCCTGTGCCTGGCCGCCGGAGCCAGCGCACAGGCGGTGGACGTGCTGTTCGACTGGATCTGGCGCGACGGCCATGCCGGTGACAGCGCCGAAGCCCTGCGCGAACCAGGTGCGCAGCTGGGCATCGAGGATGTCGCCAGCGCCATCGCCGCCCCGGCGGTCAAGGAACAGTTGCGGCGCAACACCGAGGCCGCAATCGGCGCCGGGGTGTTCGGGGTCCCGACCCTGGCCATCGACCAGGAACTGTTCTGGGGCAACGACGCCCATCCGCTGATGGCGGCCGTGCTGGCCGATCCTGCCCTGCTGCAGCAGCCCGAATGGCAACGCCTGGACAGCCTGCCGGTGGCGGTGCAGCGCGATCGCTGAACAGGGGTGACGCCTTTCCCTCGGGCGCGGGCTCTGGTTTTGAGATAGATTTCACGTTTCCGAACCTACAACCGCCCTGGAGGGGGAGCCGCGGATGCGCATCGGAATCGTCGTCGACTCGGCCTGCGACCTGCCGCAGGACTTCATTGCCGAGCACAACATCGTGCTGCTGCCGATCACCGTCCGCATCGGCGAAGCCGTGCTGGCCGATCACCGCGATGAGCAGGCCACGCTGAGCTTCCTGCACGCGCACGTGGCCGAACACGGCGCCGAGGCGGAAACCATTCCCTTCAGTGTCAACCAGATCCGCGACCTGTTCCTGCAGCAGCTGGTGATCGATTACGACCACGTGTTCTGCATGACCATCACCAAGACCCGCAGCCCGATCCATGACAACGCGCTGCAGGCCAGCTTCGCCATCCTCAACGACTACAAGCCGGTGCGCCAGGCGGCAGGCTACAACTCACCGTTCGCGCTGCGCGTGCTCGATACCCAGAACCTGTTCGCTGCCCAGGCAGTGACCGCGGTGGAAGCCGTGCGCCTGCGCGAGAGCAACGCCAGCGTGCAGCAGATCCGCGAGCGGCTGGAGGAACTGGCCGGCAACGTGCACGGCTACATGGTCACCCGTGACCTGTACTACATGCGTGCGCGCGCACGGCACAAGGGCGACCGCAGTGTCGGCCTGCTCAGCGCCGCACTGGGCAGCGCGCTGGACATCAAGCCGGTGCTGCACGGCTACCGCGGCGAGACCGGGCCGGTGGCCAAGATCAAGGGATTCGACAATGCCGTGCAGAAGCTGTTCGCGGTGGTCGGCCAGCGCGTACGTGCCGGACTGATGACGCCGACGGTGTGCGTCAGCTACGGCGGAGAACTGGACGAGCTGCGTGCCCTGCCCGGCTACGCACAGCTGAAAGAGGTCTGCGCCACCCATGGCGTGACCGTGTACGAATCGGTGATGAGCCTGACCGGCATGGTCAACGTCGGCAAGGGCGCGGTCACCGTAGGCTTCGCCGATGGGCCGCATCGGTTCGAATGAGCGCTGGCCACGGCCGGAATCTGCACATCGATTCCACTGCGGTTGTGCCAGTCTTGCCGCACTTCAAGGAGAACTCCATGCCTGCGCAGTACCACATCAGCCTGCCCGACCCGTCCAAGGCCCGTGGCAATGACCCTGACCTGTCCTTCCACTCGCAGGGCGCCGCCGGTTTCGCCGAAGAGCTGCAGGATGCCCTGCGCAGCGGCACGCTGTTCGAGCGCTGGAAGGCCAAGCAGCCCGACCCGGACGCGGTGGAACCGCAGTGGGGCGTGACCGATCCGGAGGCCACCGTGACCGGCGAGCAGAAGGACCTGCGCATCAACCTGGTGGCCACCACCCGCATCGACAGTGACGTGTTCAAGCAGCGCCTGCGCCTGCTGGCCGGCAGCCACTGGGAACTGCGCGACGTGCGTTGAGGCACCCGCCCGCCGGGCATGGCCCGGCGCTACCGTGCCCTTGTCGTGATCGACCCGGTGCCGATGACCATGCTCTGGTAGACGCCAACCTTGGTTGGCGCTTGCACAAACGGCTGCCAACCAAGGTTGGCCACTACTGACGCGCCGCCGGACATGGCCCGGCGCTTCCGAGGGCTGCTCCGGTAGATGCCAACCTCGGTTGGCGCTTTCCAACCCGCCGCGCATGTGGCTGGCACACTGTGGGAATGAGAAACAGAGATGCCATCACCCGGCCGGGTACGCGCGGCGAGAAGAAGCTGCGCGATGCCCCACGCCGACTACGCGACCTGCAGCATTGGGCTGACTGCTTCAGTGGTGCGTTTCCCTCGCCAGAGGAGTTGGGCAGTCAAGCTCGCTACTGGAACTACAAGGTTCCGACCCGAGCCGGTCTGATCGAAGGCCCGGCCACCACCCTGAGAATCCAGCGTGCCTGCGCCCAATCGCTCATCAGCGCCTGCGCAAATCTGATCCAGTCGCGGCCCGCTTCACAAGCTACTGTGCGGGTAACCTGCTGCATCGCCCAGCCAGGGATGTTCTCCAGCGAGATTTGCCTTTACCTGGACGAAGCGTACTTCCAGGGCCACGTCGCCTCGACAGCGGATGGCCAGGTCACCGCCATCACCTCGCGCAGTCTTTCCGCCGAATGGCAGCTCGTCCTACCCCAAGGCGTTGAGGAGCGAGGTGTGCAGGTCAGCATTCCTCCCACCGACCACGATGACGGTCTGGAACAGGAATACTGGTTTTACGGCGAGGTAGCGGACCGGCGTTGATGCGTCCACCGGGTCCACAGCACGTGGCCCGGCGCACGACGGGCTCTGGTAGACGCCACCCTTGGTTGGCGCTCCAAAAAAACTGCCAACCAAGGTTGGCAACTACCGACGAACCGCCGGGCATGGCCCGGCGTTTCCCTATCGCTACCAGCCTCCGCCCAGCGCGCGGTACAGCTCTACACGCGCGATCGCGGCGGTGGCCTGGCTGTTGGCCAGCGCGGCCTGGTTGTCCAGTGCGATGCGCTGGGTGGTCAGCACGTCCAGCATGTCGACCACGCCGGCCTGGTACTGCCGGCGCGCCGCCCCCAGTGCCGTCTCGCTCTCATCCACTGCCACGTGCAGCTGCACCGTGCGCTGCTGCTCGGCACTGTAGCCATCCATGGCGTCATCCACTTCGTGCCATGCCTGCAGCACGGTACGGCGGAACTGCAGGGCCGACTGTTGCTGCTGCAGCCTGCTCAGCGCGAGATTGGCCTTCAGCCGTCCGCCCTGGAAGATCGGCAGGCTGATCGACGGACCGATGCTGAAACGGTGCGCGTTCCAGCCATCCAGATCATCGAGCTGCTTGGCCTGGAAGCCGGCGTCGCCATTCAAGGTGATGCGCGGCAGGAAACTGGCCTTGGCCACGCCGATGCCTGCCGTTGCCGCATGCAGTGCCGCTTCGGCACGACGGATGTCCGGGCGACGCTCGGCCAGTTCACTGGGCAGCCCCACCGCTACGGCCGGCAACGCCGGCCAGTCACGGCGTGCATCCTGCAGCTGCGCGTCCAGCGCCTGCGGCGGCTGCGCCAGCAGGAACGCCAGCGCATTGCGCAGCTGCGATTCGCGATGCCGCAACGGCGCGATGCGTGCCTGCAGCGATGCCACCTGCGCGGCCGCGCTGGACACCTGCAGCGTGCTGGCCACACCCTGGCGTTGGCGTGCTTCGGTCAGGCGCTTGATGTCGTGGGCGATGCTGAGGTTGTCCTCGGTGATCGCCAGCAGCTGCCGCGTCGCGCGCAGCTGCAGGTAATCACGCGCGGTTTCCGCCAGCAGCGCGATGCGCACTGCATGTGCATCCTCCTCGGCCATCTGCACGCGCGCGTCGGCCGCTTCCACCTGGCGCCGCACGCGGCCCCACAGGTCCAGTTCCCAGCTCAGGCCGATACCGGCCTGGAACAGCCCGTAGTCATCACGGCCGCCGTTGCCGGACGGATCATTCAGGCCCACCTCGCTGTTGCGTGCACGCACGCCACTGGCGCTCGCGCTGACGCTGGGCAGGCGATCGGCGGCGGTGATGCCGCGTGCAGCACGGCTCTGCTGCACGCGGTTGGCCGCCAGCTGCAGGTCCAGGTTGGCCGCCAGCACCTGGTTGGCCAGCTGCCCCAGCAGCGGATCGTCGAAACCGGCCCACCAGGCCGCGTCCTGGTCGATGGCGTTGCCGGCGACGGCCTCACCCTGCCAGTGGCTGGGCAGTTCCGCCTGCGGGCGTACGAAGTCCGGACCCATCGTGCAGGCAGCCAGGGCCGTGCACAGGCTGGCCGCAACGAAGGTGCGGAACACGGTGACTGCGCTCATGCGCCCTCCCCGCTCTTGTGGCCCGGACTGTGCTGCACGCTCTGCGCGCGCGCGCGGCTGCCCAGGTCAACGCTGGCTTCCACCGACATGCCGGCACGCAGCTGGTCCAGCAGCGGCTGGCCCGGCTCCAGCACGATCTTCACCGGAATGCGCTGCACCACCTTGGTGAAGTTGCCGGTGGCGTTCTCTGGTGCGACGGCAGCAAAGGTGACGCCGGTGGCTGGTGCAATGCTGTCGATGTGCCCGCGCAGCGGCTTGCCCGGGAATACGTCCACCTTCAGTTCGACCTGCTGGCCGGCCTGCATGCGGGTCATCTGCGTTTCCTGGAAGTTGGCGACCACGAAGGCGCGCTTCAGCGGCACCACCGCGGCCACCGGCGTACCGGGCGTCAGGTAGGCACCCACGCGCACCGCGCGGCGACCGACCATGCCATCGATCGGTGCGCGCAGCACGGTGTGCGACAGATCCAGTTCGGCGCGTGCCTGCGCCGCTTCCGCACGCTGCACCGCCGCCTGTGCAGCCTGCACGCCCGCGCTGAGGATGTCGGTGCGCTGGCGTGCGGTCGACAGCGCGGCCTGGCCCTGCTGCAGATGCGCACTGGCCACGGCCTGCTTCGACTGCGCCTGCTGCGCGTTCTGCACGGTACCGGCGCCGTCACGGGCCAGTTCGCGGTAACGCTGCTGGTCGGCACTGGCCAGGGTCAGTTCGGAACGGCTGACATCGACACTGGCCCTGGCCTGCGCGATCAACGAGTCCTGCTGGGCCAGTGCGGCCTGCGCATTGGCCAGCTGTGCACGGGCATTGGCGAGGTCGGCACGGGCCGCCTGCAGGGCGACCTGGTAGTCGCGGTCGTCGATGCGGGCCAGCACATCACCGGCCTTCACCGACTGGTTGTCCTCGACTTCCACGGCACTGACGAAGCCGGGAATCTTCGGCGCTACCAGGGTGTAGTCGGCCACCACGTACGCATTGTTGGTGGTCTGGTGGCCGCCATCGCGCAGCAGCAGCCACGCGCCGACGGCCAGGGCCAGCACGCCCAGGCCCAGGCCGGTGTTGAGGGTGGTTCGATTGATCGTCATGAGGGGGTTCCTGCGAAAGGTTCAGGCCACGGCACGTGGCGGATGGATGCGGGTGGGCATCCAGGCAATGAGGGGAATGAAGGCCAGCGCCACCAGTGCGACCACCCAGTACAGGTCGGCCGAAGTCAGCGCCTGCACCTGTGCATGCAGGCGCGCGCCCAGCTGCGGGCCATCGGCCAGCCACGGTTGCTCGCCAAGGCGGTCGACCAGCACGGTGGAATGGAAATGACGGCGGCCCTGGGCGACGGCATCCAGCACGCCACCGGCGAGCACGGCAGCGAAGCCCTTGACCGTGTTGAACCAGGCCGAGGCGAACGGGCCGTCCTGCGGCGCCAGGCCGCCGGTGGCCAGCATCAGCAGCGGCAGCACCGCCATCGGTTGCGCGAACACCTGCAGCAGCTGCACCCACAGGAAGTTGTCGCGGATCCAGGCCACGTCCAGGTGCGAGCCCAGCCAGCAGGCCAGCGCCAGCATCGCCAGGCCCGTGGCCTGCACCCAGCGGCAGTCCACCGCGCGGATGTTCAGCAGCGCCGCCACCAGCGGCAGCGCGATCACCTGCGGCAGCGCCACCCACAGCAGCATCGGTGCGGTCTGCAGCGGCCGGTAGCCCTGCACGCTGGCCAGGAACCCGGACGGGATCGAGATCACTGCCAGCAGCACGAACAGCACGCCGCCCAGCGTCACCAGCGAGTAGCTGAGATTGCGGTTGGCCAGCAGCTGCAGCTTGAAGAACGGCAAGGGGTGGAACCATTCATTGATCATGAACAGCACCATCAGGCCGGCACCGCCACCGATCATCAGCGTGATCATCGGCGAGTCGAACCAGTTCAGCCGCGGGCCCTGCACCAGGCCCAGCACCAGCAGCACCAGCGCCGGCAGGCCCAGCAGCAGGCCGACGCCATCGAACTGGGCGAAGCGTTCCAGCCGCAGCGGGTCCTGAGGCAGGCCCCAGCCGACCATCGCCATGGCGGCCAGGCAGTACGGCACGATCTGCCAGAACGCCCAGTGCCAGCCCACCTGCTCGACCCAGAACGCGGCCAGCGGCGTGCCCATGCTCGGGCCGAACGTCGCCGTCAGTGCGTAGCCGGCCAGGCCGTACAGCTTGATGCCCGGGGGCAGGAAGCGCAGCGCCACGCTCATCAGCAGCGGCGGCAGCGCGCCACCGCACAGACCCTGCAGCGCGCGCAGCAGCAGGAACACCTGCAGGTTCGGGGCAAGCGGGCACAGCACGCCCAGCACCATGAAGCCACCGATCATCGCCAATGCGAAGCGGCGCAGCGAGAAGGTGGCGGCACACCACGGTGCGAAGGCCATCGCGCTGACCGACATCGCGCTGTAGAGGGCGACGATCCAGCTGCCGTCGTCGACGCTGAAACCCATCGCCCCACGGATGTCGGCCAGGGCGACCTTGGTGATGTTCTCGTTGAAGCCCGACACCAGCACCGCCAGCAGCACGCCACACAGGCCGACCAGAATGCGGCGATCGAGCCCGGGGGCGGCGGCAGGACGGGGCGCTGCGGCGGCCGGGACAGCGGCGGCCGGCGTACTCATCGCCGGGCACCTATCCGTGCAGTGCACGGCATGTTGGGGGTCATTGGAATGCGCTCAGTGAAACTCCGGGGAGCGCAGTCTAGGGAGCCGGTACCCTGCGAAAAATGGCGCAACCCGCATCCCAGGCGTGCGCCAGGCGCACGCATGCAGATGTCAGCGCGGGGCCTCCCCTGCGCTTTCGCACATGGTCTTGATCGAGCGCCGCAGCCACTGGTGGGCGGCGTCGTTGTCCAGGCGTGGATGCCAGGCCTGCACGATGGCGGCGGTCCGCACCGGGATCGGCAGCGGGAACAGGCGCAGCGGCAGGCGCATGCTGACGATCCGCTCCAGCATCACGCTCGGCATCTGCGGCAGGATCAGGTCCGATTCGGCCGCCGCGAAGATCGCGCCGTGGAAGGTCGGGCTGATCAGCGCCACCCGCCGCTGCAGGCCCAGCGCGGCCAGATCATCATCGATCGGACCACGCGGCAGGCCGCGGCGCGACACCGCGATGTGGTCGCAGGCGGCAAAACGCTCGGCGCTGATCTCCTCATCGAACAACGGATGATCTTCGCGCGCGGCGCCCATGAACGAGGTACTGAACAGGTTCTGCACCTTGGTATCGGGCGCATGCTTGCCGGCCGTGCTGATGTACAGGTCGATCCGGCCCTGCGCCATCGCATCGTCATCGGTATCGCCCTCGGGCACGAAGCGCAGCACTGCGCGCGGCGCCTGCTGGCGGAACAGCTCGCGCAGGCGTCCGCCGAACCCCCCGACGAACACATCATTGGCACGCACGCTGAAGGTCCGCTCGAGCACGCGCATGTCCACTTCACGACCGGCGTTGAAGACGCGGTGGGCCTGCTCGATCACATCGCGGACCTGCTCGCGCAGCTGCAGGGCGCGGGGCGTGGGCGCCAGACCGCGGCCGGCACGCACCAGCACCGGGTCGCCCAGCGCGTTGCGGATCCGGCCCAGGGTACGGCTCATCGCCGGCGCGCTCAGGTTCATCCGGCGCGCGGCGGCGGCCACGCTGCATTCGTCAATCAGCACGTCCAGTGCCAGCAACAGGTTCAGGTCCGGCAGGGGCATGACAGTCTCCAGTAAATCAGATGACTTTACGGCACTTGCAACCACGGTGGATTGCGTTCGACGCATTCATTGACTGCCGCGCACGGCATGGGTGCGCGCGGTGACATCGGCGACCATCCCCGGCCTGCCAAGGAGACATCCATGTTCAATACCCTGCTGGTCGCCCTGGATGGTGGCCCCCAGCACGCACGCGTGCTCGACCTGGCCGCCGCCATCGCCGGCCCCCACAGCCGCCTGCACCTGCTGTGCGTGCTCGACCCCGAATTCGCGCTGGCGGCCGATGCCAGCGAAGCCGACCGCATCGAGTACCCGGAAGCCGCCCGCCAGCGCTCGCGGGCCGAAGCGGTGCTGGCCGAAGCCCTGGCCGAGCTGCGCGAACGCGGCATTGACGCCATCGCGCAGATTCCCTCCGGCGACCCGGGCGAAGTGATCAGCGAGCAGGCCCGGCGCCTGAAGTGCGACCTGATCGTCATCGGCCACCGCCACCTGTCCCGGCTGGAACGCCTGTTCGAACCCTCGATCGGGCAATGGACCATCGACCACGCGCCCTGTCCGGTGCTGGTGGAAACCCGCGACCCACAGCCCTAGCCACCATGGCCTCCCGTTCCCCGTTGTTTCCCACCCGGGTCAACTACCGCGCCTTCGGTCGACAGTTCGGCCGCGGCGAACAGGCGCTGCTGGGCGCGATACGGCAGTTGCGCGACCCCGATCTGCAGGCCGATGGCCTTGCCCAGCTGAGCGGACTCGGGCTTGGCCAGGAGGGATGCGACGCCTTCATCGGCCTGCTGCCGCTGCTGGCCACCCCCGCCGCTCCGATCGATCTGCTGCCGGCCGGCTCTCCCTTCATTGCCGCCAGCGAATTGGACCTGCTGGTCTGCCTGCTGCGCATCGCACAATGGCGGCATGCGCGGCCCCGCGAAGACGACACGCTGGCACCCTTGCGCCGGCAACTGGCACGCTGTGCGATGGCCGTGCAGGCGGCAAACCTGCCGTTGCGGCAGCGCTCGTTGTCACCGGTCGGGCTGAGGCTGCTCGATCCGACCGGCTGGTTGCGGCAGCGATAAGCCGTCGCGCCCCCCGTGTGATCGCATGCAGAGAGCTGCTCAGCAGTCCATCGTTCCGTGCGTGCTGCCCTCGTCATCCAGCACGTGCGCATGCAGGATCACCTGGTTGCGGCCAGCCCGCTTGGCGGCATACAGGCCGGCATCGGCGTCTGCCAGCAACTGATCGGCACTGGCCAGAGCCGGCGGATGCAGGTAACCCACGCCGACGCTGATGCTGACCGGGCCTTCCGGCAATGGCAGCGCTTCGACCGCTTCGCGCAGCCGCTCGGCCAGCGCCAGCACGCCCGACAACGGGCTTCCGGGCACGATGACGGCGAACTCTTCACCGCCATAACGCGCAACGCTGTCACCACCGCGACCGGCTATGGCCTTCAGCACCCCGGCCACCGCTTGCAGGCAACGATCACCGGCTGGATGGCCGTGCTGGTCGTTGAAGGCCTTGAAGTGGTCGATATCCACCAGCAGCAGGCCCAGCTCGGTGCCGCTGCGCCGTGCGCGATTCCACTCGGACGTCAGCCGTGCGTCGAACTCGCGGCGGTTGGCCACGCCGGTCAGGCCATCCTGCCGCGCCAGTTGATCCAGTGCTGCCTGGCGTTCCAGAAGATCGGTCTGCAGCAGGACGCTGCGCAGGCCGAAGCCAAGGGTGGCTACGACGAAGCCGGCAACGGCCAACGGCCGCGCATGATCGACCACCAGCGTGCCAACCACCAGCAGCAGCAATGGCAGGATGATCGGACCGGCGGCCTGCACCGTCCTCGCCAGCCGCGGGTGCGGCGTTGTGCCTGCGTCCGGCGCCGTGTCCAGCGCCAGGCAGGCGATCAGCAGGAAAGGTATGTCAATCAGCAGATCGTTGAACGCACCGAATGCATCGTCGGACGTGTAATGGTTGATGTAGTAGGCCACCAGCAGATAGGCCATCGCGTACAGCGCCAGTGCGCGGAAGAACCTGCGCCGTTCGGGCACGTCGCCGGCCAGCCATCGCACCACGGCGAACGCGGCGATACACAGGTTCTGGATGTCGAACATGCGCTGCATGTTGGACATCGCATGGGCGTCGACCTCGACACGGGCGGCGAACGATGCGGTGTGCACGAAGAACAGCACACCCAGCAGCGCCGCCATCGCCGCGTCGATCAGGCTGATGCTCAGGCGCTCGCGGCGTGCCCGCGCCAGGATGAACACCAGGGGCACGCCATACAGCACGTACAACAACAGGCTGACGCGTGGGGTGAAGTCAGCCCGGCCGGCACCCAGCGCATCCACCATGTTGAACGTCATGCCGCCGGCCCACAGCAGCAGTGCCATCGCGGTAGAACGCCAGCCCAGAGCGGCGCGGTCACGTTGCGCCCGCACCAGGCACGCGGCGGCGGCCAGCAGCGGTGCGCCGGTCAGGAAAACGAAGGAGCCTACCCCGGCGGGGCCAGGCCACAGGGCCAGCACCAGGCCATGGCACAGCACATACAGCAGCGCCAGCACTACCGGCATGCATCCCCCCGATCCGCAAGGCCGTCTACGCGCACGATAGCGCGCCGGCACGCCACAGCGGCGTGATCCACTGCGGCAAAACGACACTCCGAGTGCACCGCGATGGTAGTGCCGGCCGCTGGCCGGCAAACCCAATGAATCACAGGGCTGCAGGTTGCCGGCCAGCGGCCGGCGCTACCGGAAAGCCCTCAGCCCTGCAGGGCGCGGGCGTGGTGGGCGATGTGCTCGCCGATGAAGCTGGCGATGAAGTAGTAGCTGTGGTCGTAGCCGGGCTGCAGGCGCAGGGTCAGCGGATGGCCGGCGGCGTCGCAGGCCTGCTGCAGGCGCTGCGGCTGCAACTGGGTCTGCAGGAACTCGTCCGCCTCGCCCTGGTCGACCAGCAGCGGCAGGCGCTCGTCAGCCATAGCGATCAGCTCGCAGGCATCCCATTGCGCCCAGTCGGCCGGGTTGTCGCCCAGATAGGCATGGAAGGCCTTCTGCCCCCACGGCACGTGGCTGGGCGCGACGATCGGCGAAAACGCCGACACGCTGCGATAGCGCCCGGGGTTACGCAGCGCGATCACCAGCGCGCCATGGCCGCCCATCGAATGGCCACTGATCGCGCGCGCGTTGGTCACCGCGAAGTTCGCCTCGATCAGCGCCGGCAGCTCCTGCGCCACGTAGTCATGCATGCGGTAGTGCTTCGCCCACGGTGCGCGGGTGGCATTGAGGTAGAACCCTGCCCCCTTGCCCAGGTCGTAGCCCTCGGCATCGGCTACGTCATCACCGCGCGGGCTGGTGTCGGGCGCGACGATGATCACACCGTGCTCGGCCGCATAACGCTGCGCGCCGGCCTTGGTGATGAAATTCTGCTCGGTGCAGGTCAGGCCGCTCAGCCAGTACAGCACCGGCAGCTTCTGTGTTTCCGCCTGCGGTGGCAGGTACACGGCGAACTGCATGTCGCAGCCCAGCGTGGTCGAATGATGGCGGTAGACGTCCTGCCAGCCGCCAAAACATGCGCGGTGTTCAATGCGTTCCATGGTGCTCTCCTGCGCGGCGCGTCAGCGCACGCGTGCTTCTGGTAGATGCCGACCTTGGTCGGGTTATCCACGCCCGGCGTGGATGCCTTGGTTGATCCGTTCATCCAGCTGTGCCAGCAGGCGCAGCAATGATTCGACGCCAGGCTGGCCGTCCAGGTTGCGATACGCCGCCACCGCCACGTCGCTGCGTGGTGGCCACTGGCCGTCGGCGCGGGCTTCGTGCAGGCGCGGCAGGAATACCTGCGCAAGCCACTGCTCGAACGGCATGCCATCGTCGCTGCCGAAGGCCGAAGTCACCGCACGCGGTGGTCCCACCTCGCCGTCGACCCAGCCCAGCGCACGCAACGCCTGCTCGATCGGCACCACCAGGGCCGCGCGCGGGTCTTCCGCACGCGGCCGGCGCAGGGCATCGAACCAGCCCATGACGCGGCTCAGTAGTGGACCACCGAACGGATCGACTTGCCTTCATGCATCAGGTCGAAGGCGTCGTTGATCTTGTCCAGGTCCATGGTGTGGGTGACGAACGGAGCCAGTTCGATATCGCCCTTCATCGCATCCTCGACCATGCCCGGCAGCTGGCTGCGGCCCTTCACGCCGCCGAAGGCGGTGCCCATCCACTTGCGCCCGGTCACCAGCTGGAACGGACGGGTGGAGATCTCCTGGCCCGAACCGGCCACGCCGATCACCACGCTCTGGCCCCAGCCACGGTGCGCGCATTCCAGCGCCGCGCGCATCACGTTGACGTTGCCGATGCACTCGAAGCTGTGGTCCACGCCCCAGGTGGTCATTTCAACGATGACCTGCTGGATCGGCTTGTCGAAATCCTTCGGATTGATGCAGTCGGTGGCACCGAATTCGCGCGCCAGCTCGAACTTGGACGGGTTGGTGTCCACCGCGATGATGCGGCCGGCCTTGGCCTGGCGTGCACCCTGGATCACCGCCAGGCCGATGCCACCGAGGCCGAACACGGCCACGCTGTCGCCTTCCTGCACCTTGGCGGTGTTGTGTACCGCGCCGATGCCGGTGGTGACGCCGCAGCCGAGCAGGCAGACATGTTCCGGGTTGGCGTCCGGGTTGATCTTGGCCAGCGAGACTTCGGCAACGACGGTGTACTCGCTGAAGGTCGAGCAACCCATGTAGTGGTACAGCGGCTCACCGTTGTAGCTGAAGCGGCTGGTGCCATCGGGCATCACACCCTTGCCCTGGGTGGCGCGCACGGCCACGCACAGGTTGGTCTTGCCGCTCTTGCAGAACAGGCACTCGCCGCACTCGGCGGTGTACAGCGGAATCACGTGGTCGCCGGGCTTGACGCTGGTCACACCCTCGCCGACCTCCACCACGATGCCGGCACCTTCATGGCCCAGCACCACCGGGAACAGGCCTTCCGGGTCATCGCCGGACAGGGTGAACGCATCGGTGTGGCAGACACCGGTATGGGTGATCTTCACCAGCACCTCGCCTGCCTTCGGCGGGGCGACGTCGATCTCGACGATCTGCAGCGGCTGGCCGGGACCAAAGGCGACGGCGGCACGGGATTTCATGGGTGGACTCTCCAGAGACAGGCAATGACAGGATGGGCGGCGCCATGTTGCGCCATCGTTTATTTCAGGTACGAGCGGATCAACGCGCTCATGTCGCGCACGCGTTCGGCGCGTTGTTCATCGGAGGCTGCGGGTTGCCCGAACTCCTCGCGCAGATGAGCCTCCATCACCTCGGACATCAGGCCGTTGACCGCGCCACGGATGGCGGCGATCTGCTGCAGCACCGGCCCGCAGTCGGCGCCGGCTTCCAGCGCGCGGTCCAGCGCATCGCACTGGCCGCGGATGCGGCGCACGCGGGCCAGGACCTTTTTCTTCTCTTCGGGGGAGTGCGGCATGGCGGGCCATCTCGGAACTATACTGGGGGACAGTATACAAGCCGAAGTCACGAACTCAATCCTGGCCGGCTCAATCGAACAATCCCTCACCCGCCAACCGGGTCAGTTCATCCACCACGTAGCGCACCTTGGGCCGCAGGTGGCGCGTCGGTGGCCACAGCGCGTGGATATCGATGTGCCGTTGCATGTGCGCATCCAGCACCGACCGCAGCGCGCCGGAATCCAGGTGACGGCGTACCAGTGAAACCGGCATCTGGCAGATACCAAGCCCGGCGATGGCCGCCTCGATCACCGCGTCGCCGTCATTGAGTTGATACGGCGCATTCGGGATGAATGTCCCTTCGTCCTCCTCGCTACCGATCCGCCACCACACCGGTTGCCCGTGGCGGAAGCCAACAATGCTGCGGTGCTGCGCCAGTTCCTCCACCGTGCGTGGCACGCCGTGCGCCTGCAGGTACTCCGGCGATGCGCAGGTGACCAGTCGCTGACGCCCCAGCCGCCGCGCCACCAGATGCTCGGCCTGGTGCAGCCCGCCGAAGCGGATCAGCAGGTCGATGCCTTCCTCGACGGGATCGACGAAATGATCGGTGAAGGTCATCGTCAACTGCAGGTCCGGGTACTGCCGGCACAGCCGCAACAGCACCGGCAGCACCACCAGGCGCCCGAACGAGGATGGCATGTCGATGCGCAGCCGCCCGCTGGGCAGGCCGGCCGAACCCAGGCAGGCCTCGGCGGCGGAGATTTCTTCCAGCGCCGCCGCGCACGATGCGTAGTACGCCTCGCCATCGGTGGTCAGCGCGATGCGCCGCGTGGTGCGGTGGAACAGGCGCACCCCCAGCCGCGCTTCCAGCCGGGCGATGGCCTTGCCCACCGCCGAGCGCGAGATGCCCAGCGCGTCGGCGGCCTCGGTGAAGCTGCCTGAGCGGGCCGTGGTGACGAACGTGACCAGGCCATTCAACGATTCCAGCGGCAGCATCGTTCGCGCTCCATTGGGGACAAATAGTCCCGCACCCAGGGAGATCGAAGCGCTTTATGCGCCCGCATGTCAACTCCATCCTGTGTGCATCGCGCCGCTGGCGCCTTCCCCCGCATCGAGATGACCGACATGACCGCCGCCCTGTTCCGCCCCTTCGACCTTGCAGGCACTTCCCTGCGCAACCGCATCGCGATGGCGCCGATGACCCGTGCCCGCAACCCCGGAGCGGTCGCCAACGAACTCACCGCGCAGTACTACCGGCAGCGCGCCAGCGCCGGCCTGATCATCAGCGAAGGCACGCCTGTCTCGCCGCAGGGCCAGGGCTACATCGACGTGCCGGGCATCTGGTCGGCCGAGCAGGTGGCCGGGTGGAAGCGTGTCACCGAGGCGGTGCATGCCGCACAGGGCACGATCTTCGCCCAGCTCTGGCACGTCGGCCGCATGTCGCATTCCTCGCTGCAGCCCGGCGGTGGGCAACCGGTCAGCGCCGGTACCCGCCCGGTGGCCAGCGCACCGAAGAACACCTCGTTCGTGTACCTGGACGATGGCAGCCGCGGCCACGCCGATCCCACTCCGGCACGTGCACTGGAGACTGCGGAGATCCCCGGTATCGTCGACGACTTCGTGCGCGGGGCAGACAACGCCATTGCGGCCGGCTTCGACGGCATCGAACTGCATGCCGCCAACGGTTACCTGTTCGAGCAGTTCCTCAACCCGCTCATCAACCAGCGTGATGATCGCTACGGCGGCTCGCTGCCCAATCGTGCGCGCTTGATCCTGGAAACCGTCGATGCGATGGCGCAGCGTATCGGTGCGCATCGCATCGGCGTGCGCCTGGCACCGAACAACCTCACCTTCGACATGCCGTTCTACCCCGACAACGAAGCCACCTATCTGTACCTGGCCGAGGAACTGGGCAAGCGTGGGCTGGCCTACGTGCACCTCAACGACAACCTGCAGGCGGGCCGGTCGGTGCTGGGCGAGGCGTTTCTGCGGCAGTTCAGGCAGGCCTACGGTGGCACCGTCATCCTGGCAGGTGGCATGACCCGCGAACGCGCCCTGCAGCTGGTCGAAGCGGGCACCATCGACCTGGCCGCGTTCGGCCAGCCGTTCATCGCCAACCCGGATCTGGTCGAACGCCTGCAGCGCAACATCGCGTTGGCCACGCCCGACCGCAGCACCTATTACGGTGGCGGCGAAGCAGGCTACCTCGACTACCCGGCCGCGGGCTGATCCCCCACGGGGTCGGAGCCCTTTCCAACGGAAAGGGCTCTGACCCCTGTTCGGCGCACAAGGCGTCAGAGCCACGCTGCGCGCGGATCCGACCCCGGCCTTCAGGCGTCCTCGCGCACGTAGGCGAACGACTCGTCCAACCGCTCGAAGCCGATCACCTCAGCGACGATGGCCTGTGCATCCTCGTCGCTGATGTTTCCTTCAGCGATATCGTCAACGCGGGCGAACAGCCGCTGCAGGGCTGCGTACTGGTCATCGCGCAGGAACGGCTGGTGGCTCTGCAGCCAGCGCCGCAGGTTGCTGGCCAGCTCGCCGTGCGACAGCAGCGTGTACGGCCCCTGGTAGTCAGCAACGGCTTCGACCATCTTGCGGAACAGGAAATCCTGATAGCTGGCGGCCAGCACATCGGCACGATCATCGTCATGCCACGCCAGCACGACGGGGGGCTCGGCAAAGCCGGGCGCGTTGCTCCAGAAGCAGTAGCTGTCGCCGCCGCCGGTCCGCGCAAAGGGCAGCAACTGCAGGTCAGTGCGCAGGGGATTGTAATGATCCTCCGCGGTCAGCTCCTGCCACGCCTCGAGCAGTTCATCGTGTTCCAACGGCTCATAGTCCTGGGCATACAGCAGCACCGGCGGATCCGCCTGCAGCGTCGGGAATACCACCTCGGACCATTCCGGATGTGGGGCACCCCAACTCAACCGATCCGCTGCATGCAGCTGCTTGAACAGGGGCGGGAAGGACTGGCCGGTGGCCTGCTCGATGCCGGATAGCGCGCTCATGGATGTCCTTGTCGATGGAGACCGCCCAGCTTGCCCGAATCCGCGCAGGAGATGAACCGGCCGCAGCACGCGGCAGGACTAGACTGCGACCACCGGATGCCGCCCATCGCTGCCATGAACCCCACTGCCCACAGCTTCATCGTCAACCTCGACGTGCCCGACCTGGCCGCCGCCGAAGACTTCTACATCCGGGCCTTCGGCCTGCGCATCGGCCGCCGTCTCGGCCCGGGCGCCGTGGAGCTGCTCGGTGGGCCAACGCCGCTCTACCTGCTGCACAACGACGCCGGCAGCGCCGCCACCGAAGACGGCGACGTGCGCGACTACGAGCGCCATTGGACGCCGCTGCACCTGGATTGGGTGGTGGATGACATCGAAGCCGCGCTGGTACGTGCAGTCGCAGCCGGAGCGACGCTCGAGCAATCCATACGCGAGCGTCGCTGGGGGCACATCGCCGTGCTGGCCGATCCGTTCGGCCACGGCTTCTGCCTGATCCAGTTCAGCGGCGAAGGCTACGACGCACTGGTCGAATGACCGCTGCACCGCTCACCACGGCAACGGCACCGCTTCGCCGTTGGCGCGCTCACCGTAGTACAGCGACGGCAGCAGGCGCGAGAGGAAACTGAACTCCGTGTAGCAGTGCTTGAGCAGGCCCAGCCCGACCGCATCGCCGGCATCGCGGTGCGGATCGGTGCTGTCCAGGCCGAGCACGAAGCGGCTGCGCAGCACACAGCCAAACGGCGTATCGCGTGCGACGTGCAGCATCTGCCCGTCGCAGGGGTCAGCGTTTGCATCCAGGCGGACCTGGTCGCCGAAGCCGATGCGCGCGGCGATCACCGCCGATACATCGCCTGCATCCTGTGCCGCCTGCAGGCGCTCGGGCACCAGCAACGTGCGCGGGTCATGGAACTTCAGGCGCGCCGCCACCGGCGGAATGTCGGCCAGCGATTCCACCGCATGGATGCTGGCGCCGTGGTAGCTGCGCCCGCGCTGCCAGGCCGCGTCCCAGCCGCGATGCTCGACATGATCGACCGGATGCCACCAGCGGATGTGCTGGGTGGTCTCGAAGAAGGTGAACCACCAGTCGAGCATGCGGCCCTTGCAGCCGTGCAGATCGGTGCGCACCGCCACCAGCAGGGTGCCGTCTTCGCGGCGCTGGATGCCGGTCTCCAGATGCATCGGCGCCGGGTCGAGCAGATCGTGGTGGTCCAGCCAGGCGCGGGCGTTCACAGCGGTATCCATCGGGGTCTCCTGCGGTGTTGGGAGTCCCGACAATACGGAAACGATATTCGTTTCGCAATTGTCCGGATGCGGTAAGATGGGCGCAATGAACAGCACCACCGTGCCCGAGCCCACATCACCGACCCGCCGCCGCGGCCGCCCTGCGCGGCCGGAAGCCGAAGTCCGCCACGCCGTGCTGCAGGCCACGCTGGAACTGCTGCTGGCGCAGGGCTACGAGGCCACCACCATCGAAGCGGTGGCGGCGCACGCCGGGGTGGCGAAGAAGACCGTCTACCGCCACGCCAGCAACCGCGAGGAACTGGTTGGGTTGGCGGTGCGTGAGTGGACCGACGGCTTCGCGCCACAACTGCAGCGCGATGCGCGCAATGCCCAAGAGGTCGTGCCGTTGCTGCAGGACATCCTGCACGCGGTGTGCGCGCAGGCGCTGTCGGCGCAGGCGGTGCAGGTATTCCGCCTGCTGGCCACCGACTTTCCCGGCAAGGACGCGCTGCTGCAGGCCTATCTGGACAACGGCATCGAACGCGGCCGTGCGCTGCTGGCCGACTGGCTGGCGCGCCAGCAACAGCGTGGGCTGCTACGCGAGGGAGATCCTGTTCGCATGGCGCGATTGCTGCTGGCGATGGCCGTGGCCGAGCCGCTGCGCGAACGCGTGATCGGTGTGGTGGCCGAGGATGCGCCGGTGGACGTGCACCTGCGCGACTGCGTGGCGTTCTTGGCGCCGGTGTTGCAGGCGCCGTAAGGTTGCTCCATCCACGCGTGGCGTGGATCTACCGGCCGGTCCCGATTCGTTGGTCGGCAATGGCCTTGCCCGGTGGGTGCCGACCGTTGGTCGGCAATGGCCTTGCCCGGTGGGTGCCGACCGTTGGTCGGCAATGGCCTTCCACGGTGGGTGCCGACCGTCGGTCGGCACCACATCATCCATCGCAACTCACTCGCGCAGCATGTCCACGAACGCGCGCAACGCACCGGGCATCTGCCGCTGCTTCGGGTAGTACAGCGCGAAGCCGGCGAACGGTTCGCTCCAGTCTTCCAGCACTGCCACCATCTGGCCGGATTCGATGTACGGGCGGGCGGTGTCTTCCAGGACATAGGCCAGGCCGATGCCATCGAGTACCGCTCTGACCACGGTGCCCTGCTCGCACAGCGTCAGCCGCCCCGGTACATCGATCTCCAGCGCCTGCCCACCGCGCTCGAACTGCCACTTGTACAGATGCCCGCTGGCGAAGCGGAAGCGGATGCATTCGTGTGTGGCCAGGTCGCGCGGATGCTGTGGCGCCGGGCGCCGCCGCAGGTAGTCCGGCGAGCCGACAATCAAGCCACGCAGCGGTGGGCCCATCGGCACCGCCACCATGTCCTCGGGTACGAACTCGTGCAGGCGCACGCCGGCGTCGTAGCCTTCGGCAACGATATCGACCAGGCCATCGTTCTCGGTCAGCTCCACCCGCACGTCGGGATGGGCGTGCAGGAAGCGCGCCAGCCGTGGCCCCAACTGGGTCGGCACTGCGGCGCGGGTAGCATTGATACGCAGCAGGCCTGCCGGCGCGGCGCGGAACTGGTTCATCTCCTCCAGCGCGTCATTCACCTGGCCCAGCGCGGGCTGCAGGCGTTCCAGCAGGCGCTGCCCGGCCTCGGTCAGGGCCACGCTGCGGGTGGTGCGATGGAACAGGCCCACGCCCAACCGTTCCTCCAGCGCGCGGATCGCATAGCTCACCGCCGAGGTCGACAGCGCCAGCTCGGCGCCGGCACGGCGGAAGCTGCGGTGACGGGCGACCGCCGCGAACGCGGCCAGGTGGGTGAGATTGTCAGTGGCCATGATTGTGCAGTTTCACTTGATGAATCATGCCGATATCCGTGCTTCTTACGGCTGGGTACGGGGCGTATTGTAAAACGCCTTTCGACAAACCCTGCCAAGGATTCCCCATGTCCCTCGCCCGTGGTTACGCCGCCCACTCCCATACCGACCCGCTGGTGCCCTTCGAGTTCGAACGCCGCGCGGTCGGCCCGGACGATGTGCGCATCGAGATTCTCTACAGCGGCATCTGCCACTCCGACCTGCACCAGGCCCGCGACGACTGGGGTGGCTCGATCTACCCGATGGTGCCGGGCCACGAGATCATCGGCCGCGTGACCGAGGTCGGCAGCAACGTCACCCGCTTCAAGGTCGGCGACCACGCCGGCGTCGGCTGCATGGTCGACTCCTGCCGCCACTGCGATGCCTGCGAGCACGACCTGGAGCAGTACTGCGCAGAGGGCGCGACCTGGACCTACAACGGCCGTGAACGCGAAAGCGGCGCGCCGACCTACGGCGGCTATTCCGACCACGTGGTGGTCGAACAGCGCTTCGTGGTGAAGGTGTCCGACACCCTCGACCTGAAGGCCGCCGCCCCGCTGCTGTGCGCCGGCATCACCACCTGGTCGCCGCTGCGCCACTGGAAGGTCGGCCCGGGCCAGAAGGTCGGCGTGATCGGCCTCGGTGGCCTCGGCCACATGGGCGTGAAGTTCGCCAAGGCACTCGGCGCGCACGTGGTGATGATCACCACCACGCCGGAAAAGGGTGCCGACGCCAAGCGCCTGGGCGCCGATGAGGTGCTGGTCTCGCGCGATGCCGCGCAGATGAAGGCGCACGCGGGCAGCTTCGACTTCCTGCTCAACACCATCCCCGTCGGCCATGACACCAACCCGTACATGGGCCTGCTCAAGCGTGAAGCCACCATGTGCCTGGTCGGCGTGCTGACCGAACTGGACCCGCCGCTGACCGGTGGCAGCGTGATCTTCGGCCGCAAGCACCTGACCGGCTCGGCGATCGGCGGCATGGCTGAAACCCAGGAAATGATGGACTTCTGTGCCGAGCACGGCATCGTCAGCGATGTGGAGATGATCGACATCAAGAACGTCAACGAGGCCTGGGAACGCATGGCGAAGAACGATGTGCGCTACCGCTTCGTGATCGACATGGCGACGATGAAGAACGCGGCCTGATCCAGGGCAGATGCGAAAAAGAAAAACCCCGGCAATGCCGGGGTTTTTTCTGGTAGTGCCGGCCGCTGGCCGGCGCCCCCGCCTGGCTGCCGGCCAGCGGCCGGCACTACCGCAATCCACTCAGTACGCGAACTCGCGGAACACCGGATCGACGTCGCCGTGCCAGCGGCCATGGAACAGCGCCAGCTTGCGCTCGGCCGGGGTCAGCCCGGATTCGACGATCTCCTGCAGCACGTCCAGGAACTTGCTCTCGTCCTGGCCGTCGGCATTGCGCGCCGCGCGGCGCTTGAGGCCTTCGACGGAAATCTTCACGGCTTCGCGGGCCAGGTCGCGCACCGTGCCATTGCGGAACGGCAGGCTCATCGCATGCTTCGGCACGCCGTCGCGCAGTGCATGGCGCTCGGCCAGGGTGAAGTCACGCACCAGGTCCCACGCAGCGTCCAGCGCAGCGTCGTCGTACAGCAGGCCGACCCAGAATGCCGGCAGCGCACACAGGCGGCTCCACGGACCACCATCGGCGCCGCGCATTTCCAGGTACTTCTTCAGGCGCACTTCCGGGAACGCGGTGGTCATGTGGTCCGACCAGTCGCGCAGCGTCGGCAGCGCGCCCGGCAGCACCGGCAGCCTGGCCTGCATGAAATCGCGGAAGCTCTGCCCGCTGGCGTCGTGGTAGATGCCATCGCGGTAGGAGAAATACATCGGCACGTCGAGCAGGTAATCGACATAGCGCTCGTAACCGAAGCCATCCTCGAACACGAAGTCGAGCATGCCGGTGCGGTCAGCGTCGGTGTCGGTCCAGATGTGCGAGCGGTAGCTCAGGTAGCCGTTGGGCTTGCCTTCGGTGAACGGCGAATCGGCGAACAGCGCGGTGGCGATCGGCTGCAGCGCCAGCGATACGCGGAACTTCTTCACCATGTCCGCTTCGGTGGCGTAGTCCAGGTTCACCTGTACCGTGCAGGTGCGGGTCATCATGTCCAGGCCGAGCGAACCGACCTTGGGCATGTACGAACGCATGATCTTGTAGCGGCCCTTGGGCATCCAGGGCATCTCGTCGCGCTTCCACTTCGGCTGGAAGCCCATGCCGAGGAAACCCAGCTGCAGTTCGCCGGCCACCTGTGCCACTTCGTTGAGGTGGGTGCCGGTCTCCACGCAGGTCTGGTGGATGGTCTCCAGCGCCGCGCCGGACAGTTCCAGCTGACCGGCCGGTTCCAGCGTCACCGAGGCGCCATCGCGCAGCAGGGCGATCGTGTTGCCGTTCTCCTGCACCGGCTCCCAGCCGAAGCGGACCAGGCCGTTGAGCAGCGCTTCGATGCCGCGCTCGCCTTCGAAGGTCGGCGGGCGCAGGTCATCCAGGCGGAACCCGAACTTCTCGTGCTCGGTGCCGATGCGCCACTGCGCGCGGGGCTTCTCGCCGGAGGCGATCACCTCCACCAGCTGCGAGCGGTCGGTAATGGGGGTATCGGCGACGTGGCTGGGGCTCGACAAGGGAAAGGCTCGCTGGACGGTGGCGGGGGATGTGGGGCTCGCGGCCTTCCATCGCAAGGGCGCACTATAGCGTGGCACCCCGTTGCGTCATGCGACGGTGACGGGTTTCAGCATCCTACCGACGCCCTCTTGACCCTCGTACACTCAGAGCCATGAGCCGCCATTCGCGACACCCCGAACTGCATCGCTCCGAGCGCGTCGGCTGGCTGCGAGCCGCCGTGCTGGGCGCCAACGATGGCATCGTCTCGGTGGCTGGCCTGGTGGTCGGCGTGGCCGCCAGCGGCGCCTCGGCTGCGACCATCCTGGCCACCGGCGTGGCAGGTACCGTGGCCGGCGCGATGTCGATGGCGGCGGGCGAATATGTCTCGGTGCAGACCCAGGCCGACACCGAAGCGGCCGACCTGGCAATGGAAAAGCGCGAGCTGCGCGACGATCCGCACAGCGAACTGGAGGAGCTGGCCGCGATCTACCGCCACCGCGGCCTGGAGCCTGCGCTGGCGCGGCAGGTGGCCGAACAGCTCACCGCCCACGATGCGCTGGGTGCCCACGCCCGCGACGAACTGGGCATCACCGATACCCTGCGCGCCCGCCCGCTGCAGGCAGCGCTGGCCTCGGCCGGTGCGTTCACCTGCGGTGCGGCGCTGCCAGTGCTGACCGCCCTGCTGGCGCCGGTCGACAAGGTCGCACTGATGACCACGGCCAGTACCCTGCTCGGCCTGTGCCTGACCGGCGCGGTGGCAGCCCAGGCCGGCGGCGCCCCGCCGGTACGCGGCGCGATCCGCGTGATGTTCTGGGGTGCACTGGCAATGGCCGCCGCTGCAGGCGTCGGTCGCCTATTCGGCGCCCCGGTGACATGACCGGCATGCTGCCGCCAGTTACCGCACTGCTGGCCGAGATGGCCAGTCTGGCCGGCTGCGCACGCGCCGAAGGTTATGCGTGCATCACCGCTCGGCGCGAACATGGCGCCAGCTCGGTGGAGATTCCGCAACCGCAGTTCGCGATCCTGCTGGAAGGCCGCAAGCAGGTGCGTACCGCGCACCAGTCGCTGGAGTTCATCCCCGGCGACATCCTGCTGCTGACCCAGCGCTGCCGCATCGATGTAGTCAACACCCCCGACCCACGCAGTGGCCGCTACCTCAGCGCCATCGTGCCGCTGTGTGCCGAAGTGCTGGCGGCCGCTCGCACGCTGTGGAGCGAGGAGCTTCCCGCGCCAGGCCAGGCGATGGCGCGACTGCCGTTGATCGATCATGGCGCGGTGCTGCGCCAGTGGCGGCAATCGCTGCAGGACGGCCGTTACAGCGAAGCGCGGCTGGCCCTGGCCTCGCTGGTACTGACCTTGTGCCGGCAGGGCCACGGCAACCTGCTGCTGCCGCAGGCACCGAGCCTGGGCGAACAGATCCGCGACCGCATCGCCGCCGAACCAGCACGCGACTGGCAATCACGCGATGTGGAAGAACAGTTCGCGCTGAGCGGCGCGACCCTGCGCCGTCGCCTCGCCGCCGAGGACACCAGCCTGCGCCAGCTGCTCACCGAGGCACGGCTGGCGCATGGCATGCAGCTGCTCTACACGACGGACCTGCCGTTGAAGACCGTGGCAGCGCGCGCGGGCTACCGGTCTGCGGCGAGTTTCAGCAAGCGCTTCGCCGAGCAGTACGGACTGGCTCCCACAGACATTTGAGGGGGTTCGGCAGGGCTGCGCCCTGCACCCGCCGAAGCGAGAGCAGGAGCCGGAGCAACAGCAACAGCAACAGCAACAGCAACAGCAACAGCGTGCATTCCGTGGGATGGCGGGGCGGTGTGGGTGGGCAGGACACGCCGTAAACCCATCCATGGGGGCTCGATGGCGCCATCCATGGCGCCAACGGTCCTGCCCACCCACACCGCCCCACCTCTGACAGATCTTCGCGACTGTTGGTAGGTGTCGACCTTGGTCGACACATCTGTCAGATATCGAATGAAACTCTGGGGTCAGATCCGTTTTCCTGCGGAAAACGGATCTGACCCCACGAGCTGACAGATCGCGGAAAACTGTCGAAGGCGGGGTGGGTCCGGTTGCGGGAGTGTCCGCGGCATGGATGCCGCGGCCAAGCCCCCATGGACGGGTTTACGGCGTCTCCCGCAACCGGACCCACCCCGCCATCCAACAGGAAACCAGCTTTTGCTTCGGCCGTTGCCGTTGCCATTGCCTCTGCGGGTGCAGGGCGCAGCCCTGCAGACAACACCCCTTCCCTGAGCATTCCGCGCAGTGGTTTGAGCGCCGTGCACACGCCGGCCACGGCACTCTGGGCACAACGGAACCGCCCGTCATCCACCGAGAACCGCCATGACCCTGCGTCCCCTGCCGCTGCGCGGCGCCCTGCTGCTGGCCCTGTCGTCCCTGCCGCTGGTCGCGCTGGCCGAGGCCACTTCGCCCGCCCCCACCCAGCAGGTGCCTGGTGTCTATCACCAGCGCATCGGTGCGCTGCAGGTCACCGCCCTGTTCGACGGCGTGGTCGCGCTCGGCCGGCAGGAAGTGGTGGACGTGCCGCCGACGCTGGTCAGCCGCCTGCTGGAAGGCCGTTACGTGCCGGAAGACAAGAAGGGCCTGCAGACCGCGATCAATGCGTTCCTGATCCGCCAGGGCAACCACCTGACCCTGGTCGACACCGGCACCGCGCAGTGCTTTGGCCCCGGCCTGGGCCAGGTGCTGGGCAATCTGCGCGCCTCCGGCGTCGACCCGGCCGAGGTGGATGAGGTGCTGCTGACCCACGCCCATCCGGACCACCTGTGCGGCGTACTCGACGCGCAGGGCAAGCCGGCCTATCCCAATGCCACGGTGTGGCTGTCCAAGGCCGATGCCGATTACTGGCTCAACCCGGCCAGCGAGGGCACCGCGCCAAAGGGCGTGCGCTTCGCCTTCCCGCTGGCACGCAATGCGGTCGCGCCATACCAGGCCAGCGGCCACCTGCGCACCTTCAGCCCCGGCGACGCCCTGCCCGGCGGCGCGGTGGCGATGGACACCCATGGCCATACGCCCGGCCATGTCTCTTACCGGTTCGACAGCCAGGGCCAGTCACTGCTGGTATGGGGTGATGTGCTGCACTTCCATGCGGTGCAGTTCGCGCACCCGGAGGCGGCATTCGAGGCCGATTCGGACCGCACAGCGGCCATCGCCAGCCGTCGCGGGCTGCTGCAGCAGGCCACCGCCAACGGCTGGTGGGTAGCCGGTGCGCACCTGCCCTTCCCCGGCCTGGGCCATGTGCGTGGCGAGGGCAAGGCCTATGCGTGGGTGCCGGCGGAGTATTCGCCGTTGTAAGGGTGTGCCGACCAAGGTCGGCACCCACCGATCGGGTAGCGCCCGGCTGCCAGCCGGGCGACCGGAAATGCCTTACTCCAGCCCCAGCCAGCCGCCGATCACGCCACGGGCTTCGTCCACGCCGGTACGGTCTTCGCCGGAGAACACCTGCACGCTGACGCTGTCGCCGTAGGCCGATTGCAGTTCCTTGCGCACCTTCTGCAGGGACTGCATCTGCTGGCTGCGGCTGAGCTTGTCGGCCTTGGTCAGCAGGGCGTGCGCCGGCAGGCCGCGCTGCACGGCGTAGGACAGCATCTGCCGGTCGTAGTCCTTCAGCGGATGGCGGATGTCCATCACCACCACCAGCCCCTTCAGGGCTTCGCGGGTGCGGAAATACTTGTCGATGAAGGCCTGCCAGTGCGCTTGCAGGTCCAGCGGCACCTTTGCATAGCCATAACCTGGCAGGTCGACCAGATGCGCTTCCGGGGTGACCTGGAAGAACACCAACTGCTGGGTACGGCCAGGGGTCTTGGAGACACGGGCCAGGGCGTTCTGGCGGGTCAGCGCGTTGAGCGCACTGGACTTGCCGGCGTTGGAGCGGCCGGCGAAGGCCACTTCGGCCCCTTCGTCGGGCGGCAGTTGCCGCACGTTGTGGGCCGAAAGGTGGTAACGGGCGCGTTCGATGAGCAATGACATGTGCCTAGGATCGCATGTTGCGGCGCCGCGCGCCCGTGCCGGCGGCCTCTGCGGGCATTTTGCTGCACTGCTGCGTTGACCGTGCGCGGAAACGGCGTTGATAATCCGGGCGATGCCGGCGGCCACCGCCCGGCCCGGTCCATACGGAGCTTCAGCATGCGCCACGCTCGCGTTCTTGCCGTATCCGCCCTTGCCACTGCTGTAGTCGTTGCCGCTGCTGCGTTCGCGCAGACCACGTTGACCCCGCTGCCCGACAACGGGCCGATCAACACCGCCTCGCTGGAGGTGGATTTCAGCAAGACCCACTGGGGCGATGCCAAGGCCGGCCAGACCAAGGCCTCGGCCTGCGCGGCCTGCCATGGCGCCGACGGCAATTCCACGGTGGAGATGTACCCGTCCATCGCCGGCCAGAGCGAACGCTACGTCGCCCAGCAGATGGCCCTGATCGCCAATGGGCAGCGCAGCTCCGGTGCGGCGGTGGCGATGGTGCCGTTCGTGCAGAATCTCACCCCGCAGGACATGCGCGACATCGGCGCGTTCTTCGCCACGCAGAAGGCCACCGCCGGCATCGCCGATGACACGGCAGTCACCGACGGCCCGTACAAGGGCATGAAGTTCTACGAGATCGGCCAGCAGCTGTACCGTGGCGGCGACGCCAAGCGCGGCCTGCCGGCCTGCATGGCGTGCCACGGCCCCAGCGGTGCCGGTAATCCGGGTCCGGCCTATCCGCACATCGGTGGTCAGCACGCCAGCTATGTCGCGCGCCGCCTGCAGGAATACCAGGCCGGCCAGACCAACGAGACCGACAAGGCCCACTTCCAGATCATGGCGACAGTCGCGCAGAAGCTGAGCGAGCAGGAGGTGCAGGCGCTGTCGAGCTACCTGCAGGGCCTGCACAACAAGGCCGACGATGTGGCCACTGCCCCCCCGTCGGCGCAACCGGCTGCCGCCCCCTGACCACCACTGGTCGGCCCGGGCCGCCACCACGGCCCGCGCCTGCGGTATGTTTCCTTCACGCCGGCGACCGCGCCGGCGTTGCTTTTTTCAACGGAGATGCGTGTCGATGAGGTTGATTTCCCGCCTGCTGTTGTCCGTGCTGGTGCTGCTGCCGCTGGCAGCCTGCGCCGCTACCCCCGCCAATGCCCCGCTGGTCGAGGGCAAAGACTACGAGCGCATCGCCCAGCCGGGCCCGTTCCAGCCGCTGGCCGGCAAGATCGAGGTGGTCGAGGTCTTCGGCTACACCTGCCCGCATTGCGCCCACTTCGAACCGCAGCTGGAAGCCTGGGCGGCCAAGCTGCCGGCCGACGTGCGCTTCACCCCGGTCCCGGCTGCCTTCGGTGGCGCCTGGGATGCCTGGGCACTTGCCTACTACGCCGCCGACGAGGTCGGCGTGGCCAAGCGCAGCCACGCTGCCGTGTTCAAGGCCCTGCACGAGCAGGGATCGCTGCCGATGCAGAACGTCTCGGCCGATGAGCTCGCCACCTTCTACAAGGCGTATGGCGTGACCCCGGACCGTTACCTGCAGGCCCTGCGCGGCGACGCCGTACAGAAGAAGGTCGATGCCGCGCGCGCGTTCGCCCAGCGCACCAGGATCCCGGGGACCCCGGCGCTGATCATCAACGGCCAGTACCTGGTGCGTGGCAACAGCTTCGACGACCAGCTGCGCATCGCCTCGGCGCTGATCGCCCAGGCCCGCGCTGCCCGCGGCCGCTGAACCAACACCCACCACCGACACGGCGCTGTCGCCGCCGCATGTCATCATTTCCCTCTGGCCGGCGCCTGGCGCCGGCCCCACCATTCCAGATGCTGGAGACGTTTCCATGAAGATCCGTTACGCCCTCGCCCTCGCAGCGCTGCTGCCGATCCTGGTTGCCTGCAAGGCTGATGACGGCAGCACCAACACCACTGCGGCCCCGGCCGAACCGGCTGCAGCACCGGCAGCCACCACCGAACCGGCTGCTGCGCCGGCGGCGGGCAGCGAAGGCGCCGCGCCGGCTGCCGCTGAAGGCGAGAAGGCCCCGGCCGAAACTGCTCCGGCCACCGCACCGGCCCCGACCACCGCCGCACTGACCGGCCCGGCCCCGGTGGAAGGTGCCGACTACCAGGTGATCCCGAACGGCCAGCCGTTCCAGCCGGCCACCGGCAAGATCGAAGTGACCGAGATCTTCGGCTACGTCTGCCCGGCCTGCGCCGCATTCCAGCCGCTGGTCGGCCCATGGAAGGCCGGCCTGCCGAGCGACGTGAACTTCGTCTACGTGCCGGCCATGTTCGGCGGCACCTGGGATGACTACGCCCGTGCCTTCTACGCCGCGCAGACCCTGGGCGTGCAGGAGAAGACCCACGAAGCGCTGTACGCCGCCATCCACTCGCAGAAGACCCTGAAGGGCGAGCGCGGCCGTGATTCGGTGGAAGACATCGCCAAGTTCTACGGTGCCTACGGCGTGGATCCGAAGCAGTTCGCCGCCACCATGGGCAGCTTCGCGGTGAATGCCAAGACCAACTCGGCCAAGCAGTTCGCGCAGCGCAGCCAGATCAGCGGCACCCCGTCGATCATCGTCAACGGCAAGTACCTGGTGAAGGGCAAGAGCTTCCCGGACATGCTGCGCATCGCCGACCACCTGATCGCCCGCGAACGCGGTGCGGCTCAGGCTCACTGATCCAAGAGAAGCGTTTCCCGGCCGTGAATTCCCCCCGTACACGGACCCTGCGCTTGCTGACGGCCAACATCCAGGCCGGCTCAAGTACCCGCCGCTACAGCGACTATGTGACCCGCAGCTGGTCACATGCGCTGCCGGCGGGTCGCAAGCGCAGCAGCCTTGACGCGATCGCCACCTTGGCGCGCGACCATGACATCGTCGGCCTGCAGGAGGCCGACCCGGGCAGCCTGCGCTCGGGCTTCACCAACCAGACCCACTATTTGGCCCAGCGCGCCGGCTTCAATTACTGGAGCCACCAGCCGAACCGGCGCATGGGTGGGGTCGCCTCCAGCGCCAACGGCCTGTTGAGCAAACTGGAACCGGTTGAAGTGCAGGATCACGCCCTGCCCGGCCGCATCGGCGGGCGCGGCGTGCTGCTGGCCAAGTTCGGCGATGGTGCTGATGGCCTGGCGGTGGCAGTGGCCCATCTGTCGCTGGGCGCGGGATCGCGGATGTCGCAGCTGGGCTTCATCGCCGAGCTGTTGTCCGACCACCCCAACGCAGTACTGATGGGCGACTTCAACTGCCTGGCCGAGCGCCCGGAAATGCAGGTGCTGTACCAGAAGACCCGGCTGCAGCCCCCGGGCTGCATCGTGCCGACCTTCCCCAGCTGGCGCCCCGACCGCGCCATCGACCACATCCTGGTCAGCAGTGGCCTGCAGACCCGCACCGTGGAAGCCGTACCGGCCGCGTTCTCCGATCACCTCGCCCTGGCGATGCAGATCGACGTCCCGGCCGACGCCCTGCGCTGACTCGCCGTTACGGTAGGTGCGGACCGTTGGTCCGCACGCTCTGCGCCGGGCGCCGCCCGGCGCCCCCTAAATCGGGGCACAAACGACTTAATCCCCTCCGTCCCCTTTTTCAGGCGGTGACGGGTGCCTTCAACCGCCGCGCGGTCATCGTGCTGCCCACCGAGGCCAACACCGTGCAGCCGATCGCCAGCCACTGCAGCCCGTGCAGGTGCTCGTGCAGCAACAGCATCGCCCACAGCGCGGCCACCGCCGGCTCCATGCTGATCAGGATGCCAAAGGTCTCCTTCGGCAGGCGCTTGAGCGCCATCATTTCCAGCGACATCGGGATCGCGCTGGACACCAGTGCCACCAGCAGGCCCGCCGCCAGGATCTTCGGGTCGAGCAGCGCGGCACCGGCATGCACCACTCCCACCGGTACCACCACCAGAGACGCCGCCAGCAGCCCCAGCGAGACCGAGTGCCCGGCATGCAGATGACCGGCACGCTTGCCGAACACGATGTACAGGCCCCAGCAGGCCGCAGCGCCCATCGCGTACAGCACGCCGGCCGGGTCCAGCGCGGGGCCACCGCCGATCGGCAGCAGCAACAGCAGCCCCACCGCCGCGCAGCCTACCCAGAGGAAATCGATCGGGCGTCGTGATGACAGCATCGCCACCGTCAGCGGCCCGGTGAACTCGATGGCCACCGCGATGCCGAAGGGAATCGTGCGCAGGGCCATGTAGAACAGCAGGTTCATCAGCCCCAGGGTGAGCCCGTAGCGCAGGATGGTGATCGCATCCACGCGGCTGGTCTTCCAGCGCCATGGTTGCCAGAACAGCAGCAGCAACAGCGCTGAAAAGCCCACGCGCAGCGCGCTGGTGCCCTGCGCACCGATCAGCGGGAACAGGTGTTTTGCGTAGGAAGTGCCGATGGCCAGCGAGGTGACCGAGCCGAGCACCGCCAGCGCCGGCAACATCGGCGCAAGTCGTGAGGTCTGCATCCGCAAAGTCTATTGCGTCGGCGTCGAGCACTTGGCTCAATTGACAGCCTGTTCGTGCAACTTCTGCTCGCCATGGCCATCGCTCCCGTGCTCGACAGTTTCGACCGCGCCATCCTCGACCTCCTGCAGCGGGACAACACCCTGCCGCAGCGCGAAATCGCCGAGTCCGTGCACCTGTCCACCCCGGCCGTGCAACGGCGCATCAAGCGCCTGCAGGACAGCGGCGTGATCGCGGCCAACGTGGCGGTGGTCGCCGCAGCCAAGATCGGTCGGCCGCTGACCATCATCGTCGAGGTGCGCGTGGTCAGCGAGCAGCGCGACCGCGTGGCGCCGTTCAGGCGCCGCGTGCAGGACGACCCGGCGGTACAGCAGTGCTACTCCATCACCGGCGATGGCGATTTCCTGCTGCTGCTTTCGGCGGCTTCGATGGAAGAGTACGAGGCCATCACCGAGCGGTTGTTCGGCGGCGATGACAACATCGAGCGCTTCCGCACCTCGGTGGCGCTGGGCACATTGAAGCGGAGTTTCGAGGTCCCGCTGGCACCGGTTCTATAGCGTCAGCCATGAATACACCGTCCTCCCACGCCCACCGCCTTCGCCGCTGGTTGCTGCGTGGCCTGTGGCTGGCCATTGCGCTCGTCGCGGCGATGACGCTGTGGAACAGCCCATGGGCGGCCGCACCGAAGATGCTGTGGGCGCTCTCGCGGATGCCG
Source organism: Stenotrophomonas sp. YJH_SMC_133 (assembly GCF_059370655.1). NCBI lineage: Bacteria > Pseudomonadati > Pseudomonadota > Gammaproteobacteria > Lysobacterales > Lysobacteraceae > Stenotrophomonas > Stenotrophomonas sp. YJH_SMC_133. The sequence goes on along the minus strand of NZ_JCAFTW010000002.1, from coordinate 349,734 downwards.
CCGGCCACGCAACTACCGGTGCCGGTGGACGGCGTGCGGCCACGCCAGATCGCCGATACCTTCGGCGCGCCACGTGGCCGTGACCGCTCCCACGCCGGCATCGACATCTTCGCCAAACGCGGCACCCCAGTGCGCAGCGCCACGGCCGGTGTCGTCGCGGATGTCAGCGAACGCGGGCTCGGCGGGCGCCAGGTCTGGGTGATCGGGCCCGGGCGCGAACGCTACTACTACGCCCACCTAGACGACTGGGCCGAAGGCCTGGTACGCGGCCAGGTGGTGCAGCCCGGCGACCTTCTCGGTCATGTTGGCGACAGCGGCAACGCCAAGGGCACGCCGCCGCACCTACACTGGGGCATCTACGGCTCGAACGGCCCCCGCGACCCGTTGCCGCTGCTGCGCTGACCGCCATTGCGCACCCGCGGACCGACCTGTTCATGATTTGTAAATAGGAATAGTTCGTATTACTATTTCTTTCGTTTCCGGTGGTGCCAGGACGGCCTGCCCGCCCTTCCCCTACCCGTAGCGCATCGCCTCCTGGATGACGGCCGAACGCGCGTGCTCGTCCAGGCCCCCCATGACCCGTCCCGCCTTCCGTACCCTGCAGCCGCAGCGGCTGTCCGTTGCCGTGCTTGCTGTTCTCTGTGCCGTGGCTCCGGCCGCCTTCGCCGACACCGCGGCCGACCCGACCACGCTGGACAAGGTCGTCGTCAAGGGCGAACGCGCCGAAGGCTACTCGGTGCGCCGCACCTCGGCCGGTACCCGCTTCGACCTGGCCCCGCGCGAGATCCCGCAGTCGATCAGCATCATCAGCCACCAGCGCATCGAAGATCAGAACCTCGACGACATCATCGACGTGCTGGCCAACACCACCGGCGTGACCAGCACCCAGTCCGACAGCGAACGCACCGAGTTCTACGCGCGCGGTTTCTACATTGATGCCTACCAGTTCGATGGCCTGCCGACGCAGATGGTGCAGAACTGGAGCTACGGTGATTCCGGCCTGGACCTGGCGCTGTACGACCGCGTGGAGGTGGTGCGTGGTGCCACCGGCCTGCTCAGTGGTGCCGGCAATCCGTCCGCGTCGGTGAACCTGATCCGCAAGCATGCCGACAGCGCCGAACTGACCGGCAGCGTCTCGGTGAACGTCGGTAGCTGGGGCCGCACCCGCACCACGGTGGACGTGGGCAGTGCGCTGAACGCCACCGGCACCGTGCGCGGCCGCGTGATCGGCAGCTACCTGGACACCGACGGCCAGATGGATCGCTACAACCAGCGCAAGACGCTGGGCTATGCGGTCATCGACGCCGACCTGACCCCGGACACCCAGCTGAGCGTGGGCTACGACTACCAGCAGAAGCGCGCCACCGGCGCGACCTGGGGCGGCTTCCCGATGCTGTACTCCGATGGCTCGCGCACCGGCTATGACGAATCGTTCAACGCCAGCCCGAACTGGACCTACTGGGACACCACCAGCAAGCGCGCGTTCGCCACCCTGCAGCACGCCTTCAGCAATGGCTGGAAGTTCAAGGTCGGTGCCACGCACGATGAGACCAAGGCCGACGACAAGCTGTTCTACCCGGCATACAACGACTGGACCACGGGCGCATCGAACTTCGACAGAACCAACGGCACGGGCATCTCGCCTTCCGCGGGTTTCTACAACACCGAGCGCAAGGTCACCGGTGTTGATGGCTACGTTGACGGTCCGTTCCAGCTGTTCGGCCGCGAGCACCAGTTCATGGCCGGACTGAGCTACAACGAGCGCGACTATGCCAACTACGGCGACTACCAGGTCGGTGGCGCCGGCAAGACCTGGGACCCGTTCACCAGCTACCTGCACTGGACCGGCAACATCAGCGAGCCGAACTGGAACCCGCTGGCACTGGCCAGCCAGGGCACCATCACCCAGAAGGCCGGTTACGCCGCCGCACGCCTGTCACTGGCCGATCCGTTGAAGCTGATCATCGGCGCCCGCTACACCGACTGGAAGAGCGAAGGCGAGAACGACGACCGCGAACACAAGGTGACCACCCCGTACGCCGGCCTGGTGTATGACATCAACGACACCTACTCCGCGTACGCCAGCTACACCGAGATCTTCCAGCCGCAGACCGCCCGCGACCGCAACGACCGTTATCTCGACCCGGTCGACGGCAAGAGCTACGAGGTCGGCGTCAAGGGGGCTTGGTTCGACAACCGCCTGAATGCCTCGCTGGCGGTGTTCCGCATCGAGCAGGACAACGTCGCCCAGGTCACCAGCGAGCCGATCATCGGCCGCCCGGGTGAGTTCGCCTCGATCGCCGCACGCGGCACCGTCAGCCGTGGCTTCGAGTTCGAGGTGAACGGTGAACTGGCGCCGGGCTGGAATGCCACCTTCGGCGCCTCGCGCTACGTGGCCAAGGACATCAACGACGCCGACATCAACACCAACCTGCCGCAGACCGCCCTGAAGCTGTTCACCAGCTACACCCCGCAGTCGCTGCAGGAACTGACCGTCGGTGGCGGTGCCAACTGGCAGAACCGCATCTACTACGCGGTGCCTGCCTACGGCCGCATCGAGCAGAGTGGCTATGCGCTGGTCAGCGCCTTCGTGCGCTACCGCATCTCGCCGGAGTTCAGCGTGCAGGCCAACCTCAACAACCTGCTGGACAAGAAGTACCTGTCGCAGATCAACGGCTACGGTGCGTATGGCGATGGCCGCAACGGCTCGCTGACGTTCACCTGGTCGTTCTGATCCAACCGGCTTTGTAGCGTCGAGCCATGCCCGACTCGGCCACAGAGGGCAGTCGAGCACGGCTCGACTCTACAACGGGGACGCTCAGCGCCCTCGTTGCGGCGGCGCCCCGGCAGGTGTAGCGTCGCGGACACGGTGGCCTGCAGCTTCGACCCGTGCCATCCGGACACCTTGCGCCTCCCCTTCAAGGACGACCGGCCATGCGCACCCGCACGAAACTCGGTCTCTCGCTCATGGCCCTGTTCTCGTCGCCACCGCTGATGATCGGCACCGGCAACGGCTACTTCATCCTGCTTCTGCTGATCGGCCTGCCCGCCGCCATCCTGTCCTGGTTCGATCTGGGCCGTGAACTGCGTGCCATCCCCAGCCCCACCCGTACCGAGCGAGCGCTCGGCCTGGCAATGGGCGTTCCGCAGGTGCTGTTCGGGCTGTTGTGTGCGGTCATAGGCCTGCTGTTGGTTGCCTGGATCCTTTACAACCTGCTGATCGAGCACCAATCGCAGTTCCGCATCCCGTCACTGCCCGCCTTCGCGGCTGGGCCGATGATGATCGTGGTCGGGCTGGGTTGGGCGCGCACAGCCTTCCGCCGCGCGGCCCTTGAGCAGGACGCCCCGGAACAGGACATTCCGGATTGATGCCTGATGACCGGTGCCGGGAAATGCCCGGCACCGGTCCCTCATCAGAACCGCAGATCCGCGCGCAGGTACCAGTAGCGGCCACGCGGGATGTCGTAGGTCGAAGCGTCGTAGCCGTTCAACGAGCACGACAGGCAGATCGGCGGATCCTTGTCGAACACGTTGTTCAGGCCGGCCGTCAGCTGCAGCCCCTTCATCCAGTCGATCTTGTAGCCCACCTGCATGTCGTGGAAGGTGGTGGCCGACAGCGTGTTGGTGCCCGCTGCCTGGTTGCTGCACACCGGGAAGGCCGCGGCATCGCCACAGTTCTCGGTCAGCTCGGAAATGTGCCGCACCGTCCAGTTGGCGCTCCAGCGGTCCATCGTCCAGCCGATGCTGGCATTGCTGGTCCACTCCGGAATCGAGCTGTCGGCCACTTCCACGCCCGGCTTCTGCGGCTGCTTCTGCCCGGCCGCGCCGGTGGCCTCGTAACGGCCGACGAAGGTGTTCTTCCACGCCAGCTTGAACTGGCCGATGGAGGTCTGCGGCAGGGTCCAGAACAGATCCACGTCCCAGCCGTCGGTCTTGATCGAACCCAGGTTGGTCAGGCGGTTGTTGAAGCTGCTGACCGCACCGGTGCTGGCACGGGTGATGCCATCGCAGTAGATCGGGTCCAGCGTATCCACGCACAGGTCCAGCTGGGTCTGCGCGTTGATCGCCTGGATCGCACCATCGATGGCGTGGCGGTAGAAGGTCACTTCCACGTCGAAGCGCTCCGACCACGACGCATTGTTGCCGAACCATGGGCTCCACACGAAGCCGGCGCTGAAGCTGCGCGAGCGTTCCGGCTCCAGCTCACGGTTGCCGCCGGTGGTCACCGAGATCTGCGAGTTGGCCTGCTGGAAGCCGGCCGGCACGCCCAGCGCGGCACAGTTGGCGGCGCTGCCACGCGGCGGAGTGCCGCCCAGACCCACCGAGCACGGGTCGAACAGCTGCAGGTCGGCACGCGCCGCCGAGCCGTACAGTTCACCGATCGACGGTGCGCGGAAGCCCTCGGCGTAGGTGGTGCGCAGCACGAAGTCATCGGTCACCTGCCAGCGCAGGCCGTACTTGGGCGTGAATTCACCACCAAAGGTGGAGTAGTCCGAATAGCGGCCGGCCAGGCTCAGGTCCAGCTTCTTGCCGAACGAGGAATCGGCGAAGATCGGCACGCTCAACTCCAGGTAGGCCTCGTTGACGTCGTAGGAACCGGAGGTCGGCTGCGACGGCACGCCGTTGTAGTGGCCGATCACTGTCAGCGGATCGGGCTGGTAGGAGCCCTTGTACTTGCGGTACTCGAAGCCGGTGGCGAAGGATACCGGACCGGCCGGCAGCGAGAACAGCTCGCTGGACAGGTTGGCGGTGAACAGGCTCAGTTCGTTCTGGCTGCGGTCGCGCACCACCGGCTGGATCCACTTCAGCATGTCCGGGGTGATCGAACCGACGCCGCCGAAGATGTTCAGCGGCACGCAGCCCGGCGTGGCCGCACAGACGGACGGATCGCCCAGCGCCATGTTCACCTTGTAGATGTCATAGCTGCCGTAGTTGGTCTGTTCGGCCTTGTTCTTGCTGTACATGCCGTTGACATCCCAGTACCAGCTGCGGTCGGCGGCATGGAAGTCACCGACCAGGCCGGTGGCGAAGTAGGTGGTGTCCACTTTCTGCTTGAACACGCGCGCACCGCCTTCCACCGGGCGACGACCGATCAGGCTCATGTTGTCACCGGAAACCAGATCGAAGCCGAACGGGTTGTACGGATTCAGGCGCGAGACCACGATGTTGTCGGCCAGCGGATTGCCGGTCGCGCCATCGGGGCCGAAGAACAGCGGCTCCGGGCCGGCCTGGTTGGTCGACTCACGACGGTTGCCCAGTGCCTTGACGTACCACTGCACGTTGTCGGTGATGTCGAAGCGGAACTGACCGAACAGGCCTTTGCGCTCCGACGGCGTCAGCACCATGTTGTATTCGGCGAAGTTGAAGCGGTCGGCGGTGGTGAAGCAGTGGTAGTCATCCGTGCGGCTGCAGCCGGCGCTGCCGTCGTAGCGCGGATTGCTCACGCCGGTATTGGGCACGATGTTCTGCACCGCACCGGTGTTCGGGTCGGTGAACATGAAACGGCCCTGCGGAATGCCACCGCTGCCGAACGCCAGGCCGGTGCCGGGAATCGGGAAGCGCGACTGCTCGCGGTCCTTGGCGAATACCGGATCCTGCTTGGTCCAGCTGGCGCCCAGGAACAGGCTGAAGCGGTCGCCACTCTTGCCCCAGGCCAGGTCCACGCCCTTCTGCGTGCCGTCGCCCTTGCTGTACTCGCCGTAGTTCAGCGTCACCTGCCCACCATCGAAGTCACGGCGGGTGATGATGTTGACCACGCCGGCAATGGCATCGGAGCCGTACAGCGACGACGCGCCATCTTCCAGCACCTCGATGCGCTCGACGATGGCCAGCGGAATGGTATTGAGATCGGTGGCCGAGCCGACGCCGGAGGCGGACGACTCATTGACCCAGCGGATGCCATCGACCAGCACCAGCACGCGCTTGGCCCCCAGGTGGCGCAGATCGACCTGCGCCGAGCCGGCACCCACGCCACTGCCATCGGGCGGGAAACCGAAGTTGCCGGACGAGTTGAACTTGGCGTTGAGCGCCGAACCGGAACCGGTGAGCTGCTGCAGCACTTCGCCGATCGAGGTCAGGCCGGTGCGTTCGATGTCACCGCGCGTCAATGTCTGGATCGGCACCTGGCCTTCGACTTCAGCGCGCTTGATGCGGGTACCGGTCACTTCCACCGCATCGAGGTTGGTGGTGGATTGCGCAGCGGCACCCAACGGTGCCAGGGCCGTCACGCACAGCGCAACGGCAACCGCCAAAGGGCGGTGGTGCAGGTACTTCATTCGCTCTCTCTCCAAAGGAATGTCGGGACTTGGACTGCCGCGCTCCCCCCTGCGTGGCGGCAGCGTCTCCTTTGTAAACAAACGGTAAAAACCACGGCGTGATGATCGACACTATTTCACGCGGAATTGACGCAGTTGGCAGCCGATTGCGTCAGATGCGTGCCGTTAATACCGGACGGTACTGTTCGAGGCGGACGGCTTGATGCCGGACACGACAGCACACGCGGAGTTTTCCCAGCCCTCATCAAGCGCTCTTGCGAGTGCCGATGCTAGTAGCCCTGCGCTGTGACGCGAAGGCCACGCCCCTCGATGGCGAACAGCACCCGTGCCATGTCGCCGTAGTCGGTGCTGTCGGCGGTGGTCAGGTGCAGCGAGGGCTGGAGCGCCGGCGGCAACTGCTGGAGCTGGGCGAGGGCGTGCTGCAGTGACGGGTCGTCCAAGGGCCGGTCATTCCAGTAGACGCCACCGGCCGCGTCGAGATGCAGCGCGATCGATGCCGGCGGCGTGTGCCCGGGCCCCGGCGGGCATACAGTGCCCTGTTGGAACGTGCGCACCGCCGTCGTCTGTGCCATCGGCAAGGTGGTGACCACCAGCGCCAGCAATACCAGCAGCACATCTACCAGCGGCGCCAGATTGATCCCGGACATCAGCGCACGGGCGTGCACGGACGCATAGCGCATACCACGCTCCTTCGCGGAACAGCGGCCCACGTCGAGCAGGCCGCGCTGTGCCTGAATCATCGCACAATTGAGATCCGCGACAGGTGTGTCGCTTCTGCCGCCCCCCGCATGCACACCGTCCCCGCAGGATCGATCGTCTGCCCATCCCATCGGCGGCGTGCACACGATGCGAAACTGAATTCAGCCAGCCCCCGCTATGCTGAGTGCCATGACCCGACGCTCCTCGACCGCCCTGTCCCTGCTGCCCTTGGCCACCACGCTGCTGATCGGCTGCGCCAATGCCCAGTCCCTCGACGCCCAGAACGCGCAGCTGAAGGCCGCGATCGCTGCCGCCGAACGCGGCCAGTTCGATCCCGGCCAGGCCGCCGCACTCAGCCGCCATCCGGCTTACGGCTGGCTGGAGTACGCCAACCTGCGCCGCAACATCGACACCGTCGATACCGCGCAGGCGCAGGCCTTCCTCAAGCGCTATGACGGCCAGGCGGTGGCCAACACGTTCCGCAGCGTGTGGTTGCCCTCGGTCGCACGCCGCCAGGACTGGCCCACCCTGCTCGCCAACTGGGCGCCCACCGACAACGCAGGCCTGCGCTGCGCGCAGCTGACCGCGCGCCAGGTGACCGGCAAGGTCGATCCGCAGTGGATCAGTGAAGCGCAGGACCTGTGGCGCAAGAACGGCAAGTCGCTGCCGGATGGCTGCGACGCGGTATTCGCCGTGCTGCAGGCACAAGGCGGCCTGAGCGACGCCCTGCGCTGGGAACGCATCGATGCCGCCGCCGACGCCCAGCAGCCGGCCGTGATGCGCAGCGCCGCACGTGGCCTGCCTGCCACCGACCTGGCGCTGGCCAACAATTACGCCGCCTTTGTCGACAAGCCCAATGCCAGCGCATTGAACTGGCCGCGCAACGAGCGCAGCCGGCGCATCGCCACCGACGGCCTGGCCAAGCTGGCCAAGGCCGACCCGGCCGCCACCGAACAGCAGTTGCCGCAGTACGCCCAGGCGCTCGGCCTGAGTGCCGAGCAGCAGGGCCAGGTGCTGTACCAGATCGCGCTGTGGACGGTGGCTTCCTATCTGCCCGATTCGGCACGCCGCCTCAACGCGGTGCCGGAATCGGCGTATGACGAACGCCTGCACGAATGGCGCGTGCGCGAAGCGATGTCGCGCGGTGACTGGCCGGCGGCACTGACCGCGATCCGCAAGATGGCCAGCAAGCAGCGCAGCGACCCGCGCTGGCGCTACTTCGAAGGCCGCATGCTGGAGAAGACCGGCCAGGCCCAGCAGGCGCAGCCGTTGTTCCGCGATGCGGCGCGCGCACCGACCTTCCACGGTTTCCTCGCTGCCGACAAGCTGCAGCAGGGCTATACCCTGTGCCCTTGGAAGCCGAACGACAGCGCGCAGGCACAGGCGGTGATCGCGCGCGACCCGGCCATCCAGCGCGCGATGGCGCTGTACCAGATCGACCGCACCGGCTGGGCCGTGGCCGAATGGAACAGCGCGCTGTCGCGCTTCGATGACACCCAGCGCCGCCTCGCGGTACGCGTCGCGCAGGACAACGGCTGGTTCGACCGCGCCGTGTTCGCGCTCGGCAAGCAGCCGCAGGAACAGCGCCTGTACGACCTGCGCTTCCCGCTGCACCACGACGCCACCATCCGCCGCGAATCGGCACGCAACGCGATCGATCCGGCCTGGGTGGCGGCGGAAATCCGCGCCGAGAGCACGTTCACCCCGCGTGCGCGCTCGCCTGCAAACGCCATGGGCCTGATGCAGGTGCTGCCGGCCACCGGTGCCGGTGTGGCCAAGTCGATCGGCCTGACCGGCTACGGCGGCGCCGACAGCCTCTACGACCCGGACACCAACATCGCCATCGGCACCGCCTACCTGCGCCAGCTGATGAACAAGTACGACGGCCTGCCGTACGTGACCATCGCCGCCTACAACGCCGGCCCGACCCCGACCGCGCGCTGGCAGAGCCAGCGCCCGGGCTTTGACCCGGACCTGTGGATCGAGACCATCAGCTACAAGGAAACCCGCGAGTACGTCGCCCGTGTGCTGGCCTTCAGCGTGATCTACGACTGGCGCCTCAATGGTGATGCACTGCCGCTGAGCGACCGCCTGATGGGCCGCCTGGTGGACAAGCGCAAGAACTTCAGCTGCGCCGCCAACGCCGAGCAGGGCGGGGATTGATCGCAACACGGTACTGCCGGCCGCTGGTCGGCATTCCCCGGTATCCACGCCCTGGGGAGTGAAACGATGAGCCTGCTGGCCTGGATCAGGCTGGCCGCTGTATCGGTAGTGCCGGCCGCTGGCCGGCAGCTTCGGGGTGACTGCGGTTGCCGGCCAGCGGCCGGCACTACCGGTGCATCTGCGCCGGGCATGCGATGATTCCAGCCATGAAGATCTATCTTGTCGGCGGCGCCGTACGCGACCGCCTGCTGCAGCGTCCCGCCGGCGACCACGACTGGGTGGTGGTTGGCGCCACGCCCGCGCAGATGGAAGCGCAGGGCTACACCGCGGTCGGCCGCGATTTCCCGGTATTCCTGCATCCAAAGACCGGTGAGGAGTACGCACTGGCGCGTACCGAACGCAAATCCGGCCGCGGCTATCGCGGCTTTGTGGTCGATGCCGACCCGGGAGTGACGCTGGAAGAAGACCTGCAGCGCCGCGACTTCACCATCAATGCGATTGCCTGCGACGAAGACAGCGGGGCGCTGGTCGATCCTTACGGCGGCGTGCGTGATATCGAGCAGCGCGTGCTGCGCCATGTCGGCCCTGCGTTCGTGGAAGATCCGTTGCGCGTGCTGCGCGCGGCACGCTTCATGGCGCGCTTCGCCCCGCTGGGCTTCACCGTCGCCGAAGAGACCATGGCGCTGATGCGCGAGATCGCCGCCAGTGGCGAACTGGATGCACTGGTGCCGGAGCGAGTGTGGCAGGAACTGCGCAAGGCGCTGGTCAGTGAGCAGCCCTCCGCCTTCCTGCGCACGCTGCACGATGCACATGCACTGGGCCCTATCCTGCCCGAGCTGGAAGCGCTGTATGGCGTGCCGCAGCGTGCCGAATTCCATCCGGAAGTGGATACCGGCATCCACCAGGAAATGGTCAGCGACATGGCGGCGAAGCTGGCCCCCGGCGATGACCTGGTCGGCTTTGCCGCGCTTACCCACGATCTCGGCAAGGGCCTGACCCCGCCGGGGGAGTGGCCGCGCCACATCATGCACGAACAGCGCGGCATCAAACCCCTGAAGGCACTGTGCGCGCGGTTGAAGATTCCCGCCGAGCACCAGCAGCTGGCCGAAGCGGTCTGCCGGGAGCACTTGAACGTGCACCGCATCGATGAACTGCGCGATGCCACCGTGCTGGAACTGCTGGGCCGCTGTGATGCGCTGCGCCGGCCGGAGCGTGTGGCCCGCATCGCACTGTGCTGCGAGGCCGACAAACGCGGCCGGCTCGGCTTCGAGGACGCCGACTACCCGCAGGGCGAAACGCTCAAGCGCCTGCACCAGGCGGCACTGTCAGTACAGGCGCGGGACCTTGATACCACCCATCTGAAGGGCCCGGCCATCGGTGAAGCGTTGGCCAAGGCGCGCGTAAAAGCCATCGCCGCCGCCCGCTGATCCGCAACCGCCGTGGCGGCCGCGCACCGACTCCCATGGGTAGTGCCGGCCGCTGGCCGGCAACCCTATATCGCTGGCTTCAATGCGCCATCCCGCGGGTGATCGCCGCGGCGCGCTGCTTCAGCTGGGCCACGGCATCGGGAATCATCTCCATGCCCACGTCCAGGCCGGGGTTCAGCACCAGGCCGACGCCGTCGCCGATCCCGGCCAGCAGCGCGTGCACCGCGATCGGCATGGCGTGGGCGAACTGCGGCAGCTGCTCATGCCACAGGCCAGCGCGCTCAGGCGCAGTGAACACCGCGAACATCGGCTCGCCGCTCTCGCTGGTCAGCACCAGCGGGGAGATGCTCTCGTCCCAGGCACCGTCTTCGCCGATGGCCTTGTCCAGCAGCACGAACGCCGTCGAGGTCAGCAGGCCATCGAGGAACTGCGATGCGGTCAGCGTGCCGTCCTGGGCCTGCAGCAGGCGCACCTCGAGGTCGTTGAGGGGTTCGAACGGGGTGTCGTGGTCCATGGTCGGTTCCGGTACGTGGTTGCAGGGCAGACTTTAGCAGGCCCGCTCCTCAACCGAGGAATCCATGCCGCCACAGCCAGCCCAGCGCGGCCAGCCCGGCCACGCCGACCAGCATCAACGGCAGGCCGAAGCGGTGCCGCCACGGGATCGGCACCCCGCCCAGCTGCTGGTCCATGGTCTCGGTATCCAGCACCCAGCCGTGCTCGCACCGGGTGCAGGCCAGCTCGTAGCGACGCTGGTAGGTGAAACCGAACAGCAGGTCGATGCGCGCCATCCTGTAGCGCAGCCGGGGCGCGAACTCGGTTTCCGCCTGGCAGCGCAGGCAGTGGTGGGCTTCGGTTGGGCCGACCACCACCACCCGCTCCTGCTGGCCGATCAGGATCATGGATCAGCGGCCTGGCAGGCGGGTTGGGCCAGCAGCCAGGCTTCGGCGGCGGCCAAAGTGGCGGCATCACCCTCGATATGCTGGTCGGGCTCGATCTTCAAGCCATCACCACGATCATTGCGGTCGCGCATCACGGTGGTGGTCAGCAGCAGGCGACTGCCATCGGCAAGCGTCTGCACGACATTGCCAGTGGAGACACCCGCAGTGGGCTGACCGAAACTCCGCGTCTGCGGACGACCACGCCACGCCAGCACCGAGGCCTCGCCCGAACTGCCGGTGCGCGGCCCGAACAGCACCGCCACCGGCGCGCCGGGCTGCCGCAGCACATAGCCGGACTGGCCGAAGTCCAGCACCGACTTGCCTGCACGCTGCACGGCGGTCGCGGTCAACGTCCAGCGCTCCGGCCCCTGTGCAGTTTCGAACGACCCCACATCTTCGTTGTTCACTACCGAGGTGCGCAGCAGCGGTGCCATGCCCAGCAGCATCGGCCACATGTTGCCACCGCTGTTGTCACGCAGGTCGACGATCCAGCCACAGCGCGCGCCGTCGTCCTTGCTGCGGATGACCTGCTGCCACCGCGCGGCACGCTGGATGTCCTGGCGGAACTTTTCCTGCGGCGTCGCGCCCGGCGCGGAGGCATAGCCCTCGATGACCACCCAGCCGATGCGCATATCCACCGCATCGGCCGCCTTGGCCCGGTCCACGGCGGCGGCGCCGGCCTGCTGCGCGCGCGCAAGGGATTCGCTCTGGCGCTGGGTCGTCGTCCATCCGCCATGATTGCCCGTGCTGACCGCAATGGCTTCGCGCAGAACGGCCAGCCGTTGCGCCGGGTCGCCCTGCGCCGATTGCAGGCGTACGCGGGTGGCGGCCCAGTCCACCCGATCGCGATACAGCGCCTGGCGTTCAAGCAGATTGAGGATCTCGGCCTGGGCCTCCGGCGAGGGCACCTCGACCGCGCCTGGCGTATCGGCCATGGCGCCGGTCGCCAGCAACACGAGCATCAGCGCGCCGATGCGACGCACTCCCTTGCGAACCTGCATGTGACGTTTCCTTGTCGTTGAGGCAGGCGCACAGCATAGCCCGCAGGTGATGGCTTTCGCCATGCGCGAACTGTCGTATCTGGCCCCGCCGCGGGTTGCAGCAAGACAGCGTGCACGCGATCAGTAAATTGCAACTTTGCCCATGTCATTGCCACGTAGAACGCGAGAAGGTTGCCTCCGTCGGCGCCTCCTGCGCTGGCCGGGATTGGCGTCCTGAATCAAACATCGAAACGATCGAGTTGCCGCCTCAGCGGCAATCGCGACAATGCACCGGCTTGCCCATGGCGGGCGGTGCGTGGGGATCCTCGTGATCCGTCGGCTTTTTTTCGTTTCGATTTTGACCGGCACGCCAACCCGCACCGCCCGCCACCTTGCACGCCGCAGGTGGCCTTGCCTCGTGAGGTTGCCGCCATGAACACGCCCCACCCCACCTATCCACGCCTGCAGGCATTGCTCGGCGCTGCACTGCCCGGCCTGCAGCTGCCCACTACCGCCGCCGAAGCGTTGGAAGATGCACTCGCCGAAGCCAACGAACAGGCGCCGCCCTCCGCATTCTTCGCGCGGTTGCGCGGCATCGCTCACAGCCACGCAGCCGACGGCCAGGCGTGGCGCGAGCGGCAACTCAGCGAGGGGCGCGGTCGGGAACTGGCCGAGGCGACGCGTTGCCTGGCGGCGTTGTCTGCGTGCGGCGGGGTACTGCTGGCTGCACAGTCTGCGCGCGAGACGGACGATGCGCAGGCGCAGTGTCCGCCGCAGGTGGAGGAAGGCCTGCTGCATGCAATGGTGGTGTTGGCCGATCATGCCGGCGCGCTGGTGGAAACGGATGCGTGCGCACCGCTGCTGTAGAGCCGAGCCGTTGCTGGGCTGCGCGGAGGTCATGGCATCGGTGGGATTCGTGCCGACCAAGGTCGGCACCTACCAGAGCAGGTCATGGCAGTGGAAAGCATCGTGCCGACCAAGGTCGGCACCCACCAGAGCGGATCATGGCGTCGATTGGCCCTGTGTCGACCAAGGCCGACACCCACCAGAGCGGGTCATGACACCCGTACCGCGCGCTACCAGTCCGCGCGCAGGCCGATGTTGCCTTCGATGATGCGGCGCTTCTCGTTGCGGTCGCCACCCAGTTCACGGGTGTAGTCGGCCACCGCGTACGCGCTGATGGTGCGGTTGAAGCGCCCTACCGCGCCGACACCGGCTTCGAGTGCACGCGAGCGCTGCGAATTGAAGATCACGTCATCGTCGAAGCGGATACGGTCTTCGCCGGAACGGCCGTGCCAGTAGTTGAGCTTGAAGTACGGCTGCCAGCCGTTGTCGGCCAGCTGATAGTCGCCGGCAAGGCGCAGGCCGACGCGGCCGGTCCAGGCGTTGTCGTTGTCGAAGCGTACGCTCGACACCGCATCGCGGCGGTCGTCCAGCGAGGTGCGTTGCCAGATCACCTGCACCTGCGGTTCCAGCCACCATGCGGACTGACCGAAGTGCAGCAGCGGTTTGCCCGCCTCCACCGACACGCTGGTGCCATCACCCTTGATCCCGAAGCCGAGCCCGCGCGAGGAACGCACGCGGCCGTCGTAGCGGCTCTGCATCGCCACGGCGTCGATGTAGCCGCCACTGCTGTCGGTGAAGGTCCAGTACAGGCCCACGTGCTTGTCGTCCAGGCGGTTCTGGCCTACCTGCACGTTCTCCCAGCCCAGTGCCAGGCCGGTGGTCTTGCCCTGCGCGCGGGTGCGGCCGACGAACACGCCGATCTGGTTGCGGTGGTTGTCAGAAGCAGCAGCCCACACGTCGAGGCCGGCCTGCAGGCCCATCACATCGCCATCGAAGCCGGGCTGCGAATCGCCCTTCCAGTGGATCTCGCTGCTCTGCCCCACCAGACGGCCCCAGGCGGTGCGGAACGCACCCTGGCTGTACAGCAGGCGCTGCTCGCCCTGCCGCTCGTGGAAGGTACCCAGGCTGGCCAGCGAGGTCTCGCGCAGCAGCGGCGGCACCACGGCATAGGCAGCAGTCTCCACGCGGTACAGCGGCACCACCGCGCCTTCGGCGGGGCGTGCGCCCGGCGTCGGCGGCGCACCGGTTCCGGGCAGCGCACCGCCGGCCACCGGCACGTCCGGTACCGCTGGATCACTGGGCGGCGCCACAGGCGCCGGTTCCGGTGGCGGCGGCGGTGGTGCGGTCTCGCCGGCTGTCAGGTCTGGATCGGGGGCGCCTTCGGGCGGCGGCGGCGGTGCCGGGGTGATCGGTGGCGGTGGTGCGACAGGTGGCGTCGGCGGCGGCGGCACGCCATTGATACCGCTCCCGTTTGGCGCTGGTGCCGGGCCGGCCACCAGGGTCGAGCGCAGGTACCAGTTCTCGCTGGTACCGGCACTGACACCACCCTTGAACAGGAAGTACTCGTAGGCGCCAGCCGCCACCGGCGCGAACAGCGAGAACGCACCCGGCGCGGTGCGGCCACCATTCAAGGCCTGCACCACCAGGATGCCATCGGCCAACGTGGCAGCGCCGCTGCCGCCGGCATTGAGCACGCCGATGCCGGTCGTGCCGGTGACGGCACCACCATCGATCACCAGGCGGTCGCTGGTTGAATTATCCGCCCCCAGAACGGTGCGCAGGTACAGACCACCACCGTCACCGCGGTAGTTGCCACGCACGGTGAACACGTCGCCGGCGCCAGTACCGGTCAGGTCGATGCGCCCGGCATTGACCATCTCCACCAGTGCACCACTGTTGAACGGACGGATGGCATGGCCGCCACTGCCTGCATAGACGGTGCTCGTGTCATCCACCGTGAGCGTTCCGGTGCCGGTACTGCTGTCACCCAGCACCAGATCGCCATCAAAGGTCAGCTCGGTGCTGTTGGCCAGGCTGATCGCCTCCCAGTTCTGGAAGCGGCCCACGCCCGTGGTCTTGACGTTGTTGAAGTTGAGCTGGTCGATGCCACTGCCGCCGTCGAACAGCGGCACCGCACCGAGGTTGCCCTGGTTGAGGCTGCTGAGGTTGGCCACGTCGTTGTCCGGCCCCATGTCGATCGCGCCGTAGACGATGCCACCGCCACTCCAGTTGAAGGTGTCGCTGCCGGTACTGAGCAGCACCTGCCCGCGCACGGTGCCGTCGGTGATGGTCACGCTGTCGTTGCCGCCACTGACACTGATGTTGCCGCCGATGTAGGCCGTGCCCGAGATGATGATGGTATCGGTGTCGAAGCCGGTCACCACGTTGCCGTCAACCGTACCGCCAGACTGGTCCCACAGGTTCTTGTCCAGCTTCATGTTGACGCGGCCGATGCGGCCAGCGGTCATCCAGGCCTGGTCGCCATCCTCGAACGCGCCGATGATGCGGCCACCGCTCATGCGGAAGGTATCGATGTTGTCGCCCTGCTGCAGCGCGCCGATGGTGCCGCCACTCATGATGAAATCATCGCGGCCACTGCCCTGCGCCACCACGCCGGTGACGGCGCCGCCGGTGACGGTCATCTGGTCATCGCCGCCGCCCTGGTCGACGCTGTCGATCGTGCCATTGCTGAGCAGCAGCACATCATTGCCATCGCCCTGCAGGACGCCGCCGCTGATGCTGCCGCTCTGCATCTCGAGGCGATCATTGCCCGCATCGAACTGTACGCCGGTGCGCCCGCTGATCGCTCCTCGATTGACCAGCACGCTGTCGCCCGCACCGACGAACTGCAGGGCGGTGTTGTTGCCGGTGCTGATGCTGCCGGTGTTGTCGACGCGGCTGCCACCCCCAAGCTGCACGGTTACACCGCCGACCGAACTGATCGCGCCCTGGTTGGACAGCAGGTGACCACCGGCGCCCACCAGCGCGATGGCCGATCCACCACCACTCTGCTGCAGCTGTGCACCGGCGGCGACATTGACGGTGATGCCGGCCGCACCATTTGCGGTAACGGGAGTGGCCTGCGGATTCGGCGCGTTGGTATCACAGGTGACCGTCTGGCCGGCAGTCGGTGCCGGGCTGTTGCAGCCGGCCCAGGCAACGCTGGCGGTCGTCAGAAGCAGGGAGGGAACGGCGAGGGCCTGCAACACGGAAACAGCAAGGCGGCGCGGACGGAACGCACGCGGAACGGCACGGTACATGGGGCACTCCTGGGCGGGAAATCAGGAACTGCGTATGTGCGGCACGGCGCTTGCAGTCTGCCGTGTGGTGAACCATTCCGATAGGTGACCTTGCGTGCGGGAAATCACAGTTCAGATGTGAAATCGCCCAGCCCTCACACCGATGTGATGTGGCTGAAATCGTTCATTTTTTCCGGCATGCGGAATCACGCGCAAAGCATCCATGCATGGCGTGGATCTACTGATCCTGCATCGCCAGTCGATTCGCTCACGGCACTGGTAAATCTACGCCATGCGTGGATGCCGTTGACGGATGGGGTCAGATCTTCAGGTAGATCTTCCGCTTATCCAGCCACCACGCCACGCCCCACCACAGTGCGACGAACACCAGCGCCTGCAGCATCGACGCCAGCTCCAGCGCCTGCGGCATCGCGGTGGCCAGCTGCTGCCAGATCCACCCCCAGATCCCGGTGGCCATCAGCACCACCGACATCACCGATGCCCCCAGGTACGCGGTGATCGCATTGACCCCGAAGCGCCGGCCGAGTGCCGGCCATCCCTTCTGGTCGATCAGCACGTGGCCCAGCCACAGCGCCAGCGCGGCCAGGCCGCCGGTCCACAGCACGTAGCTGGGCGTCCACAGCTGCTTGTTCAACGGCAGCACCACGGCCAGCAGCAGGCCCAGCACAGCGGTCGCCACGCCCAGCCCTGCCAATGCCGCCGAACGCCCGTTGCGCAGCAGGCCACCGGCAAGCAGGCCGAGCACGGTACTGGCCAGCGCCCCCAGCGTGCTCAGCAATCCTTCCGGGTCATGGCCCAGGCCGGTATCGGCATGCCACTGGTAGATCCACGGTGCGAACAGCGCGGTATCCAGGCGGCTGGCCGGGTTGGTCCACGGCGCCAGGTCGCCGATGCCCAGCAGCAACACGGTGTACCCCACCAGCAGCGCGATCAAAGCGCCCACCTGCACGCGTGGTCGCGCGTAGACCGCCAGTACGCCCACCAACGCCGCACACACCGCGATGCGTTGCAGCACGCCCCAGATGCGGAAGTGATGCGTATCCAGTGCCCACCAGATCAGCAGGTGCAGCAGCGCACCGGCCACCAGGATGCGCAGCGCGCGCTCCAGCACGCCGCGCGCCAACGCGGGTCGCGCCGCCGCATCCTGCGCGCGCGGTGCCACGCTGAAGGCCATCGACACGCCCACCAGGAACAGGAAGAACGGGAACACCAGGTCGGTGGGCGTGCAGCCATGCCATTCCGAGTGACGCAGCGGCGCGAACACCGCACTCCAGTCGCCCGGATTGTTGACCAGCAGCATCGCCGCCACGGTGATGCCGCGCAGGGCATCGATCGAGCCCAGCCGGCGTGGCGGCGAACTGTTCATCAGGCGGCCTCGTACTGTCCGGCAATCCAGGTACCCCGCACCTGCAGGGCGTCGTCCAGCAGCACCAGGTCGGCCTGGTAGCCCTCGGCGATGTGGCCCAGGCGATCATCGACATTGAGGAACTGCGCTGGGTACGTCGACGCCATGCGCGCCGCTTCGGCCAGCGGCTGGCCAAGCAGCTGCACGGTGTTGCGCACCGCGGTGGCCATGTCCAGCGCCGAGCCGGCCAGCGAACCGGCAGCATTGCGCACCACGCCGTCGACGGCGGTAATGGTTTCGCCGTACAGCACGTAGCTGGGATCGTCGGCACCGACCGGCGGCATCGCATCGGTCACCAGCAGCAGGCGGCCTCGCGGCTTGGCCGCCAGCGCCACGCGCAGGCTGGCCGGGTGCACGTGAACGCCATCAACGATGATGCCGATCCAGCTGTCGCGGTCCTCCAATGCGGCGCCCACCGCACCGGGCTCACGGCCCTGCAGCAGCGACATCGCGTTGTACAGGTGGGTGAAGCCACGCACACCGGCATCCAGGCCGGCACGGATCGCTTCGTAGGTACCTGCGGTGTGCCCGGCGGCAACGATCACGCCACGCTCGACCAGCGCACGGATGGTCTCCAGCGGCACGCGCTCCGGCGCCAGCGTCAGCACGGTCACACCGTTGTCCAGCGATGCCGCCAGCGCGATTTCTTCTTCGTCCGGCACGCGGAACTTGCTGGCATCGTGCGTGCCCTTGCGCGCCGGTGCGATGTACGGGCCTTCCAGGTGGATGCCGATCACGCCTGGTACACCCTGCGTGATCGCCTCGCGCATCGCAGCGATCGCTTCGCGCATCACTGCCACGTCATCACTGATCAGAGTCGGCAGCATCGCCGTGGTGCCGAAACGGCGGTGCGCCTGCGCGATGGTGCGCAGTGCCGCCACGTCCGGCGTGTTGTTGAACAGCGCACCACCGCCACCATTGACCTGCACATCGATGAAGCCGGGCAGCAGCCAGCCGCCACCCAGGTCCACCTGCTCGGCGGCATGGCCGAGCTGCGGTGCGGCGTCGGGCAACAGCGCGCTGATGCGACCGTTCTCGATCACCAGCGCCAGATCATCGCGGAAGTCGTCGCCCGCCAGGATGCGGGCATTGCGCAGGACGGTCGCCATTACACGGTCTCCGTCACCTTGTTCAGGTGCGGCGGCAGGTCCGGGTTGAAGCCACGACGCAGCGCCAGCGCATTGATCGCGCGGTAGAAGCTCTGCACGGTCAGCAGCGGTGCGCACAGCGGGTGCGGCGCAGCAGCCACCGGCAGGTTGCCGCCAGCACCGGCCATCCATACCTGTGCGCCACGCGCGGTGAATTCTTCGACGACGGCACGGGTGCCGGCGCCGGTTTCATCCGGCTGGGCAAAGGCCAGCACCGGGAAGCCGCGGTCGACCAGCGCCATCGGGCCATGCTTCACTTCAGCCGAGCTGTAGGCTTCGGCATGCAGGCTGCAGGTTTCCTTGAACTTCAGCGCCGCTTCCTGCGCCGCCCCCAGGCCAAGGCCACGGCCGAGCACGAACAGGTTGGTGGCCTCGACCAGGCCTTCGGTCACCGCGCTCCAGTCGCACTGCCACGCCTCACGCAGCGCATCGGGCAGCAGGTCCAGCGCCGCACGCAGGCTGCTGTCCTGCTTCCAGTACGCGGCCAGCTGCAGCAGCGCGGCCAGCGACGCCAGGTAACTTTTGGTCGCCGCCACGCTCTTTTCGGCACCCGCGTGCAGCGGAATGACCGTGTCGGCCAGCTGCGCCAGCGGTGAATCCTCGACGTTGACCAGCGCGATCACGCGCGCACCGGCCGCCTTGGCGGCCTCGGCGTTGCGCAGCAGGTCCGGGCTCTTGCCCGACTGCGAGATGACGATGAACAGTGCGCCGCGCAGCTGCAATGGTGCGGCGTAGACCGACCCCACCGATGGCGAGGCCGACGCGACCACCAGGCCCAGCTGGGTTTCCAGCAGATACTTGCCATAGGTGGCGGCGTGGTCGGAGCTGCCGCGTGCACAGGTGACCACGAACGGCGGCGGTGCAGCACGCAGGCTGGCGGCCAGGGTTTCCATGGTGGCGTGGTTGCGCGAGAACTGGCGCGCGACCACGTCGGCCGCTTCAGCGGCCTCGGCGAACATCAGGGTGGACGTGGGGTCTGACAGCGACATGGCAGGCTCAGGCAGGATCGGAAGGAAGGGGGCGTGCGCCGGCGGGGCGCATCGGCGCGGTCGAACCACGCACCACCAGCTGCGGCACGAAACCCTGGTTGTGCAGCGGCGCCGGCGCATCGTCGTAGGCATCGCTGCGCAGTTGCGCGATCAGCAGGCGCGCGGCGTGGCGGGCGATGTCCTCGGTGGCCTGCTTGGCGGTGGTCAGCGGCGGCCACGACTGGCGCGAGAACGGGCTGTCCTCGAACCCGGCAATGGACAGGTCGTAGGGCACGTTCATGCCGGCCGACTTGGCGGCGGCCAGTACGCCGGCGGCGATTTCGTCGTTGGAACCGAAGATGGCGGTGGGCGGCTCGCGCAGCGCCAGCAGGCGGCGCGCGCCGCGGAAACCATCGTCGAAGGTGTAGTCGCCCTGCACCACCAGATGCTTGTCCACGGTCATGCCGTAGTCCTTCAGCGCGGCTTCGTAACCGGCATAGCGTTCGCCAGAGGAGCGGTGCGAGCTGCCGCCCCAGAGGAAGCCGATGCGCTGGTGGCCCAGCTGGATCAGGTGCTCGGTGATCTCGTAGGCGGCCTCGCGGTCGTCCACGAACACACATGCGCCATCGGCCGGGTCTTCGGTGGCGGCGATGATGCGCACCAGCTTGATGCCGCGCGCGGTCAGCGCCTGGATCAGGTCGCGGCGCTCGGACATCGGTGCGGTCAGCACCAGCCCGGCCAGGCGCGAACGCTGCACCCAGTCGGCCAGTTCATCGGCCAGCAGCGGCGAGCTGGAATCGCAGGGATGGATCTGCAGCCCGAACCCGGTCTCGCGGCAGGCGGCGAGCACGCCGTTCTGCACGCCGATGATGTGGTATGGGTTCGGGTTGTCGTAGACCAGCCCGATCACGAAGGTGGTGCCGCTGCGCAGGTTGCGCGCGGACGGATCGGGTTCGTAGTCGAGCTCGGCGATGGCACGCAGCACCCGCGCGCGGGTGGCCTGCATCACCGAGGGCTCGTTGTTGATCACGCGCGAGACCGTCTTCAGCGAGACCTTGGCTTTCTCCGCAACGTCCTTGATGGTCGCTCTGCGCATGGGTTTTCCCTGGGGTTGGCTGCCGTCCATCATCGCCGATCAGGCCTTGTCCTGCGGCAGGCCGGCGCGATGCCCGATCACCGAATAGAACAGGATGTACAGGTAGCACGGCACCATCAGCAGAACGAACACCAGCTGGAAGTCGATGTGCTGCTTGAGCACGGCGAACAGCTGCGGAATGATCGCGCCACCGGCGATGCCCATCACCAGCAGGGCCGACCCGGTTTCGGTGAAGCGGCCCAGGCCACGGATCGCCAGCGGGAAGATGGCCGGCCACATCATGGCGTTGGCAAAGCCCAGCAGGGCCACGAAGGCTACCGACACATAGCCGTGGGTGGCCCAGGCGCCAAGGCAGAACACCACGCCCAGCACCGCCGAAATGGTCAGGTAGCGCGACTGCGAGACAACCTTGGGGATCAGCAGCAGGCCGACCACGTAGCCGACCAGCATCGCGCCCAGGGTGAGCGAGGTGAACATCTTGGTCTGGTCCAGCGGCAGGTCGAAACCGTGGCCGTAGGTACCGATGGCATCACCGGCCATCACCTCCACGCCCACGTAGACGAACAGGCACAGCACGCCCAGCCACAGATGCGGGAACTGGAAGATGCTGCGACGCTCGGCGGCACCGGCCGCAACCGGCGTGGCATTGGCTTCGGACGACTTGATTTCCGGCAGCGGCGAGAACAGCACGGCCACCGCCAGTAGCACCAGCAGGCCGGCCATGGCCAGGTACGGCGCGTGGATCTTGGCGGCGAATTCGTTGAGCAGCTGTGCCTTGGTGGCTTCGTCGGCCGCGGCCACGCTGGCCGACAGGTCGCCGATGCCGTGCAGCACTACGGTGCCGATCAGCACCGGCGCCAGCATGCCGGCGATCTTGTTGCAGATGCCCATCAACGCGATGCGCCGCGCCGCCGTTTCGATCGGCCCAAGGATGGAGATGTACGGGTTGATGGCCGTCTGCAGCAGGGCCAGGCCGCTGCCGATCACGAACAGGCCGCCCAGTGCGCCGGGGTACCAGCGCTGGGTGGCGAATTCGCCGAACAGCGCGGCGCCCCCGGCCATCACCAGCAGGCTCAGGCTCAGGCCCTTCTTCATGCCGGTGCGGCGCAGGATCCACGATGACGGCAGGGCCAGGAAGAAGTAGGACAGGTAGAACACCATCAGCACCAGGAAGGCGCCGACCTCGCTGAGTTCGAAGGCGAGCTTGACGAAGGTGATCAGCGGGCCGTTGAGCCAGGTGAAGAAGCCGATCAGGAAGAACAGCACGCCGACGATGGCGATGGAGGTGGCCACGTTCGGGCGCACGCTTGCAGCGGAAACGGCGGACATCGGGAAGGGCTCCTGCGGCGACGGCCGCAGAACGCGGCGTCGGAGAGTGGCTGGGAACAACGTTGTCACATTCTTTCGATGGACAACCGCGGTTTGTCAACTTCCCCGCGAGGCCGCGTGAACCTCGTGCTGCACTGCGCAACCCGATGGCAGCGGATCGTGCTGAATGCGCCGCAGCCCTTGAGCCCCGTGCAGCAACGGTTCCAGCGTGAAACCCATGCTCACGCCATGTAAACGTTTACTGCACGCCGCATTCGTTGCGACGCAGCAACGAAAGTGTCACGAACTCGTTGACATCGTTGTCAGCGCGGTTACAGACTCCGCCCCAATCGCCGCCCTCGAACCTTGGGGACGGCCCCACCTGCAGCAGGAGCCCGCGTGACCGCCAGCCACCCCGCCCCGGCCCATGTCCTGTCCCGAATCGCGCCTTCGTTCCTGGCCGCCGACGTCGGTGGCACCCATGTGCGCGTGGCCCGGGTCCAGGCCAGCGGTGATGCCGCCCATCCGGTGCAGGTGCTGGAGTACCGCAAGTACCGCAACGCCGACCATGCAGGCCTCAGCGCGATCCTGTCCGACTTCCTCGGCGAAGGCCCGCGGCCCACGCACTGCGTGGTCGCCAGTGCCGGCTACGCCCGCGAGGACGGCACGGTGATCACCGCCAACCTGCCGTGGCCGCTGTCGGCGCGCCAGGTGGAAGCCGACGTCGGCCTGCAGCGGGTATTCATCGTCAACGACTTCGAAGCCGTGGCCTATGCCGCTGCGCAGGTTGACGCCAGTGGCGTGCTGCACCTGTGCGGACCGGAAACCGCCGCCCGCGGCCCGACCCTGGTGGTCGGCCCCGGTACCGGCCTCGGCGCCGCGCTGTGGATCCCCACCGCGCACGGCCCGGTGGTGCTCCCGACCGAAGCCGGCCAGCCGACCCTGGCCGCCAGCACCGAACTGGAAATGGCCATCGTCCGCCACATGCAGCGCGACCGCGCGCATGTGTCGATCGAACACGCGATCTCCGGCCCGGGCCTGATGAACCTGTACCGCGCGGTGTGCGCACTGCAGGGCCAGGCGCCGACCCTGGCCAGCCCCGACGCGGTCACCGCTGCGGCCGTGGCCGACAGCGATGCACATGCGCGCCAGGCGCTGGATGTGTTCTGCGGCCTGCTCGGCAGCACCATCGGCGACATGGCGCTGTTCTACGGCGCCCATGGTGGCGTCTACCTGGCCGGCGGCATCCTGCCGCAGATCCGCGAATACCTGCACGCCAGCACCTTCGTCGAACGGTACCTGCAGAAGGGACCGATGGGCGAAGCACTGGCACGCATCCCGGTGAAGGTCGTCGAACACGGCCAGCTGGGCGTGGTCGGCGCTGCAAGCTGGTACCTGCAGCAGCAGTCGGCCGCCTGACACCGCAACAGGCTTCAACGCAATCGCAGCACGCAGTACGTGGCACGCCAACGCACGGGACTTCGCCGCCGCCCCGCGCATGTCATCGCAACCGTAACCGAACACCGCCGCCGGCATCCAATCGAGTGATGAGGAGAGACATCATGAACACCCGCAAGACCCTGCTTTCGGCCGCCATCGTCAGCTGCATCGCCTTCAGTGCGCACGCGCAGCAGGCCGCCCAGACCGCCACCGACCTGGATACCGTGCAGGTCACCGGCATCCGTGGTTCGATGGAAAAGTCGCTGGATACCAAGCGCGAAGCCAATGCCCGCGTGGAAGTGGTCACCGCCGAAGACGTGGGCAAGCTGCCCGCGCACAACGTCGCTGATACGCTGCAGCGCCTGCCGGGCGTGAACATCAGCTCGTCCAGCGCCGACGAAGGCGGCTTCGACGAAGCTGACCGTGTCAGCCTGCGCGGTACCAGCCCGAGCCTGACCCAGACCCTGATCAACGGCCACACCGTCGGCACCGCCGACTGGTTCGTGCTCAGCCAGGGCAACAACGTCGGCCGCAGCGTCAGCTACTCGTTGCTGCCGTCGGAACTGGTGCGCTCGGTGGAAGTGAACAAGTCCTCGCAGGCCAAGCTGCAGGACGGCGGCACCACCGGTACCGTCAACATCCTCACCCGCAAGCCGCTGGAATTCTCCAAGCAGCTCACTGCGGAAGGCTCCATCGGCATGGTGCGTTCGGACCAGGCCAAGTCCAACGACCCGCAGCTGTCGGCACTGTTCAACTACAAGAACGACGAAGGCAACTTCGGCGTGATGGTGCAGGCCTTCAGCCAGAAGCGCGAGCTGCGCCGCGAAGCGCAGGAAATCCCGGGCGGCTTCTTCCAGATCGATCCGAATGGCACCGTGGCCAAGTCCAACCCGGACCTGGCCGGCGTGTACGCGCCGGGCCTGCTCGGCTCGACCCTGTTCGAACAGACCCGCGAGCGCAAGGGCGGCCTGGTGTCGCTGCAGTTCAAGCCGATGGACAACCTGACCCTGGGCCTGGAAGGCTTCAGCTCGGAACTGAAGGCGAACAATTACAACCGCAACTTCATGCTGTGGGGCGGCCGCATCCTCAACGACCGCACCGTTGAAGATGCCAATGGCAACAAGATCCTGATTCCGGGCCAGGCCCCGAATCCGGGTTACGTCATCAAGGATGGCGTACTGTCCAACGCCACCTTCGCCGGCCAGGCCGACCGCGACTACGCGGTGTACGACATGATCTACCGCGAGTCGAAGGCCAAGACCAACTACATCACCTTCGATGCCGACTGGCAGATCAGCGACAACCTGGGCATGAAATTCCAGGCTGGCAGCACCAAGGGCACCGGCGAAACGCCGCGCCAGTACATCGCCGAAGTCAACCTGGCCCGTGGTGGCGGCGCCACCTGGGCAACCCACGGCAACGGCTCGCCGATCGACTGGAACGTCGGTGGCAACATCGGCCCGAGCGGCGTGACCGACTTCGGTACCTGGGGCAACCAGCAGGTCACCGCGATCGACAAGGAAAAGTGGGCCACGCTCGATTTCAACCAGTACTTCGCCGACGCTGGCGTACTGAACTCGATTGATTTCGGCGCCCGCTTCGGCGACCACAAGCGCGAGGCCAAGTCGCCGGAAGGCGCAACCCCGGGCGCGATCTGGAATGCGCTGAAGAACGGCGCCACTGCCAACTTCCCCGGTGGCTTCGCCAACGGCATCGGTGGCAGCTTCCCGCGTGACCTGTGGTACTTCACCCCGGGCGCACTGAAGGAAGCAGTGACCAACAACTCCACCTGGCTGTCCGGCAATGACGGCCCGACCGGCCGCCACAACTACGGCGCCGAGTGGAAGGTGTCCGAGAAGAACTTTGCTGCCTACGTACAGGGCAACTTCAGCGGCGACCGCTGGAGCGGCAACGTCGGCCTGCGCTACGTCAACATCAAGCAGGATATCGATACCTACGCCGCCGCCACCGGCTCGACCGTGCCGGACGTGAGCAGCCTGTTCGGCGCGTGGACCCGCGAAGCTTTCGAGAACAAGCACAACCGTGTGCTGCCGAGCGCCAACTTCAAGTACGACCTGCGTGACGACCTGGTGCTGCGCGTGGCCGCCTCGCAGACCCAGACCCTGCCGGACTTCTCGGCACTGGGTGCCTCGTCGTACGGTTCGGACCTGAACCGGACCGGCGGTGGCGGCAATCCGAAGTTGAAGCCGGTGGTGTCGACCAACTTCGACGCCAACCTGGAGTGGTATTTCATGCCGCGCGGCATGTTGTCGATCGGTGCCTACTCGATGCGCCTGAAGGACTACGTCGCCTTCAGCACCGAGAAGGAAATGCTGTTCAGCGAGCTGACCAACCGTCTCGAGGAATACAACATCTCCCGCCCGCGCAATGCCGACGGCAAGGTGCGCGGTATCGAAGTGGCCTATGAGCAGCCGATCGGCGAGTACTTCGGTGTCAATGCCAACTACACCTACGCCGATGGCAGCACCGACCACACCTGGGCCGATGGCAGCGACAACCTGCTGGGTACTTCGAAGAACACCTACAACGTCGGTGCCTACTTCGAGAACGATACCTTCGGTGCACGCGTCAGCTACACCCGCCGTTCGTCGTTCCTGATCGGCCTGTCCGGCGCCAACCCGTACTACCAGGATGACTTCGGCACCCTGTCGGCGTCGCTGAGCTACAAGGCCACCGACTGGCTGAGCATCAGCTTCGATGCGCTCAACCTCAACAACCCGACCTACAAGTACTACCAGACCGCAGCCATCCCGACCTCGTTCTACAGCAACGGTCGCCAGTACTACCTCAACTTCCGCTTCAAGTACTGATCCAGCGGCGGCAACATCGCCGAGTCGTGCACGCACGCCGGGCCTGGGTCATTCCGGGCCCGGCGTTTTTCATGTATAGCGTTCATCGCACCGATCCAAGGAGTCGTACCGATGGTCAAGCCTTCCCGCGCCCGGATGCGCAGCGCAGTGCTGCTGGGCAGCCTGCTCGCCCTGTTGCCGGCACTGCCGGCACTTGCCGCCGACCCCACGCCCGCTACTGAAGCACCCGGCCCTCTGCTGCGCGCCGGCAGCCTCATGCTGATTCCCGCACCGGCGACCGTGCAGCGCGGCCAGGGCAGCGGCATCACCGTCCGCGCCGACACCGTGCTGCAGGCCGAAGGCGAAGCCGCGCAGCGCGTCGCCAGCCAGTTCGCCGATCTGCTGGCCCGCAGCGGTGGTCCGCGCCTTGCACCAGCCAGGGGCAAGGCGGCAGGCACGTCGGGCAGCATCCGCTTCCAGATCGTGCCCACCTTCCGCGACAGCGGCGAAAGCTACACGCTGGAGAGCACCGCGCAGGGCGTGCTGATCCAGGCCGGCAACGAAACCGGCCTGTTCTACGGCGCGACCACCCTCGCCCAGCTCGCCACCGGCGGCAGCAATGGCGTGCTGCCGGCGGTGCAGATCCAGGACGCGCCGCGCTTCAGCTGGCGCGGTTTCATGCTCGATTCCGCACGTCACTTCCAGAGCCTGGACGAGATCAAGCGCGTGCTCGATGCGATGGCCGCGCACAAGCTCAACACCTTCCACTGGCACCTGACCGATGACCAGGGTTGGCGCATGGAGATCAAGCGCTATCCGAAGCTGACCGACGTGGGCAGCTGCCGCCTGCCGGCCGGCGACGGTGGCATCGATCCGGTCACTGGCAAGGAGCATCCGTATTGCGGCTTCTACACGCAGGACCAGATTCGCGAGGTGATCGCCTATGCGGCGAAGCTGCATATCCAGGTGATTCCGGAAATCGATGTGCCGGGCCACGCGACTGCCGCGATTGCTGCGTATCCGGAGCTGGGCACCATCGATACGCCGTTGAAGCCGATCAGCGAATGGGGCGTGTTCCCCAACCTGTTCAACACTGAAGACAGCACCGTCACCTTCCTCGAGAACGTGCTGGAAGAAGTGATCGACCTGTTCCCGGCCAAGTACGTGCACGTCGGTGGCGACGAGGCGGTGAAGGACCAGTGGGAAGCGTCGAAGCAGGTGCAGCAGCGCATGCGTGCGCTGGGCATCAAGGATGAAATGGCCATGCAGAGCCACATCATCAAGCGCCTGGAGACCTTCCTGGAGGAGCACGACCGGCGCCTGATCGGCTGGGATGAGATCCTCGAAGGTGGGCTGCCGCCGCAGGCCACGGTGATGTCCTGGCAGGGCACCGAAGGCGGCCTGGCTGCGGCCAGCGCCGGCCATGACGTGATCATGTCGCCGGTCGGCTACCTCTATCTGGATTACCTGCAGACGGCCTCGCCGAACGAACCGCCCGGCCGCCCGACCCAGGTCAACCTCGGCAAGCTGTACAACTTCGAGCCGGTGCCGGCCGAGCTGGCCGCTGACAAGCGCGGGCACATCCTCGGCCTGCAGGCCAACATGTTCACCGAGCACACGCGCAGCTACGCACGCCTGCAGCACAACCTGTTCCCACGCCTGGCCGCCGTGGCCGAGACCGGCTGGAGCACGCCGGAACATCGCGATTTCCGCGATTTCCTCGCGCGCCTGCCGTCCCAGCTGCAGCGCTACCGTGCCTGGGGCCTGGCCTATGCGCAGACCCCGTTCGAAGTGGGCGTGGACTACACCGACAATCGCGCGGACAACACGGTGACGGTGTCGCTGGCCAATCCGCTGGGCTATGAAGTGCGCTACAGCACCGATGGCCAGCCGGTGAGCGCGCAGTCACCGCTGTACCAGCAGCCGCTGACCGGAAAACTGCCAACCACCGTGCAGGCTGCCGCGTTCTACCAGGGCCAGATGCTGGCGGCGAAACCGACCATTGCCACCTTCACCGCACAGTCGCTGCTCAGCCGCCGCAGCGATGAGCTGCTCAGCTGCGTGGGCAAGAAGGGCCTGGTGCTGCGCCTGGAAGACGATGGCCCACGCGAAGGCAACCGTGCGGTGTTCAACGTGGACATCTTCCAGCCTTGCTGGCGCTGGCCGCAGGCGCAGCTGGACGGCATTGGCAGCCTGGAAGTCCGCGCGGGGCGTATTCCGTACTACTTCCAGCTTGCCCACGATGAACCCAAGCGTCGCTTCGAGAAGGCCAAGCGGCCACACGGTGAGATGCTCGTGCGTCGTGGCGACTGCAGCGGCAAGGTGCTGGCGGAAGTGCCGTTGCCGGCCAAGCCGGATGCCGATGGCTTCGTGACCCTGCGTGCGGCGCTGCCGAAGGGGACGCAGGGCGGCGGTGACCTGTGCATCAACTTCACCGGCGACACGCGCCCGGCGATGTGGGTGCTGGATGAGGTGACCCTGGGGAAATGACGGCAGGCCTGTCCAGGTGGGTGCCGGCCTTGGTCGGCACCTCGGGCAGAGCATCCACGCATGGCGTGGATCTACGGGTAGGTGCCAACCTGGGTTGGCACGCCTTTACCCGCGCCAGCGCAGCAGCAGGTCGCGCAGCGGGGTCAGTGCGGTGGCCATGCCGGCGAGCACACCGACCGTGTTGGCGATGGCATCCATCGGGTCGGCCATGCGGTTGCTGGTCAGCGCACCCTGGGCAAATTCGATGCCGATGCCCATCAACACCAGGCCCACGCCCACCCACAGCAGCGGGCGGCCCCGACGGAACAGCTGCACCGCGCTGCCGGCCAGGATGAAGTAGGCGAGGAAGTGCTCGCCCTTGTCGCTGTTTTCCGGCAACGGAATCGGCGGCGGTGGAATCAGGCAGACCACGATCACCAGCAGTACTGCCGCCGCCCACAGCCCGGCCCACAACCGCGGCCGCCGCAGCGGCTTGATCGCCGGCAACACCTCGCTCACAGGCGCCAGCTCAGGTCACCCAGCTCGAAGGCCGGTTCGAAGTCGACGCCACGCTGCAGGCCGATGGCCTGGAAGCGCTCGCCCATCTCGGTCGGCAGGGTCAGCTTCTTCACCTGGTCGCGCAGCTGGATGCGGCCGACCTCATCGGTGCGTTCCTCGGCCAGCAGCAGCACCTGGTCCAGGCCGTTGCCGAGCAGGAAGCTGGCCTGGCTGCAGTAGCCGGCCAGCTCGAATCCGCCGTGCATGCCGGCCTCGGCCATCGCGGTGAAATCCACCGACGCGGTGATGTCCTGCAACCCCGGCCAGCGGTGCACGTCGTTGTGCACATGGTGGCGGTAGAACGCACGCACGGTGCCATCGTCGCGGTCGTGCTGGTAGAACTCGCCGCGGCTGTAGCCGTAGTCGACAAACAGCATCGCACCACGCTGCATGCCACCGGCCACCGCCTGCAGCCAGTACGGCAGCTGCGGCAGCACTTCGGAACGGTAGCCCTCGGCGAAAGGCTTTTCCAGGTAGCGCTCGATATGGCGCACCGCACCGTTGAGCAGGATGTCGGCCGGCTGCGCGCCACGGATGAAGTTGCCCTCGGCGTCCAGCTCGACGGTTTCCTCGTAGACCTCGCCATCCCGGATCAGGAAGCGCGGGGTCGGCAGCGCGTCGATCACCTCGTTGGCGAACACCACCCCTTCCCAGTCCTCCTCGAACGGGCGGTCGACCCAGTCCACGCGCGCGGCCAGCTCGGCCGGCAGGTTCTGCTGCAGGCGCTGCTGCTGGCGCTCGCGCAGGTCGGCACTGGGTTCCAGGATGGCGTAGCGCGACGGCAGCGCATCCAGCTCGGCCAGGCGCAGCAGCACCGCCTCGGCAAAGGCGCCGGTACCGCCGCCCAGTTCCAGCATCCGCGCCTGCGCCCCCAGCTGTGCAAATACCGGCGCCAGCGCATTGGCCACGCTGCCGGCGAACAGGCTGCCGAGCTCGGGCGCGGTGGTGAAGTCGCCACTGCCACCGAACTTGCTGGCGCCGGCGCTGTAATAGCCCCAGCCGGGGGTATACAGGCAGAGCTCCATGAAGCGCGAGAACGGCATCGCCCCGCCCTGCGCAAGGATCTCGGCGCGCAGGGCGGCCGCCAGCTGGTCGCTATGGGCCAGGGCATCGGCTTCGGGCAGGGGGAAGGTGGGCTGCATGGCGTCTTCGAATGCGGTGACAATGGTGCACAGGATAGCCGAGCCTTGGAGGACCCTCGATGAGCGATACCCACCCCGTGGTCCTGATCACCGGCAGCGCGCGCCGGATCGGTGCGGCCATCGCCCGCCAGTTCCACGCCTGTGGCTGGTCGGTGGTGCTGCACGCCAATACCTCCAGCGCCGAGCTGCAGCAGGCCGCGTTCGATTTCGACAATGTGCGCCCGGGCAGCGTGCTGGCCCTGCAGGCCGACCTGCGTGACGCCGACGCCCTGGCCGACCTGGTGGAACAGGCCGTCACCCACTTCGGCCGACTGGACGCGCTGGTCAACAACGCCTCCAACTTCTTCCCCACCCCGCTCGGCCAGGTCACCGCCGAGGCAATGGACGAGCTGTACGCGGTCAACGCGCGCGCGCCACTGCTGCTGTCACAGGCGGCGGCGCCCTACCTGCGCCGCCAGCAGGGCTGCATCGTCAACCTGACCGACCTGCACGGCACCGACCCGATGCGCGACCACATCGCCTACACCATGGCCAAGGCCGCGCTGGAGATGGCCACCCGCGCGCTGGCATTGGAGCTGGCACCGAAGGTGCGGGTCAATGCGGTCGCGCCGGGGGCGATCCTGTGGCCGGAACAGGGCAAGGACGATTTCGCCCGCGAGGCACTGCTGGCGCGCACGCCACTGGCGCGGATCGGCACGGTCGAGGAGATCGCCGAAGCGGTCTACTGGCTGGTGGCCGAAGCCAGCTTCGTCACCGGCCACACCCTGCGCGTGGATGGTGGGCGCACGGTCAGTTGAGGTAGTGCCGGCCGCTGGCCGGCAACCGCCGTCATTCCAGGTCCACCACCTCGAACGCTTCGCCAAACTGCGCGTGCGCCCGCCACAGCGTGGCCAGGTCCTGCCCGCTGACCGGGTCGATGAAGCCCGGCGCGATGTCCGCCAGCGGCTTCAGCACGAAAGCATGCTTCAGTTCCGGGCGCGGAATGCGCAGGTGGCCGGGGCCTTCCACCACCAGGTCGCCGTAGAACACCACGTCGATGTCCAGGGTCCGGTCGGAGAAGCGCGGCCCGCTGCGATCGCGGCCGTGCGCGTCTTCCAGCGCATGCAGCCAGTCGTCCAGTTCCTGCAGTGGCAGATCGGTCTCGATCGCCACCGCATTGTTGAGGAAGGCCGGGCCATCGAAGCCGACCGCGGCAGTACGGTAGGCGGGTGACACCTGCAGTGCGCCAAAGCGCTCGCGCAGAGCCGTCACCGCGGCGTGGAGGTAGCGGCGGGGCTGGACGTTGCTGCCCAGGCTCAGGAGCACGGTGGTCATGCGGTTCAGGTGACGGCACTTGGGGGGCGTGGACATGCCGTCGTCACGGCGGCCTGCCTACAATCCGGGACGCACATGATAGGGCACCGACATGACCTATTGCGTTGGAATCGAGGTGGACGAAGGCCTGGTCTTCGCTGCCGACACCCGGACCAATGCCTCGCTGGACGATGTGCGCGTGCACCGCAAGCTGCACGTGTTCGAGTACCCCGGCCAGGCAGCCTACGTGCTGATGGCGGCTGGCAACCTGGCCACCACCCAGCTGCTGGTGTCACGCCTGGGGCGCGACGCCGGTGAACGGCGCACGCCCAACCTGCGCGACATGACCCATCTGTTCGAAGCTGCCGAGTACGTCGGCCAGCTGCTGGTGGACAGCCAGGTGCACAGCAGCCACAGCGAGCACGGCCATGACGGGGTCAACACCCAGGCCACGCTGATTTTCGGTGGCCAGATCGCTGGCGAGCGGCCCGGGCTGTACATGATCTACCCGCTCGGCAACGCCATCGCCGCTTCGCCGGAGACGCCCTATCTTCAGATCGGTGAGTCCAAGTACGGCAAGCCCATCCTGGACCGCATCCTCAGCCCGGCCACACGCCTGGAGGACGCCGCGCGCACGGCAATCGTGTCGCTGGATTCGACCATTCGCTCCAATCTGTCGGTAGGCCTGCCGATCGACCTGGCGCTGCTGCGTGATGGTGAACTGCGCATCGGGCAGCAGCTGCGGCTCGGCGCGGATTCAACGTTGTATGCGGACATCCACCAGAACTGGTCACGGCGCCTGGAACAGGCGGTGGACGCCCTGCCGCGGTTCCCCTGGGAAACTGCCGAACGGTAGTGCCGGCCGCTGGCCGGCAACCGCGTTGATCCCGCCACACAGGGATGCCGGCCAGCGGCCGGCACTACCGGGGCATCAGCCCAGCGCTTCGGCCACGGCGCGGAAGACCTGCTGCATCTGCAGCGGCTGGAACAGGCGGTGGACGCCCTGCCGCGTTTCCCCTGGGAAACTGCCGAGCTGTAGTGCCGGTCGCTGGCCGGCAACCGCATTGATCCCGCCACACAGGGATGCCGGCCAGCGGCCGGCACTACCGGGCATCAGCCCAGCGCTTCGGCCACCGCGCGGAAGACCTGCTGCATCTGCAGCGGCTGGAACAGGCGGTGGACGCCCTGCCACGCTTCCCCTGGGAAACTGCCGAACGGTAGTGCCGGCCGCTGGCCGGCAACCGCATTGATCCCGCCACACAGGGATGCCGGCCAGCGGCCGGCACTACCTGGCATCAGCCCAGCGCTTCGGCCACCGCGCGGAAGACCTGCTGCATCTGCAGCGGCTGGAACAGGCGGTGGACGCCCTACCGCGGTTCCCCTGGGAAACTGCCGAACGGTAGTGCCGGCCGCTGGCCGGCAACCGCGTTGATCCCGCCACACAGGGATGCCGGCCAGCGGCCGGCACTACCGGGCATCAGCCCAGCGCTTCGGCCACCGCGCGGAAGACCAGCTGCATCTGCTGCGGCTGGAACAGGCGATGGACGCCCTGCCACGCTTCTCTTGGGAAACTGCCGAACGGTAGTGCCGGCCGCTGGCCGGCAACCGCATTGATCCCGCCACACAGGGATGCCGGCCAGCGGCCGGCACTACCTGGCATCAGCCCAGCGCTTCGGCCACGGCGCGGAAGACCTGCTGCATCTGCAGCGGCTTGTGCAGCACATGCACCTCTACGCCGTCCGGGAAGGCATCGGCCGCGACCGGCACTGCCGGGTCTTCCAGTACCAGTGCCGGGCCGCGATAGCCCAACGTCGCCATCTCGCCCAGCAGCTGGCTGGCCGGCAGCAGCTTGGAGCCGGCATCGGCAATCACCAACGCGGGCATCGCCTCCTGCTGCATCCAGCGCAGCGCTGCCGGGCCATCGGAAGCCAACTGCAGCTGGTAGCCCTGGCTGGACAGCGCATTGCCCAGCAGCGATAGACGCGTGGCTTCGCCATCGACCACCAGGATCGATTGGCCGCTGCCCAAGGCCACAAGCTGTTCGATCGGCTCGCTGCCATCGATGGCGTCGTGCATCGGCAGGCGCAGTTCGAAGCAGGTGCCCTGCCCCGGCTGGCTGCTGACGTGAATGCTGCCGCCGGCACCTTCGACGATGCGCTTGCAGGAAATCAGCCCCAGGCCAGTGCCGTCGGCCTTGGTGGTGAAGAACGGATTGAACAGGTGCGACAGCGTGTCCGCATCCATGCCGATGCCTTCGTCGGCGACCCGTATGTGCATCCAGTCCACGCCATCGCGATGGCCGGCATGGCTGGCAGTCAGGCTCAGGCGACCACCGTTGGGCATCGCCTGTATCGCGTTGAGTGCGAGGTTCAGCATCACCTGCTGCAGTTCGGTGTAGTTGGCGTCGACCACCAGGCCTTCGTCCTGCACCTGCAACTCCAGGCGCACCGCATCAGGCACGTTGCTGCGCAACAGCAGTGCCACCGCATCGAACAGGCCATCGATCTCGATGCGCTCGCTCGGCTTGCGCGAACCGCGCACGAACGACAGCATCGATTCGGCCATCTCATGGCCACGGCGGCCGCACTCGGCGATGACATCGGCCAGGTGGTGCAGCTGCGGATCGTCGGTACGCGCCTTCAGCAGGTCCGGCATGATCAGCAACGGCTGCAGGATGTTGCGCAGGTCGTGGCTGAGCCCGGCTGCGAGCAGCGACAGGCTTTCCAGGCGCTGTGCGCGCATCAGCTCGGTTTCCACCCGTGCGCGCTCGATCGCGCTGCGTGCATCGCGGATCGCACGTGCCACCGCCGACGGCAGGCGCGCCGGCTGGTGCTTGATGATGTAGTCATTGGCGCCCTTCTGCAGCGCCGCCACCGCATTCTCCTCACCCATGGTGCCGGAGACGAAGATGAAGGGTATTTCCGGCGAGGTCTCGCGCACGATGCGCAGCGCATCATCACCGGAAAACCCCGGCATGCTCAGGTCGGACAGCACGATGTCCGGCTGGAACGCGGCCAGTGCCTGGCGCAGTTCGGCCTCGCTCTCGACACGCTCGAAGCGGGCCTCCAGGCCCGCATCGAGCATCTGTTCGGACATCAGCTCGGCATCTTCCGGTGAGTCCTCCACCAGCAGGATGCGCAGCGCCCCCAGGGCGGGACCGGTCAAGGGCATGGGCTCACTCGAGTTCCGGTGCCTGGTTGATCAACGCCCAGAACTTGCCCAGCGTCTGTACGGCGCCGAAGAACTGGTCCACGTCCACTGGCTTGACCACATAAGCATTCACGCCCATGTCCCAGCTCCGGGCCAGATCGCTTTCCTCGCGCGAGGACGACAGGATCACCACCGGCAGGCGCTTGAGCTCTTCGTGTTCGCGGATCTGCCGCAATACTTCCAGGCCATCCATGCGCGGCATCTTGATATCCAGCAGCAGCACCGCCGGCAGGCCTTCCTCGCGGTTGGCGAAAGCACCACGGCGCAACAGGTAGTCCATCACTTCCACGCCATCCTCGACGTGCACGATGGGGTTGGCCAGACGCGCCTCTTCCAGGGCGTCGATCGCCATTTCGGCGTCGGCCGGGCTGTCTTCGGCGAGAAGAATGGTGCGCAAAGTGGTCATGCAGAAGGCCCTTGTTTGTCCGCATCGATCGCGGGAGGCAGGTAGAAGTGGAAGGTGGCGCCGACGTCCGGTTCAGCCTCGGCCCAGATACGGCCGCCATGACGGGTGAGCACGCGGCGCACGCTGGCCAGGCCGATGCCGGTACCCGGGTAGTCGCTGGCCTTGTGCAGGCGCTGGAAGACACCAAACAGCTTGCCGGCGTAGGCCATGTCAAAGCCTGCACCATTGTCGCTGACCGTGAACTGATGACCGCCGTCAGGCTGCGGCTGGTAGTCCACGCGAATCTTCGCCGGTTCGCGGTTGCCCGAGTACTTCACCGCGTTGCCGAGCAGGTTGAGCCAGACCTGGCGGATCATGTTCTCATCGCCGACCACGATCGGCAGCGGCGCGATGCTCCACTCCACCTGGTGCACATGGCCACTGTTCTCCGCCTCGGCCTGCAGGTTGGAATCGAGCATGGCACGGGTATCGGCCACCAGCGACTGCATGTCCACCGCCTGCTGGCGCATCGCCGCGCGGCCCAGGCGCGAGTAGACCAGCAGGTCATCGATCAGCGCCGCCATGCGCCGGGCCGAACTGGAGATCACGTCCAGGTAATGACGGCTCTTGTCATCGGCAGCGTCGCCCAGGTGGCGCGACAGCTTGTCGGAGAATCCGGCGACGTGGCGCAGCGGTGCGCGCAGGTCATGCGAGACCGAGTAGCTGAAGGCCTCCAGCTCGCGGTTGACCTCGGACACCTGCGCGACCTTGCCTTCCAGCTGGCGGTTGAGCTCTTCAACGCGCAGCTGGACTGCGCGTTGCATGGTGACATCGCTGACCGTCAGCAGCACCACTTCATCATCGGTATCGGGCAGCGGCATGCGCCGTGCGTTCAGCAGCATGTAGCGCGCCATGCCGTCGGCGGTGCGCTGTTCGTGCTCGAAATCCCACAGCTCGCGGCCGCGCAGCAGCACGTCGGACAGGCGTTGGCGCACGACGGCGTCCTTCCAGGCACCGTCGCCGACGTTTTCCAGCAGCAGGCCATCGGCGCGTTCGTCCTGCAGCCCGTACAGCTCGGCGAAGGCGGGGTTATGCAACTGCACGCGCAGGTCGCGGTCGAGCAGCACGATGGGTTCGCGCACGGTCTGCAACACCGATGCCGCGCGTGCCGCCGAGCGCAGCGATTGGCGTTCGGCGTGCAGGCGCCGCCCGATCTGCCGCTGCAGGAGCCAAAGCACCAGGCCGAGCAGTCCCAGCTGGATCACCAGCGAACTCCAAGACACCAGCTCGGTCTGCTTGCGCTGGCGCGCCGCCTGCTCGGCCCGCAGTGTCAACAGTTGCTGTTCGCTGGCCTGGAGTTCTTCCACCAGGCCACGGATCGGATAGCGCGTGCTCAGGTCCTTCACCAGCTCGCGTTGATCGCTGTTGGGTTCAGATCTGGCCAGCTCGCGGGCAAGCGCCATCCTTCCTTCCAGCATCGATTCGATACGGCCGATGCGGATCAGCTGGTCGGGGTTGTCGCGGGTCATCCGCCCCAGTTCGGCCAAGCGACCGGGAATGTCGTTGGCTGCGGCCATGCGCTCACGCAGCCCGGGTGCGTCCACGCCCTTGGACAGCGTCAATGCGGCCGATTCGACGTCGCGCACATCAGCCTGGAGCTGCTGCAGGGCCACGCCCACCGCCTGGGTATGGTTGACCCAGGCCATTGCCTGCTCGTTGTCCTGCTGCAGTTTGCGCAGGGTCAACCACGGCACCACGATGATCGCTGCGGCCGCCAGCGCCAGGGCCGGCAACCGCCAGCGGTCCCAGATGTCGTCACTGAAAACCAGCGCCATAGTTCCTCTTCAGCACGGCCGCAGGGCGTCGGCCGGACCCTGTCCGGCTGCGGCGGAACCGGCAATATAGCGCAGGCGGTCACAACGCAGGGGTTTCCCCCCTGGTTGGCTGAACAGGTTCGCAGTCCTCAGACCTGTAGAGCCGGGCCATGCTCGGCTGCCTTGGAGTTCCAGCCGAACATGGCCGCGGCCCTACAGCTCAACGGGCGCCCCGCGAGGGGGCGCCCATCAGGTTCAGCGCTTGGCGGCAGCGCTGACCTTCAATGCGGCTGCATCAACGCGGGTCACGCCCTTGATGCCCTTGGCGGTGGTGACGGCCTTGTCCTTCTCGGCCTGGCTCGCTACGGCACCGCTCAGGCTGACCACGCCGTTCACGGTTTCCACCTTGATTTCGGTACCCGGAACGTTGCTGCTGGCGAGCAGGTCGGCCTTCACCTTGGTGGTGATCCAGGTATCGGTCACCGGCTCGTTGGAATCGTGGCGATCAGCATGGGTCGCCGGGTGCGCGCTGGTCGGCGGGCTCTTCGCGGCCGGATCCTTGGCGAATGCGGCCGAGGAGGACAGCGCCAGGCCCAGCGTCAGGGCGGAGGCAATCAGCGTGCGGGTCGTATTGCTCATCGTGTCGTACTCCTTCGGAATGTGCTGCCAGTCTGGACAAACCGGCGTAGAGCAGGCGTGGGGTTGCGGTCATGCCGCTGTGAATCGGGCTATCTGCAACGACAACCGTTCAGCTTTGGCCCGTGAGCCCGCGTCGTTTACCCTGCCCTTCCCCACTGCCGGAGCTCTGTCATGCGCCCCGACCTGCAACTGGCCCTGATCGGCTATGGCCTCGCCGGCCGTGTCTTCCACGCACCGCTGATCCAGCACACACCCGGCCTGGTGCTGCACAGCATCGTCAGTTCGCAGCGAGACACGTTGCTGCGCGCGTTCAGCGACGTGCACGTGCGTGCCGCGCCGCAGGAGGTGTTCGACGACCCGGCGGTGGATGCCGTAGTGATCGCCACGCCCAATGAACAGCACGCGCCGCTGGCGATCGCAGCGCTGGCCGCCGGCAAGCACGTGCTGGTCGACAAGCCGTTCGCGCTGGATGTCGCTGAAGCCGAAGCCGTTCTGGCTGCGGCACGCGATGCCGGACGCATCGCCACCGTCTTCCAGAACCGGCGCTTCGATGCCGACTTCCTCACGCTGCAGGCGCTGCTTGCGGACGGGACACTGGGCGACATCGCCGAGTGCCATGTGCATTTCGATCGCTATCGCCCGCAGGTGCGTGACCGCTGGCGCGAGCAGGACGGTCCCGGCAGTGGCCTGTGGTACGACCTGGGCCCGCACCTGCTGGACCAGATGCTGGTGCTGTTCGGCTGGCCCGAAGCGATCGATGCTGATCTGGCCGTGCAGCGCGATGGCGGCAGCGCCATCGATTACTTCCACGCCGTGCTGCACTACCCGCGGCATCGCGCGATCGTGCATTCCGGCTCCCTGGTGGCAGCTCCCACGCCGCATTTCAGCGTGCATGGCAGCAAGGCCAGTTGGACCAAGCACGGCCTGGATGTACAGGAAGCGCAGCTGCGCCGCGGTGTGGCGCCCGGTGCGCCCGGCTGGGGCATCGACCCGCGGCATGGCGAGCTGGTGCGCTGTGATGCCGAGGACAACGTGCAGCGCGGCACCGTCGACAATCTGCCCGGTGACTACCGTCGGTTGTATGCGCAGTTCGCCGCGGCCATGCATGGCGACTGCGAAGCCACGGTCGATCCGGTGCAGGCGCTGCAGCTGATGCGGCTGCTGCAGGCAGGCATGGACAGTGCGCGCGAAGGGCGGCGGATCGCGTTGGGGTGATCGGCAGGGTTGCGCCCTGCACCCGTGGTAGTGCCGGCCGCTGGCCGGCAACCTCAACAGCAACGGCAAAAACCGGCAATCCGTGAGATGGCAGGATGGGTCCGGTTGCGGGAGCCGGACCCACCCCGCCTTCGACAGAGTCCCGCGCCCGACGGTAGGTGTCGACCTTGGTCGACACATCGACGTGGAAGCCATCGGAGACGGCTTTTGCAGAGTCGAGCCATGCTCGACTGCCTGCATGGGGTCAGAGCCCTTTCCTGCGGAAAGGGATCCGACCCCGGCTTCGTGCTTACGATTTCTTGATCGCGTGGCCGCCGAATTCGTTGCGCATCGCCGACAGCAGGCGGTCGGTGAACGAATTGGATTCGCGCGAGCGCAGGCGTTCCAGCAGCGACAGGGTGATCACCGGTGCCGGCACATCGAGCGCGATCGCTTCGGCCACGGTCCAGCGGCCTTCACCGGAATCCTCCACGTACGGGGCAATGCCATCCAGCGAAGGATTGCGCTTGAGGGCTTCGGTGCTCAGGTCCAGCAGCCACGAACGCACCACGCTGCCGTGGCGCCAGACTTCGGCCACCTGGGCCAGGTCCAGTTCCATTTCCTGCTTGCGCTCCATCAGCGCGAAGCCCTCCGCGTAGGCCTGCATCATTCCGTACTCGATGCCGTTGTGGACCATCTTGGTGAAGTGGCCAGCGCCGGACGGGCCGACACGACCCCAGCCACGGTCTTCGGCCGGTGCCAGCGTGCGCAGCAGCGGTGCGATCTGCTCCACCACCGCCGCTTCACCACCGACCATCAGGCTGTAGCCTTCCTGCAGGCCCCACACGCCACCGCTGGTGCCGCAGTCGACGTAGCCCAGGTCGTCTTCGGCCAGCGCCTTGGCGCGACGGATCGAGTCCTGGTAGTTGGAGTTGCCGCCGTCGATGACGATGTCACCCTCGGCCAGGTGCGGAGTCAGCTGACCCAGGGTCTGGTCGACGGTTTCGCCGGCCGGCACCATCAGCCACACCACGCGCGGCACCGGCAGCGCGGCCACCGCGGCGGCCAGCGAATCGACCACCTCCAGGCCGGCCTCGGCGGCGCGCTGGCGGGCACCTTCGCCCGGGTCGTAGCCGACGACGCGGTGGCCGCCGCGATGCAGGCGCTGGGCCATGTTGGCGCCCATGCGGCCGAGGCCGATCATTGCAATATCCATTGTTTCACCTTCAGTTGGGGTCTAGGGTCAGGCTGCCTGGCCTGCCGGTAGCCGCGCAGTGGCGCAGCTGCGCCTCGCGCCAACGCCGGTAGAGCGTGGTATGCAGATTGTGCACCGCCAGGTCGATCGAAAAGGGGGTTCGCGGGTTGCGGTCAAGCAGGCGGGCGATGTGGTAGCCGATGGGACGTATACCGCGCGGATGCACATAGATCACGAACTGCTGGTAGAACGGATCGTCCAGCAGGCGGTCCATGCGTGCCAGCGTGGCGTGGTAGCGCGGTTCCAGCCGTGCACGAAGGTCCGGGTCGCGCTCGAACAACAGGCGTTCGAAGTAGCGCCGGCCGATACGCGGGATGTCCTGCGCCAGCGCCCACAGCTCGGCATTGCGCTGGTCGTACCAGGCAAGGCCGCCGTGCGCGGCCAACGCCTGCGCGGCCTCCTCGCCCACCGACACCACCACGAAGTTTTCGGCCTGGTTGCTCAGGTCGTCCAGCGTGCCCTTGTCGTACACATGTTCGATGAAACCAGGCACACCGACGAAGGCTTGGCGGCCCATCGCCGAGGTGCGCACCGCCTTGCCATCGGCGAAGTAGTCACCGGCGTGTGCGCCAAGCAGGATGCTGTCGGTATCGTGCAGCGCGAGGAACGTACCGATCGACAGTTCTTCTGCGGAGAATCCAGCGTCGAAGGCCGCATCGCCATACAGCTCGCGCTGTGTGGCCAGTTGTGCGACCTGGCGACCGACTCCACATTCGGCGCGCACATTGCCGCTGTAGAACGCCTGCAGCGCCTGGCTGTTGCCCGTAATGGGCACGAAACCACGGCCGAAGC
This sequence comes from Stenotrophomonas sp. YJH_SMC_133, assembly GCF_059370655.1. NCBI lineage: Bacteria > Pseudomonadati > Pseudomonadota > Gammaproteobacteria > Lysobacterales > Lysobacteraceae > Stenotrophomonas > Stenotrophomonas sp. YJH_SMC_133. The sequence goes on along the minus strand of NZ_JCAFTW010000002.1, from coordinate 308,220 downwards.
TTCGCGTGCGCTGCCAGCCTTGCGCCTGTTCGCCGTGCAGGCCGAAGCCGATCCAACCGAGCTGCAGGCCAGAGAAGCGGAATCCTGCATTGCCCTGCAGTGCAGCAGCGGCACGTTGCGTGGCTGCACCCAGCTGGAAGGCGTAGGCGCAAACCGTAGCCGGGTCGTCCAGCACCTGCTGCAGCAACGCCTTGCGCGCTGCAGCGGGCATGTCCGCCGGCCATTGCACGCGCAGATCGCCTGCCGCCTGAGCCTCCGGCAGCGACGCGCGGGTGCACACAGGGCCACCATGCACCTGCGGTGCACCGATCGCGCGTGTTTCGAAGTGCCACCCCAGGCGCTGCAGCAGGCCTTGTGTACAGTCCAGCGGCGTGGCTGCTGCGCCCAGCGCGGGCAGCAGCAGGGCCACACCCATCCATCTGCCGCGCACGTTCAATCCTGGTCCGTGCTCGCCGGTGCGGGCTCCGGGGTTGTGGCCACGGGCGGAACGGGCTTGCCTGCCTCCGCCGGAAGGTACTGCTGCAGGCGCTGGAAGAAGCGACGATAGAACTCAGCATCGGTAACCGTGCTGCTGGCCACTTTCACCAGCGAGTCGTCATTGCTGCCGAACGGCAGCGATACAGATCCGAGCGCACCGACGCCAACACTTGCCGAGGTCGGACTCTTCTTCAACGCATAGCGATCCTGCACGGCACTGACGAATACCAGTGTCTGGCTCCCGCGCGGTGCGCAGGAAATACGCAGCACCAGCTGCTCGTGATCGTCCTCGCGCGGCTGGAAGTTCTTGTTGCCTTCCACCTGCGCCGCGTCGGAACGGGCGATGGCATAGCCCTGGCTGAGCAGGGTGCGCCGTGCGGCCTCGCAGGCGTCACCGGGACGGCCATCGACGGTGCGCGAGAAGGTGTCGCCGGAATCAAAGGATTCGCGAAGCAACGTGCTGTCAGCAGCGCGGCCACCACAGGCCGACAGGATCAGGGCGCTGGCGAGCGCCACGGCAACACTGGAAAGACGGGAGGCCCGCATGGGTACTCCTGCGAGGACGGTACCGCCAAGGGTAGTCCTGCGGCCGTGTGCGGCAGGTCGAAAGTACGCCCGCCAGCCCCCGCCGTTGCTGCCGGTTCATGCACGGAAAAGGGGACGGAGGGGATTAAGTCGTTTGTGGCACTTCGCCCCGCCACGCATGGCACGGCGCTACCGTGAACGAGGTCCCCCAAACGGAGAAGGGCCGGCAATGCCGGCCCCTCGGGTATCACATGCCGTCGCCGGCTCAGTCCGCCCAGCGGCCGGCACCGGTGGACTGCGGCAGCACCTGCGCCGACAGCGGGCGGTCGTTGGCCAGCAGGTTCACCGCGTCGGCCAGGATCCAGGCTGACTCGCGCAGCAGCGGGTCCGGGCGCTTTTCGGCAGCCTTCTCGCGCGCGGCATCCTTGACGATGTCGCGCTCGTTGCCGGTCAGGCCGTCATCGCTGCTGTCATCGGCCAGCGGGTCCAGGGCCAGGCCCAGCTCCTTGCGCTGCACCTGGCGCTCCTTGCGCTGGGTATCCTGGCGCTCGCGCTCAGCGCGACGGGTCGCCTCGTTGAGCGAGATGTACTTCTTCGCCGCTTCGGTGCGGAACTGCTGCACGTCCTCGTTCCACCACTGGAACTCCTTGTCGGTGGCGATGCGCGCGTCGTGACGGGTTTCCAGCTTCGGCAGCAACGGCGCGAAGTTGCCGTACTGGGTGTGCGGCACGGCGGCGATGCGGGTCCACGGCAGTGCGTTGTCGTAGGTGCTCTCGCCGAACTCGGTGGCATCGACGCTGGCCGGGAAGGCCAGGTCCGGCACCACGCCCTTGTGCTGGGTGCTGCTGCCGCTGATGCGGAAGAACTGGGCAATGGTCAGCTTGACCTGGCCGAAGCGCTGGGTCTCGCCGCTCGGCCAGCGGTCAAGGTCGACGATGTTCTGTACGGTGCCCTTGCCGAAGCTGGTTTCACCGATCACCAGGCCGCGACCGTAGTCCTGGATGGCACCGGCGAAGATCTCCGAGGCCGAGGCCGAACCACGGTTGATCAGCACCGCCAGCGGGCCGTCCCACGCCACGCCCTGGTTGCGGTCGCTGTTGACGGTGACGCGGCCACCGGATTCGCGCACTTGCACCACCGGCCCCTGTTCGATGAACAGGCCGGTCAGTTCGATCGCTTCATCCAGCGAACCACCGCCGTTGTTGCGCAGGTCCAGCACCACGCCGTCGAGCTTGTCGTTCTTGAAGCCGGCCAGCAGCTTGGCCACGTCGCGGGTGGCCGAGGCGTAGTCGGCGGCATTGCGGCGACGGCCTTCGAAGTCCTGGTAGAAGGTCGGCAGCTTGATCACACCGATCCTGCGTGCCGGCTCGCCGTTGGCAGCCGGGATGGTCATGGTCTCGCCCTTGGCGGCCTGTTCGGCCAGGCGCACCTTCTGGCGGGTCAGCACCAGGGTGTGGTGCTTGCCATCGGCGCCTTCGGCAGCCGGGATGAATTCCAGCTTGACCTGGGTGTCCTTGGCGCCGCGGATCTTGGCCACGACATCGTCGATGCGCCAGCCGATCACGTCCTCGACCAGGCCGGACTTGCCCTGGCCAACGCCGACGATGCGGTCACCCGGCTTCAGCGTGCCATCCACCGCGGCCGGGCCACCAGCAATGATCTCGCGGATGACCACCACATCGTCCTGGCGCTGCAGCTGCGCACCGATGCCTTCCAGCGACAGCGACATCGCCTGGTTGAAGTTCTCGGCGGTGCGCGGGGTGAAGTAATCCGTGTGCGGGTCAACGGCACTGGTGTACGAATTCATGAAGAACTGGAAGACGTCTTCGCCCTTCAGTTCATTGACCGACTTCTCCAGCGTCGCGTAGCGCTTGTCCAGCGTCTTGCGGATGTCATCCGGCTTCTTGCCGGCCAGCTTCAGGCGCAGCCAATCGTTCTTCACCGACTTGCGCCACAGCTCATCGAGCTCGGCACTGCTGGCCGCCCACGGCACCTTCTTGCGGTCGTACTCGAAGCGCTCGTCGGTGGTGAAGTCCGGCTCCTGCTTGAGCAGCTTGCGCGCGTACGCCACGCGCTCGCCGACGCGCTGCTTGTAGACGGCGAACACCTGGAACGCCGGCTCCAGCTCGCCGCCCCGGATGGCCGAGGCGATGTTGGCCTCGAACGGTGCGAAGCGCGCCACGTCGGCCTGGGTGAAGTACTGCTTGCCGCCGTCAAGCGTTTCCAGATAGCGCTTGAACACGTCCTTGGAGGTGGCCTCGTCCAGCGCGCGCGGGCGATAGGCGTAGCGGCTGTCGGACAGCAGGCCGTACACCAGCTTGGAGGTGGTCACCTGGTCGGCGGTGGCCGCCGCGGGCAATGCGGGCGAGTCGGCCTTGGCCGCCAACGCCAGTGGCGCGACCAGCGCCAGGGCCATCAGGAATGCGGGGGCTTTGAATTTCATTGACGTGCTCGAAGGCGCCTTGCCAAGGGGAAGACTGCGGGGTGTTAAGACACCACGACAGTGCCGAAAGTTGCCGGGTTTGTCACCCGGCCGCGCTCGGTGGAAAACCAGCCTAGCCGGGCCGGTGTAGCAAATTGTGAATGCAGGCGAAGGCGTGCGGACCAACGGTCCGCACCCACCCGGGAAGAGGTCAGCAGCTACCGGTAGCGCCGGGCCATGCCCGGCGGAAGCGTGCGGACCAACGGTCCGCACCCACCAGTGAGGAGGTCCGCACCCACCTCAGGAGACGCCGGCGCCCTTGGCCTGCACGTCGGCGTGATACGACGAGCGCACCATCGGGCCGGAAGCAACATGGCTGAAGCCCAGCTCGTAGCCGTAGTCCTCCAGCGCCTTGTAGTCTTCCGGGGTCCAGTACTTCAGCACCGGGTGGTGGTGTGCGGTCGGCTGCAGGTACTGGCCGATGGTGATCATGTCCACGTCGTGTGCGCGCAGGTCGCGCAGGGTGGCCTTGATCTGTTCGAAGTCCTCGCCCAGGCCGAGCATGATGCCGCTCTTGGTCGGCACGTCCGGATGCTGCGCCTTGAAGTTCTTCAGCAGGTTCAGCGACCACTGGTAGTCCGCACCCGGGCGCACGTTGCGGTACAGGTCCGGCACGGTCTCGATGTTGTGGTTGAACACATCCGGCGGGTTCTGCGCCAGGATCTCCAGCGCGCGCTCCATGCGGCCCTTGCCACGGAAGTCCGGGGTCAGCACTTCGATGCGGGTGCCCGGCGACTTCTCGCGAATGGCGGTGATGCAGTCGACGAAGTGCTGGGCACCACCGTCGCGCAGGTCATCGCGGTCGACGCTGGTCACCACCACGTACTTCAGGCCCATGTCGGCCACGGTCTGGCCGAGGCTGGCCGGTTCGTTGGCATCCGGCGGCTTCGGGCGGCCGTGGGCCACGTCGCAGAACGAGCAGCGGCGGGTGCAGACCTCGCCCAGGATCATGAAGGTGGCGGTGCCGTGGCCGAAGCACTCGTGGATGTTCGGGCAGCTGGCTTCCTCGCACACGGTCACCAGGCGGTTTTCGCGCAGCTTGGCCTTCAGGTTCTGCACGGCATTGCCCGAAGGAATGCGCACGCGGATCCAGGACGGTTTGCGCAGCACCGGCGCGTCGGCGAACTGCACCGGCGAGCGGTTGATCTTGTCACCGCCCAGCTGCTTGACCCCGGCCTGCAACGGCGCGGCGGACGGGGAGTCGCCCTGCACGATCTGCAGGGGAATGGAACGGGCGGTGGTTTCAGTCATGGCAGTTCCGGGGGCGGTCAGGCGGCCGCAGAAAGATCGGGCAGTTCGGGGGTGTGCTGCAGCAGCAGGCCGAACTGGCGGGCCAGGTGGTCCAGCAGCACCGGCTTGACGGCCTCCATCCCGGAGGGACCGCCCAAGTCTACCACCGAGGTCACCTGCAACCCCTGATAGCCACAGGGATTGATGCGGTGGAAGGGTTCCAGGTCCATGGCCACATTGAAGGCCAGCCCGTGGAAGGTGCAGCCGCGACGCACGCGGATGCCGAGGGCAGCGATCTTGGCGCCGCCGACATAGACGCCCGGGGCGCCCTCGCGGCGTTCGGCACCGATGTTCCACTCGCCCAGCGTATCGATGATGGCCTGCTCGATGCGGCACACGTAATCGCGCACACCGATGCCCAGGCGCGGCAGGCGCAGCAGCGGGTAGACCACGATCTGGCCGGGGCCGTGATAGGTCACCTGGCCGCCACGGTCCACATGCAGCACCGGGATATCGCCCGGCGCCAGCACATGCTCATCCTTGCCGGCCTGGCCCAGGGTGAACACCGGGTCGTGTTCGACCACCCACAATTCGTCGGCATCGGTGTCGCTGCGCTGGTCGGTGAAGCGCTGCATGGCGCGCCACACCGGCTCGTACGCCTGGCGGCCAAGGTCACGCACCAGCGCCGGACGCGGCGCGCGGTCCTCGGGGGCGGCTTCAGCCGGGCAGCTGTCGGCTACAGCGTCCACTTCACTTCCGGGTGGTCGCGCAGCGCCTGGTGCGCCAGGTCGTACTGTTCGCGGCTCTCAGCCTTGAACACGATGCGGACGGACACGTACTTGCCGTTGGAGGAATGCTTCCAGCTGATGCGTTCATTGACGACATCGATGCCGGCAGCCAGCAGCAGGCGGGGGAGCTCATGTTCCAGGCCGCGGTTGGCCGGGCCCATGGCGCTGAGCTCGAACTGGCCGGGGAACTGGAAGCCGTGGTCGGGGTTGTCGGACTTGATTTCCATGGACCCATTATCGGGCCGCAGGGCAACAAACCCAAGAGTATTCATCAACGTCAAAGACGGCACCGGCGGCCTGCTGCGTTGCAGAGCACCCAGAGGCGCGGGGCGAAAGCCCAACGGCAGCTGACTGCAATCTGCTGTCACGCACTGGCCCAGGCATCGTATGGCGGCCAGTGGTCACCTTCACACCAGACCCGCGGCGCTTGCGCGGGTAACAAATTGTGTCCGCTGGACAATGTTGTTTTCGGAACAGACAAGTGATTCGAACGTGCTCGTTCCGCCGCGCGGGCGCGAGTACCGTAGCGTTGCATACAACGACTGAAAACCGTCCCCTTCCCCATGAGCATTCCATCCATGCGTAGTGTCGCAGCCTTGGGGCTGGCCGGCCTGCTGGCCTCTGCCCTCCCCCTTGCCGCCCAGGCGGCCGAACAATGTGGCCCGGACGCGATGCGCGACCACCCGCCGCAGATCAACTTCCGCGTCGACAACGACCTGTTTGGTGGCCGCCACCAGGACCAGGGCTACACCAACGGGGCGCTGTTGACCCTGGTCTCGCCCAATCTGGTCGACTACACCGACGACCCCTGCCTGCCGCGCATGGCGCGCTGGGTGAACCAGTACCTGGAAGGGCTGCATCCGGGCAGGTTCGAACAGCAGAACATGATCTTCAGCATCGGCCAGGGCATCTTCACCCCGACCGATTTCAGCCGCAGGGACCTGATCGAGGACGACCGTCCTTACGCCGGCGTACTGATCGCAAACTTCGGTTTCAATGCGCGCAGCGGCGACCGCCTGCAGACCACCCAGCTGACGCTGGGCGTGGTCGGCCCGTGGGCACAGGGCAAGCAGGTGCAGAATGCCGTGCACGAAGTGCTGGGCGACGAGAAATTCAAGGGCTGGGACAACCAGCTGCACAACGAGCCGCTGTTCATGCTCACCCATGAGCGCATGCGCCGCTGGCCCGGCGATGCCAGCGTCAATGCCGACGGCTGGGGTTGGGACGCGATCAGCCACTACGGCGGGTCGATCGGCAACCTGGAAACCAAGGCCAACCTCGGCGGTGAAGTGCGCTTCGGCTGGAAGCTGCCGGACGACTTCGGCAGCACGCCGTTGCGCCCGGCCGGCGAGAACACTGCGCCGACCCGCAGCGGCCGTCCCAATGGCTGGTCCTGGCACCTGTTCGCGACCTCGGACGCTGCCTGGGTGATCCGCGACATCACGCTGGATGGCAACACGTTCCGCAACAGTCACAGCGTGGACAAGCGCCATGTGGTGGCCTACGGCGGCTACGGCGTGGCCGTGATGTACGGGCGCTGGAAGTTCGCCGCGGCGCGCTACCACAGCACGCGCGAGTTCAACGGCCAGCGCGAAGCACCGGTGTTCGGCAGCTTCACCATCAGCCGCTCGCTGTAAGCGAGGGGCTGAGGGTGAAGCGGGTAGGTGCCGACCGTTGGTCGGCACACCGGTTATTGCATGGCTCGCTGTAAGCGAGGGGCTGAGGGTAGTGCCGGCCGCTGGCCGGCTGCCGGCACATCCGGATGGGTCCATGAGGAGCCGGCCAGCGGCCGGCACTACCCACATCCGGATGGGTCCATGGGGAGCCGGCCAGCGGCCGGCACTACCCATATCCGGCGGGAATCATGCGGAGCCGGCATCCCGAAACGGAAAAGGCCGGCATTCGCCGGCCTTTTCCTTCACCACGCCAGGGCGTGGATCATTCCGATTCCCACCACATCCAGAAGCTGTCCCACAGGCGCTTGAAGAAGCCGGCCTGCTCGACGGCGGCCACGGCCACCAGCGGTGCCTCGGCGATGACCTTGCCATCCAGGGTGACCTTCACGGTACCGATCTGCTGGCCGGCGGTGAACGGTGCTTCCAGGGTCTTGGGCACGTCGATGCTCGGCTTCAGGTCGTTGTAGCGGCCGCGCGGCACGCTGACCAGCATCGGCTGGGCCACGCCCAGCTGCACCTTGTCGGTGGTGCCCTTCCAGACCTTGTGCTCGGCCACGGCCTTGCCCGGCTCGTAGAGGCGGTGGGTCTCGAAGAAGCGGAAGCCCCAGTTCAGCAGGGCCAGGCTGTCATCGGCACGCTGCTTCTCCGACGCACCGCCCAGCACCACCGCGATCAGGCGCTGGTCGCCACGCTGGGCCGAGCTCATCAGGCAGTAGCCCGCCTCGGAGGTGTGGCCGGTCTTGATGCCGTCCACGCTGCCATCGCGCCACAGCAGCAGGTTGCGGTTCGGCTGCTTGATGTTGCCGACCTGGAATTCCTTGATCTTGTTGTACGCGTAGGTTTCCGGGTAATCGCGGACCATCGCGCGGCCCAGCAGCGCCAGATCGTAGGCGGTGCTGTGGTGGCCCTGCGCGGTCAGGCCATGGGCGTTGACGAAGTGCGAGTCCTTCATGCCGATCTTGGCGGCGTAGCTGTTCATCAGCGAGGCAAAGGCCTCTTCGCTGCCAGCCACATGTTCGGCCAAGGCGATCGCGGCATCATTGCCGGACTGGATCGCCATGCCCTTTTCCATGTCTTCCAGGCGCGCGGTCTGGTTGACCGGGAATCCGCTGTAGCTGCCATCGGTGCCGGCGCCACCTTCGCGCCAGGCGCGCTCGCTCATCATCACCTGGTCATCCGCACGGACCTTGCCGTTCTTGACCTCGGCGGCGATCACGTAGGACGTCATCACCTTGGTGATGCTGGCCGGGGCCAGCTGCTCGTGGATGTTTTCACCAGCCAGCACCTGGCCGGTGGCGTAATCCATCAGCACCCAGGCCTTGGACACGCTTGGCGCCGGGGCCGGCGGAGTGGCGACGGTGGCCGGGGCGGCGGCGGCGGCGGGCGCCGGCGTGGCCGGAGTCGGCAGCGGCGTCTGGGCGGAAGCCAGGCCCACCACCAGGGTGGCGGCCAGGGCGGTGGCGGCGGAACGGAAATTCATTGGACAGCAGGCTCCAGGGGACGGCCGGGAATGGAGGGTGGAACGTAACGGCCATTGTAAGGCCGGGGGAGCATGGGCCGGCAGCACCGGCCCGGGCGGATCAGTCCTTGACGATCTGCGGCGAACCCAGGCCCAGACCGGCGATGCGACCGACAAGTTCCGCCGCACTGGCATGGTCGCTTGCCGGAACACGCAGGCGGAACAGGGTGCGGCCACCGGCGGCGATGTCGCTGATGGTCGCGCCGACGATGCCGGCGGCACTGAGCTGGCCCATCGCGCGGTTGGCGTTGTCGCGGTTGGAGAAGCTGGCGACCTGCACCATCACCGCGCCGACCATCTGCTGCGACAGGCTCGGCGCCGCCGCGGCGGCACGCACCGGTGCCGGTGCCGGTGCCACCGCGCGCGGGGCCGTGCTGGCGACAACGGCCGGAGCCGGCGCGGAGTTGCGCACCACCGGCGCGATTGGCGGCAGGCTGCTGACCGCCACATCCGGCGCGGTGCTGGCCACGCCCCGGGTGGTGGCCGGCTGGCCGCGCGCCGGGGCGCCATCGGTCGGCAAGCGGTTGACCAGGCGATCGATATCACTGTCGGTGGAAGCACGTGGCGGCGCCGGGCGCGCACTGGCCACCGCGGTGGCGGCGGCCGCTTCAGCCGCGCGACGCTCGCGACGCGACGGCTTCTGCGCCATCAGGTTGCTCTCGCCCGGTTGCAGCGCGCGCACCTCGACATTGCCGGTACCGCGTTGGGTGATGCCCAGGCGCACGGCGGCGGCATAGCTGAGATCGACCACGCGGCCGTCATGGAACGGGCCACGATCATTGACACGCACGATCACCGACTCGCCGTTGTCCAGGTTGGTCACGCGGGCGAAGCTGGGCAGCGGCAGCGTCTTGTGCGCGGCAGTGAACTGGTACATGTCGTAGACCTCGCGGTTGGAGGTCAGGCGGCCATGGAACTTGGCCCCGTAGTACGACGCGGTGCCGCGCTCGACGTAGTCATGGGTGTCGTCGAGCACCTTGTACGACTTGCCCAGCACCACGTACGGCGACTTGTTGCCGATGGCCGAACGTTCCTCGGCGGTCACTTCCGGCTCGGGGATGCAGGCCACGTTGGGAATGTAGTCGGGCGTGCTGTCACGCACGCCTGGTTTGTACAGGCCACCAGCGGTGTAATTGCCGCGGGTGCTGAGGTCTTCCTTGGCCGCTGCATACGGCGAACCTTCCGGGCAGTGCGCCGGTCGCGAACCACGGCCCTGCACCACCGTCCCGCTGGACTTGCCACCATGGCCGGCCGTGGCCGGCTGCTTCGGCGCGCTGCTGCAGGCCGCCAGCGCGAAGACGATCAAGCTCGGGACCAACCATCTGATGTTCATGCCGGGGGCAGCTCCTGTCCGGCGATGGCCTGGGACAGCTGGAACACGGCCATCGCGTACATCTTCGAGAGGTTGTAGCGGGTGATCGCGTAGTAGTTCTGGAAGCCCAGCCAGTACTGCTTGCCGGTGCTGCCTTCCAGGGTGATCGGGGTGGCGGTGGCGCCCGGCTGCACCGGCGTGCTCGGCTGGTAGCCGCGCTGTGCGAGGTCGGCCAGCGACCAGGTGGGCATCCATTCGGTCGGGTTGAACTCCTCGCGGCCCGGGGCCAGCGTGGCCGGTACCGCAACCTGGCCACCACGCACCCAGCCCCCCTTCTTCACGAAGTAGTTGGCGATGGAGGAGAACACGTCGTCGTAGCTGTTGAACAGGTCGCGTCGACCATCACCATTGCCGTCCACCGCGTAATCGAGGTAACTGGACGGCATGAACTGGCCCATGCCCATCGCACCGGCATAACTGCCCTTGAGCGTGGTGATGTCCAGTTTTTCTTCGCGGCCCAGCTCGAACAGCTTGGCCAGCTCATCGCGGAAGAACAGCTCGCGGCGCACTTCGCGTTCGAGCTTGGCCGGGTCGCCGCTGCGTGGGTAGTAGAACGCCAGCGTGTACAGCGCATCGAGCACGCGATGGCTGCCGGCATTCTTTCCGTAACTGGTTTCCACGCCGATGATCGCCACGATCACTTCGGCCGGCACGCCGGTGCGCTGCTGCACGCGATCCAGTTCGGCACGGTGTTCGGCCAGGAACGCGCGACCGCCATCAATGCGTGCCTTGCTGATGAACATCGGCCGGTATTCGTTCCACGGCTTGACCCGCTCGGCCGGGCGCGACATCGCGGCGATGATCGGCTGGCGCACCTGCGCCTGGTCGAGCACGCTGCTGATCTGCTCCGGCTTCAGGCCATAGCGCTTGGCGGTATCGGCAATGAAGCGGGCCCGCGCGACCTCGAACGGCACCGGGGTGAGATCGACCGGCGGCGCGGTAGCCGCAGTTGCTTCGGGTGCAGCCTCGGCCGGCCCATGGGCCTTGGTGGCGGGCTGGCGCGGCGTACTGCTGGCCTGGGGTGAAGACGGTGGGGACTTCGGCTGGGTCGCGCAGGCGACCAGGCCGAGGGTGAGCATGCAGGCCAGAGTGCGTCGAATCATCGTCGCAGGTTAGCAGGTCATGGATGAATTAAAACCCCTAACACCATGAATCACAACGATTTGCCCGTGTTCAGCGGGAAATGTGAAGACGTCGTGATCGCACTTCCCCATTCAGATAGAGGTTGCCGGTTGCGTCCCCATCCCCGCAGACGCAACCGGCGACCGGATCCGGTCGGTACCCGCGCGGCTGCCGCTCCCCAGTGGCAGTGCTCCGCGCTCCCTGTACCCGTTGGATCAGTACTGCTTCCCGCCCGACGCCCCCTCGCGCTGCAACGATTGACGGCGCGCCGTGCCGAACGGGCCGCCATTGTGCAGGCCGATTACGACAAGTCCATTGATCAAGATCAACGCGGCGTAAAAGTGTGAACCAGCTAACGTTTTTTTCGGACTTTGGTCAGCGAGTGTGCTGTCCTGCATCGTTGTGAGAACGCTTCCACAGCGAGCGTTGCGCAGAGTCAGGAAGTTTCCAGCCAACGGCGCAGCCCCTCGTGGGTGGTGTCTGGGGTGGTCGCGGAAAGCAGAAGCCGCGGGTGGGCCGGTCGGGTTGGGTACGCGGGGGACGCCGTGAATCCGTCCCTGGAGGCTTGGCAGCCGCATCCATGCGGCTGACACCCCCGCGTACCCAACCCGACCGGCCTCTGACAGATTTCGGAGGTCTGCCACCCACGGAGAAGAAAGAGAAGATCAAAAGCGGGTCGCGACGCTGCGCTTGCTCGTGAGCCGAGCATGGATCGGCTCTACACAAGGCAATGAAGCGACCCGCCAGGCCGCCTTTGCTTTTGATCTTCTCTTTCTTCTCTGTGGGTAGACGCGCACGGAACCTGTCCGTGGCCGGGTAGATGGGCTGCGCAGGGGCGTGAGCCGCATGGATGCGGCGACCGAGCTACATGGATGTACTTGCAGCGTCCCCTGCGCGGCCCATCTACCCGGCCCCACCCATGAACTGCTTTGCGCGGTCACCCACGAGGGGCTGCGCCGTTGGCTGGAAACCCTATCCCCCGTGCACGGGCCGGTGCCCGCGCACCGCCATCACCAGCCCGATACCCGCCAGCAGCGACACCGCCGAGGTACCGCCATAGCTGATCAACGGCATCGGAATGCCCACCACCGGCAGCAGGCCGGAAATCATCCCACCGTTCACCAGTACGTACACGAAGAACGCCAAGCCCAGGCTGCCGGCCAGCAACCGTGCGTGCGTGTCGCGGGCGTGCACCGCGATCCACAGGCAGCGGCCGACCACGAACAGGTACAGCGTAAACACGGTGGCCACGCCGATCCAGCCGAACTCTTCGGCCAGCACCGAGAACGCGAAGTCCGTGGTGTACTCAGGCAGGAAGTCCAGCGCGGCCTGGGTGCCCTGCCCCCAGCCACGCCCGTCCCAGCCACCGGAGCCGATCGCGATGCGCGACTGCAGGATGTTCCAACCGGTGCCAAGCGGATCCGCCGACGGATCAAGGAAGGTCAGCACGCGATCCTTCTGGTACTGCCGCAGCAGGCCGAACCAGGCCAGCGGCGCGGCAACGGCAAGGCCCGTCGCGCCAGTTGCCACCCAGCCCCAGTGCAATCCGGCCAACAGCAGCGCGAACACGCCGCTTGCGGTAACCAGCGTGGCGGTGCCCAGGTTGGGCTGCATCAGGATCAGCACGGCGGGTACGCCGATCAGCACGGTGGTGGTCAGTACGGTGCGCGGCGACGGTGGCAGCGGTTGCCGATGCAGGTACCAGGCCATCATCAGCGGCAGGCTGAGCTTGAGCAGTTCGGACGGCTGCAGGTAGAACACGCCGAGATTGAGCCAGCGCTGCCCGTACTTGCCTGTACCGATCACATACACCGCCATCAGCGGCAGCAACGACAGCGCATAGATTGCCGGCGTCCACGCGCGCAGCCGCAGCAGCGAAACGCGGGACAGCAGCCACATCGACGCCAGGCCACCGGCAAAACGCGCCGCCTGCCCAGCCACCGGACCGGACACGCTGTGCAGCACCGCCAGGCCCGCGCCCATCAGGATCAGCAGCGCGATCAGCAATGGCAGATCGATCGTGCGCGCCACCTCACGGCAGCCGCCAAGCAGTCGTTTCCATTCCACGTGGGCACGGTAGCAATGCGTGCTTGCGTGAAGCTGTCAGGGTGCGCGTGCGCTTGTAGAGTCAAGCCGTGCTCGACTCTACAGAACAGCGGATGCAATCGAGCAGATGGAAGCGCGACGAAGCGCGCGACCGGTGCTAGCCGTAGCCGCCGTGCACCGGGTTGTGACTGCGTACGGCCATCACCAGGCCGAAGCCGGCCAGCAGTGACACCGCCGAGGTACCGCCGTAGCTGATCAGCGGCATCGGCACGCCCACCACCGGCAGCAGGCCGGAAATCATCCCGCCGTTCACCAGTACATAGACGAAGAACGCCAGGCCGGTAGCGCCGGCCAACAGGCGCGAATAGGAATCGCGCGACTGGCTGGCGATCCACAGGCAACGCCCGATCACCACCAGGTACAGGGTCAGCACCAGGGCCACACCCATCCAGCCGAACTCCTCGCTCAGCACCGAGAACGCGAAGTCGGTGGTCTGTTCGGGAATGAAGTTCAGGTGCGACTGCGAGCCCTCGCCCCAGCCCTTGCCATCGAAGCCACCGGACCCGATCGCGATCTTCGACTGGATGATGTTCCAGCCGGCCCCCAGTGCATCCATCTCCGGGTCCAGGAACATCATGATGCGGTCCTTCTGGTACGGCCGCAGCAGCCAGAACCAGGCCACCGGCGCGACCGCAGCCACGCCGCCCACGCCCAGCCCGACCCACCACCACGGCAGGCCTGCCAGCAGCAGTACGAACACGCCACTGGCGGCGATCAGCACGCCGGTACCGAAGTCGGGCTGCAACATCACCAGGCCGGTCGGCACGCCGATGATGATCAAGGCCACGAGCACGGTGTTGAAGCGCGGCGGCAGCGGCATCTTGTGCAGGTACCAGGCCACCATCATCGGCAGGCTGACCTTCAGCAGCTCGGCCGGCTGCAGGTAGAAGAACTTCAGGTCCAGCCACTGCCGGCCGTACTTGCCGGTGCCGAGCACGAACACCGCCAGCAGCGGAATCATGGAGATCGCATAGATCATCGGCGTGGCCGAGCGGATGCGCAGGATCGGCACCCGCGAGATGCCCCACAGTGCAGCCATGCCCACCGCGAAACGCGCGCCCTGGGCCATCACCAGGCCGTCGCCACCGGCACTCTTCAAGGTGGCCAGGCCGATCACCATCAGCGCGCCCAGGGCCAGGCACAACACCCAGTCCAGCGTGCTGAAGAAGCGGCGCAGCATGTCGCCGGCCCAGCGCAGGAACACTTTCATCGTGCGGGCTCCGCAACCGTCGGGCGTGGCGTGGCCGGCACTGCGGCAGCGGCCGGCGTGCCCGGCTGCGGCGCAGGGGCCGGTTCGGGGGTGGGGGCACCCACCTGCGCCGGGTGTTCGCCCAGCTGCGCGGCCGCCAGATCACCGGACTGGCGTGCGCCGGCGTCTTCGTTGTCGAACGCGGTGGCACCGATGGCGGTGGTACCACGCTCGCTGTCCAGCGGCTGCATGCCCTCGGGCATCTTGCCCAGCAGGTAGGCATCGAACACCTTGCGGGCGATCGGCGCAGCAGCCGAACCACCATAGCCACCGCCTTCCACCGCCACCGCGATCGCGATCACCGGGTTTTCGACCGGCGCGAAGCCGACGAACAGCGCGCGGTGGCGCAGGTGCATGGGCAGGCTCTTCGGGTTCACCGCTGCGGTGCCCTTGCGGCTGATGACCTGCGCGGTACCGGTCTTGCCGGCCATCACGTACGGCGCACCGACCGCCACACGCCAGCCGCTGCCGCCCGGCCGCATGGTCGCCATCATGCCCTCGCGCACCGCCTGCACGTTGTTGGGGTTGGGGCTGACCGGCTTGCTCTCGCCGGGCGGCGCCGCGGTCCAGTCGCTGTCGAAGCCGTCGCGCTGCTGGATCACCAGGTGCGGGGTGCGCAGCTGCCCGTCGGCCAGCGCGCTGACGCCGCGCGCCAACTGCAGCGGGGTGACCTTCCAGTCGCCCTGGCCGATGCTGATGTTGACCGTATCGCCGGGGTACCAGGCTTCCTTGCGGGTCTTCCGCTTGTAGGCCGGCGACGGCAGGATGCCGCCGATTTCGCCGGTGAGGTCGATACCGGTCGGCTGGCCGAAGCCGTAGTACTCCATGTAATGGTCGAAGCGCTCGATGCCCAGGTCCAGCGCCAGCTTGTAGTAGTAGGTGTTGACCGACTCGGCGATGGACTTGCGCAGGTCGGTCCAGCCATGGCCGCCACGATGCGCATCACCCCAGCCACGGCTGGTGCCGGGCAGGTAGAACATGCCGGTGGACAGCACCTTGTCTTCCGGGCGGCGCACGCCCGAGTCCAGGCCGGCCAGGCCGATCAGCGGCTTCAGCGTGGAACCGGGAGCGACGCCGCCGAGCACCAGGCGGTTGAACTGCGGCCGCGACGGGTTCTCGTTCAGCGCCTTGAAGTCGGCATGGGAAATGCCGTTGACGAACAGGTTGGGGTCGTAGGACGGCAGGCTGACCATCGCCAGCACCTCGCCGGTACGCGGGTCCATCGCCACTGCCGAGCCCTCCTGGTCGCCGAAGGCGGCCACCATGGCACGCTGCAGGTCCGCGTCGATCGACAGCCGCAGGTCGGCGCCGGACTGCGCGGCCACCCGGCCGATGGTGCGGATGGCACGGCCCTGCACGTTGGTTTCGACCTGCTCGTAGCCGACCTTGCCGCGCAACTGCTGCTCGTAATAGCGCTCCAGGCCGGACTTGCCGATGTGGGTCAGCGCGGCATTGCCTTCGCCGAGGATCTCCAGGTCCTTGTCGTCGACACGGCCGACGTAGCCGATGATGTGCGCGAACAGGTCGCCGTACGGGTAGCGCCGGGTCAGGTAGGGCTCAAGCTCGACGCCGGGGAAGCGCCAACGGTCGACGGCGAAGCGCGCCATCTCCTCGTCGCTCATGCGCAGCTTCAGCGTGACCGGCAGGAACTTGCGGCGCGCCTTGCGCGACTTGTTGAACGCTTCCAGCTCTTCCGGGCTGATGCTGATGATCTTCGCCAGCCCTTCGAGGGTGGCGTCCATGTCCTTGACCTTGTCCGGGGTCACGTCCAGGCGGAACGCTGGCACGTTCTCGGCCAGCAGGCGGCCGTTGCGGTCGTAGATCATGCCGCGCCCGGGCACCACCGGCCGCGGCTTGATGCGGTTGGCTTCCGAGCGCGTGGCGTAGACGTCGTGGTCCAGCACCTGCAGCTTGAAGTACCAGCCGCCCAGGCCCAGCAGGCAGACCAGCACGCCCAGGAAACCCAGCGCCGCGCGGCGGCGGAACTGTTCGGCTTCAGCGTGCGGATTCTTGACCTGGCGACGCGGGATCATGGCTCAGCGCCCGCGCTTGCCGAAGCGCACCGCGTCCAGCAGCACGAACACCAGCGGCCACAGGCCCATGCCCAACAGCGGGGCCCACCAGTACGACCACGGCAGGGTCGGCTCGCCCACCAGGATGTGGACCAGCGCGCTGACGATGCGGTCGTTGAACAACAGGCCACCGATGGCCAGCATCTGCTGCGACATCGGGAAGAAGCGGATGCGGGCGCGGAAACGCTGCAGGATGAAGGCCAGCATCACCAGCCGCAGCGCCTGTTCGCCGAGCACGCCGCCGTACAGCAGGTCGGCGACCACGCCGCTGGCGAAAGCGATGCCCAGGCCGACGCGCTCGGGCGTCTCGATCACCCAGTACGCCAGCACCAGCGCCAGCCAGTACGGGCGCAGCGGCTGCAGCAGCGCCGGCAACGGCAGCAGGCCCAGCAGCAGGGCTACGACCAGGCTGGCCGGCAATACCCACGGGTTGTCGCGCAGGCGGCTCATCGCTGGGCCTCCGGCGTGGTCGGTTGCCGGCCAGCGGCCGGCACTACCGGGGCAGCAGGATCAAGCGAGGATGCGGGGGCAACAGTCCTCGTTTGCGACGAGGGCTGTTGCCGGCCAGCGGCGGGCACTACCGGGGAGCTGACCGGAGCTGGCGTTGTTGTCGCTGGCGCGGCTCCCGCAGGCACGGTGGCGCCGGTGGCCGGGCCACCCGGAGTGGTTTCTTCCAGCTGCAGGCGCAGTTCCGGCGGAATGCGGATCGCCGCACCGGGGCGCAGCAGCAGCACATCACGGCCACGATCCAGCTGGGCGGCTGGCTTCAGTTCGCCGACCAGGAAGGCATGGGTGTCGTCCGGGCGCAGGCCGGTGATGGTGCCGACCGGGAAGCCGGCCGGGAAGCGGCCACCGAGGCCGGAGGTGACGATCTCATCGCCCACTTCCACACCCGCGCTGAGCGGGATGTCGCGCAGCTCCAGCGTGTCGCCGCGACCGTAGACGATCAGGCGTACGCCGTTGCGGGCCACGGTGACCGGCACCGCGTGGTCGGGGTCGGTCAGCAGCAGCACGGTGGAGGTACCGCCGGTGACGCTGATCACCTGCCCCATCAGGCCACCGGCATCGATCACCGCCTGCCCGACATGCACGCCTTCGCGGCTGCCGGCGTCGAGCACCAGGCGCTGCTTCACCGGGTCCAGGTCGATATCCAGGATCGGCGCCAGCTGCACGTCCAGGCCACTGCGCTCGGCCACGTTCAGCAGTTCGCGCAGCTGGGCGTTGTCCAGCGCTGCGGTCTGCAGTCGGGTCAGGCGCGCGTTGGCCAGCAGCAGCTGGTTGCGCAGTTCACGGTTCTCGGTGACCAGCTGGGTGTGGCTGGCCGCGGAATCCTTGACCTGGTTGCCGAGCTTGCCGGGCAGACCCGCCAGTGCCCACACAGGCTGCACCAGGCTGTTGGCCTGCTCGCGCAGGCGCGCCAGCCAACCCGCCTGATCGTCAAGGACGATCAGTGTGATGGCCAATGCAAGATAGGCCAGCAACCGCAGGGGGCTGGCGGCATCACCGGATCGGGAGGCAACGGGAGGACCGGCGTAGGGCGGCACGGCAACGATTCAACTGGCAGAAGGCGGAAGGGAAACACGCGGACGCCCCGCCGGTGCCGGCCCGCCATCGCGGCGGGCCGCACCCCGGAAGGGCGCGGCGGGCAGGAACGGCCGGGACGGCTTATTCCGGCGCAAAGAACTCGTTGCCGTGCATGTCGACCAGTTCCAGCGCACGACCGCCACCGCGGGCCACACAGGTCAGCGGATCGTCGGCCACCTGCACGTGCAGGCCGGTTTCCTCGGAGATCAGGCGGTCCAGGTCACGCAGCAGGGCGCCGCCGCCGGTCAGCACGATGCCGCGCTCGGCAACGTCGGCACACAGTTCCGGCGGGGTCTGCTCCAGCGCCAGCTTGACCGCGCTGACGATGCCCGACAGCGGTTCGTGCAGGGCTTCAAGCACCTCGTTGGAGCTGATCTTGATCATCTTCGGCACGCCCTCGGCGAGGTTGCGGCCGGAGATCTCCAGCTCCTGCACCTCGGCCTGCGGGTAGGCACAACCCAGCTCGACCTTGATGCGCTCGGCGGTGGCTTCACCGATCAGCATGCCGTGGTTGCGGCGCACGTAGTTGGTGATGGATTCGTCGAAGCGGTCGCCGCCGATGCGGACCGAGGCCGAATAGACGATGCCGTTGAGCGAGATCACCGCCACTTCGGTGGTGCCGCCGCCGATGTCGATGACCATCGAGCCACGGGCTTCGGTGACCGGCATGCCGGCGCCGATCGCGGCAGCCATCGGCTCTTCGATCAGGTACACGTCACGGGCACCGGCTTCCTCGGCCGATTCCTTGATCGCGCGGCGCTCGACCTGGGTCGAACCGGCCGGCACGCAGACCAGCACGCGCGGGCTCGGGCGCAGCACGCGCGACTTGTGCACCTTCTTGATGAAGTGCTTGAGCATCGCCTCGGTGTAGGTGAAGTCGGCGATGACGCCGTCCTTCATCGGGCGGATGGTGGTGATGTGGCCCGGGGTACGGCCGAGCATCTGCTTGGCCTCGGCGCCAACGGCTGCCACCGAGCGGGTGCCACCGATGGCACGGTCCTGGCGCACGGCCACGACCGACGGCTCGTTCAGCACGATCCCCTGCCCGCGCACGTAGATGAGGGTGTTGGCCGTGCCCAGGTCGATGGACAGGTCGTTGGAGAACATGCCACGGAGTTTCTTGAACATCTGAGGAAGGAGTCCTGAGGGGTGTCGTGCCCGCCGCGGGATGGCGAAAAAATGGGCAGAAATCGAGGCCGACAAGCCTAGCAACCCGCCTGCCGCCGAGCAAGGAAAAAACTAGCTGAACCCGCGTCTTCACAGGCTTTCGGCCTGATCGGGCATCACCCGGTTCTGGCCCTGAGCGGCACCAGCGGGTAACCTTTGCGCCGTCGGGCGCCCAAGGGCGCCGTTTGCTTGCCCGCTGAACCGGGCCGGCCCACCCCAAAATTCACCGCATAGGCTTACATCGATGTCCGCTCTGATCTGTGGTTCTCTTGCCTTCGACACCATCATGGTGTTCCCGGACCAGTTCAAGAATCACATCCTGCCGGACAAGGTGCACATCCTGAACGTGTCCTTCCTCGTGCCGCGCATGCGCCGCGAGTTCGGCGGCTGCGCCGGCAACATCGCCTACAACCTGCACCTGCTGGGCGGCCAGCCGATCCCGATGGGCACCGTGGGTTCGGACTTCGGCCCGTACCGCGAATACTTCGAAGGCCTGGGCATCGACCTGTCGCGCGTGCGCGTGATCGATGAGCTGTTCACCCCGCAGGCGTTCATCACCACCGACCACGACAACAACCAGATCACCGCCTTCCACCCGGGCGCGATGATGCGCTCCTACGAGAACCACGTGCGTGGCGTACCGGGCGTGACCCTGGGCCTGGTCGGCCCGGACGGCCGCGAAGGCATGATCCAGAACGCACAGGAATTCCACGAGGACGGCATTCCGTTCATCTTCGACCCGGGCCAGGCCATGCCGCTGTTCAACGGCCCCGAGCTGCGCGCCTTCATCGATCAGGCCGACTACGTGGTGGTCAACGACTACGAGTCGAACCTGCTGCAGGAGCGCACCGGCTGGGATGAGAAGGAGATCGTCAGCCGGGTCAAGGCCTACATCACCACCCGTGGCCCGAAGGGTGCGGTCATCCACACCCCGGAAAAGAGCTACGACATCCCGCCGGCGCACGAGCGCCGCGTGGTCGATCCGACCGGCTGTGGTGACGCCTTCCGCGCCGGCCTGATCTACGGCATCCAGAAGGGCTACGACTGGCTGACCATCGGCCGCATGGGCAACCTGATGGGCGCGCTGAAGGTCGAGCACCCGGGCACGCAGAACCAGCGCTTCACCTTCGATGAGTTCAACGAGCAGTTCAAGCAGCAGTTCGGTTACGCGCTGGGCGCGTAAACGAACTGCCCGCGCATCCCACCTTGTCCCCGCGCCTTCGGCGCGCCCCCTTGAACAACAAGGGGGCTTTCCACCCGATGCGCTGCTGGGAATGCTGTTGGTAGGTGTCGACCTTGGTCGACACTGCCGGCCAGCGGCCGGCACTACCCCTTCTGCCAGGCCGCCAGCCTGGCCACGGGTGTTCTGGTAGGTGTCGACCTTGGTCGACACTGCCGGCCAGCGGCCAGCACTACCCCTTCTGCTGCCAGGCCGCCAGCCTGGCCACGGGTGTTCTGGTAGGTGTCGACCTTGGTCGACACTGCCGGCCAGCGGCCGGCACTACCCCTTCTGCTGCCAGGCCGCCAGCAAGGCGCGGCAATCGGCGAAATGCCAGTCGGCCCGGCCCGGCCATGGGTTCTCCGGCAGGTTGACCAGCACGGTGTGGGCGCCCGCGGCACGACCGCACTCCAGGTCGTAAGCGTGGTCACCGACCATCACCGCGTGCGCAGCCCCGATGCCCCAGCGACGAAGATGCTGCTGCAGGCCATCCGGCGAGGGCTTGGGCACCGCTTCATCGCGGCCGATGATGTCGGCGTCGTCGAACAACGCCCCGACCCCGATCGCCTCCAGCGTCAGCTTCGCCAGCGCATGGTCGTTGCGGGTCAGGATGCCCAGCCGGCAACCCGCCGCCGCCAGCGCGCGCAGCAGCTTCACCGCCCCCGGCGCTGGCAGCGCGTCCTCGGCCAGGGCGCGCTCGTGATCCAGCAGCCACGCGCGCTTGGCCTGCGCCGGTGCGTCGGGCAATGCCGCGATATGGTCGAGGATGTCTTCCTCCGCGGCGATCTCCAGCGCGCGGCGGATCGCGGCGAAGTCATGCACGGCCACCGTCAGTGTGCCGTCCATGTCGAACACCCAGTGCCGGATCGCGGACAACGCGTGCACTGCGCTGCCCGTCGCAACCCTCACTGCCACCATTGCGGCATGCGGCTGGCGTCGACACCGCCGGTTTCGAACACGGCCGTGCGCGTGCCACCGGCCTTGACCGGGAACTCGATGCTGATCGACTTGCCCTTGCGCGCCAGCTTCCACAGTGCCTTCTGATCGGTGATGAACAGGGCGATGGCTTCATCAGTCTTCGGGCGCCAGGCCGCCATTGGTACCGGCTTGCCGTCATCCACGGTCACTTTCACCGTGCATTGCGGGCAACGGAAATCACCGGCCTGCAGCACCAGGTAGGCATGCCGCTTCCACTCCGGATGATCGCGGAACACCAGCTGCACCGGTTTGGCGCCGCTGCCATCCACGTCCACCCGTTCCTTGCTGTAGATCTGCGCCGAGACCTGGTTGCCCTTGCTGCCCACCGGAATCTGGTTGTACTGCCATAGCCCCTGCATGCGGCGCAGGTCGCGCGCGGCGTCGCCCTTGGCCTTGACCTCGTCGAAGCCTGCGGCTATGCGCTCGGCGGCGGCGGTGTCCTTGTACTGGTCCAGCAGCGAGGCACCATGCAGGCGCGCGCGTTCCCAGTCCTGCGCGGCCACGGCCATGTCGTACTGCTTGGCCACGTCTTCGGCCTTGGCCTCCTTCTGCGCCTGCGCGGCGGCCGCAGCGGCTTCCTGCGCCTTGCGTTCCTCTTCCGGGTTGCTGCAGGCGGCCAGGGCCAGGGTGCAGGCGGTGAGCAGGATCAGTCGTTTCATGGCGGAGGTCCTATGCGAGTGCATCCCGATTCTATCGGCAGCGAAAAGCGGATACACCAACGGCGGGTTTCCCCGCCGTTGGTGGTGAAGCAGTGACCGGTTGCCGGCCAGCGGCCGGCACTACCGCTTACTTGGCTTCAGCCTTGGCCAGCATGTCCTGGACCGAGGCGGTGGTGATCGGGTGGTAGCCCGGCTTGGCCTTTTCGAAGGCCTGCTTGGCCAGTTCCAGACCCTTCGGGGTCTTCACCAGTTCGGCGTAGATCGGCAGGATCAGCTTGCGACGGCCGACGCGCTCGATGAATGCAGCCGCCCCTTCATTGGCCTGCTCGTAGCCGCTGCGGATCGCCAGCGGGTACCAGCGCATGGCGATCTCGCCATTGGGGGTGCCGGTGAAGTGGAAGGCCTTGTCCAGCGTGGCCAGCTTGTCCAGCGGCTGGGTCGCACCGAGGCCGTCGATGAAGCGCACCCATTCCTGGGTGCTCCAGTCGGCGATGACCTGGCTGCTGGGCACGGTACCGGCGCTGGCGAATGCGATGCGCGCGGTATCGACGCTGCTGAAGTTGCGCGACTGCGCCTTGGCCGCGAACGCCGGGATGCCCGGCTCGTCCAGCCACGCCTTCAGTTCGGCCTCGGTCACGGCCGACGGATTCTTCGGCAGCAGGTTCTTCTTCATGTACGCGACGAACTGGTCGGTGTTCGCGCTCTGGAAGGCGTGGTCATCGAACCAGCCCCGCAGGAACGGATCGAAGGTCTCGCGGCCGAAGCGCTGCTCCAGGAACTCCAGGAACCACGAACCCTTGACGTAGGCGACCTGGCTGAGCGCTTCGTCGGGATCACGCTCGTTCAGCGGCGGCAGCGCCAGTGCCTGGTCAGCCGGGCTCATGTCCTTCACTTCGGCCAGCAGGTCGGTCTGGTCGATCTGCTTCTCCATCTCGGCCATCTCCTTGCCGTACAGGGCTTCGGTGATGCGGCCCTGGACGTAGGTGGTGAAGCCTTCATTGAGCCAGATGTCCTTCCAGCTGGCGTTGGTCACCAGGTTGCCCGACCAGCTGTGCGCCAGTTCGTGGGCCACCAGCGAGACCAGCGACTTGTCGCCGACGATCACGGTCGGGGTGGCGAAGGTCAGGCGCGGGTTTTCCATGCCGCCGAACGGGAACGACGGCGGCAGCACCAGCATGTCGTAGCGGCCCCAGCGGTATTCGCCGTACAGCTTCTCGGCGGCACCGATCATCTTCTCGGTGTCTTCGAATTCCTTGGCGGCCTTGTTGACCATGGTCGGCTCGGCCCAGACGCCGGAGCGGCCGGAGATCGGCTCGAACACCAGGTCGCCGGCCGCGATGGCCAGCAGGTAGGACGGAATCGGCTGCGGCATCTTGAAGGTGTAGTCACCGTCACGCGCGGCCTTCGGGTCGTTGTCGGCGCTCATCAGCACCATCACGTCCGGGCGCGAGACCACGTGCGCGCTGTAGGTGAAGCGCACGCTCGGGGTGTCCTGCAGCGGCACCCAGGAACGGGCGTGGATGGCCTGCGACTGGCTGAACATGAAGGGCAGCTTCTTGCCCTCGGTCATCGACGGTGCCAGCCACTGCAGGCCCGAGGCGGTCGGCGCGGTGTGGTAGGTCACTTCCACCTTGGCCGGCTGTTCCGGGGCCTCGATGGTCAGCTTGCTGCCGAACACCTTGTCAGCGGCGGCCAGCTCGAACTCCAGCGGGCTGCGCGCGCCATCGGCGGCGACGGCCTCGACCTCGGACACGGTCAGCTCGCGGGTGTCGAGCACCAGCTGCCTGGCGTCCTTCTGCTTCCATTCCAGGGTGTAGGTGGCGGTGCCGCCAATCTGCTTCTGGTCGAAGTCGAGCTTCAGATCCAGCGCGATGTCCTTGATGACGACCTTGTCCGGCTCGGCGTACGAGCTTTCGTCGTGGCTGCGGTTCTCGGCGTTCACGGGGGCGGCAGGGGCCTTTGCGGCAGTCGGGGCGGCGGCGGGCGCGGCCGCCTCCTGGGAGCAGCCGGCGGCCAGGGCCACGGCCAGCGGAAGGAGCATCAGCGGATTACGCATGAATCGGGACCGTTACGGGGATCAAACCCCAATGGTACCTCCCTCCGGCCCGGCAGGCGTTGCGCGGTGCGGGGTAATGGCAGGCAAGCCGATCCTGCGCCTCGGGCGCATGCCAACCAATGTCGGCATCTACAGGCAGGTACCAACCTTGGTTGGCACGGACCCATCAACGCATGCGGCAGGCCCGTGCCGACCAAGGTCGGCACCCACCAGAGCGGATCACCGCAGCGGGCGAGCACCAACCAAGGTTGGCACCCACCAGAGCAGGGTTTACAGCTTGTAGCCGGAGTGGATCGAAACGATGCCGCCGGTCAGGTTCTTGTAGTGGCAGCGCTCGAACCCGGCCTGCCCCATCATCGCCTTCAGTTCATCCTGCGGCGGGTGCTTGCGGATGCTCTCGGCCAGGTACTGGTAGCTGTCCGAGTCATTGGCGAACAGCTTGCCCAGCTTCGGCAGGATCTTGAACGAGTGGAAGTCGTAGATCGGCTTGAACCAGTCCGCGGTGACTTCGGAGAACTCCAGCACGCGGGCCTGGCCGCCGACCTTCAGCACGCGGTACATCTCGCGCAGGCCAGCGTCCTTGTCGGTCACGTTGCGCAGGCCGAAGGCGATGGTGACCAGGTCGAAGCTGTTGTCCGGGAACGGCAGGGCCTCGGCGTTGCACTGCACGTAGTCCAGGCCCAGCACCAGGCCGCGGTTGGTCAGGCGGTCACGGCCGACCGACAGCATGCCGGCGTTGATGTCGCCCAGCACCACCGAGCCCTCGGCGCCGACGCGCTCCTTCAGCAGGGCGGCGATGTCGCCGGTGCCGCCCGCCAGATCGAGCACGCGGTCGCCCGGCTTCACCTGCGCGGTGGCCACGTAGTAGCGCTTCCACGCCCGGTGCACGCCCAGGCTCATCAGGTCGTTCATCAGGTCGTAGTTGCGCGCGACCGAGGTGAACACCTGGCCGACCAGCTTCTGCTTGTCCTTGGCGGCGACGTCGCGGAACCCGAAATGGGTGGTACCGGCTTTGTAGGGGGATTCGCTCATGGCCCCGATTATCGCACCGCCGGGGGCCAGCGGCACCCCCTGCCCGTATCATGGCGGGCCACGAC
Organism: Stenotrophomonas sp. YJH_SMC_133; assembly: GCF_059370655.1. Taxonomy (NCBI): domain Bacteria; kingdom Pseudomonadati; phylum Pseudomonadota; class Gammaproteobacteria; order Lysobacterales; family Lysobacteraceae; genus Stenotrophomonas; species Stenotrophomonas sp. YJH_SMC_133. The sequence goes on along the minus strand of NZ_JCAFTW010000002.1, from coordinate 282,842 downwards.
TTACCGGAGCCCCGCATGATCACCACGCCCGACTACCAGGCCCTGCTGCAGACCGCCATCGCCGAAGCCCGCCAGGGCCTGGCCGAGGGCGGCGTGCCGATCGGCGCGGCCCTGTACCACAACGACGGCCGCCTGCTTGGCTGCGGCCACAACCGCCGCGTGCAGGAAGGCGACCCGTCGGTGCACGGCGAGACCGATGCGTTCCGCAAGGCCGGCCGCCAGCGCCGTTACCAGGACACGATCATGGTCACCACCCTGGCACCGTGCTGGTACTGCTCTGGCCTGGTGCGCCAGTTCAACATCGGCACCGTGGTGGTGGGCGAATCGCGCACCTTCCAGGGCGGCATCGACTGGTTGCGGGAAAATGGCGTCAACGTGATCGACCTGGACAGCCAGGAATGCGTGGACCTGCTGGGCGGCTTCATTGCGCAGCACCCGGAGATCTGGAATGAAGACATCGGTGAATGATCACCACGCAGTGTCCTGTTGAACCCGTTTAATGAACGCTTCAGTGCCGGCGCGCCCTAGTGCCGGCAGCGTTTGCGGCCATTGCCGTGAACCAGTGCACAGTCAGCTGCGCAACGTGCACACGCTGCGATAACACCCCGCCCGGCTGCCGCGCCTAGGGTGGGGTTACCGGGACTTCTTTCCCCGGCGGAGCCAGCCATGTGCGCGCACGCCGTACGACCTGCACCAGACTCGATCCTCGACCCGATCCGCGAACGCCTGCAGCAGCAATATGCACTGCACCGGCGCGGCGCGTTGTTCTGGACCGCCTACCAGCGCATGCAACTGGAGCTGGTCCGTCGCCATCCGCTCGACCACGAGCGCCTGTGCAACGCGATGGCCACCCTGGCCGAAGATCTCGGTGCCGTCGAGCACGCGCAGTTGATTGGACATGCCAACGCCAGCTCCACATCGCGCTGACGCGGCATGCACCGCCACATACGCCACACTCCGATGAACCCCCACTCCCTTTCCACTCAACCGAACTGGATTGTCATGCACGCTGAAGTCCCCACCATTCCTCCGGTCATCAACGTTGACGCCGAGCTGGATCACTGGCGCCGCCAACATGCCGAAGGCGCACTGCCGCACAACTCGTTCGGCTCGTACGTGCCGTGGATCAAGTTTGCCTGCGATTCGCTGATCACCCAGCCGCGCGCCAGCGAGGCCGAACGTGACGAGATGTTCCAGACCCAGTACGCCCTGCAGATCATGCCGCGACTGAGTGAAGCCCAGGCCCGCGAATTCGTCGACCGTTGCTGGCAGCACGTCTACCAGAGCAGTCCGGTGCGCAGCCTGCAGGCACCGCGGCTGCAGCGCATGCGCGCCTGACCGCCGCTGCACGGCGCCTGCACGGGCCACTGCCGATCATCCTCGTCACCTGAGTGGGACGACGACGATGAAAGTACGAAACCTGTTCAATACGATCGCCAAGAAGGCCGCGGCCGCCACCGGCTCGCCGTGGACCTTCCTGGCTGCAGTAGCGATCGTGGTGATCTGGGGCATCAGTGGCCCGGTGTTCGGTTTCAACGACACCTGGCAGCTGGTGATCAACACCGGCACCACCATCATCACCTTCCTGATGGTGTTCCTGATCCAGCACACGCAGAACGCGGACACCGCCGCGATGCAGATCAAGCTGGACGAGCTGATCCGGGCGACGGCCGAAGCCAACAACGAACTGTTGGATCTGGAAGAACTGGACGAAGCGCGCCTGGAAGAGATCCGCGCCGAGTACGAGCAGATGGCGCGCGAAGCCGGCGATGCGCTCGCGCGGGTGCGCGCCTGCCATGCAGCGCGGCGCGACGATGAAGCGGTGTAGCAGGTCCTGAAATGACAATGCCGGCCAGCGGCCGGCACTACCATCGATCATCAGGGTAGAGCCGGCCGCTGGCCGGCTGTCCTTCAGCTGCGCTCGTGCCAGCCACCGCCCATCACCTTGTACAGGGTGATGCGGTTGGCCTGCTGCGCCAGCTGCGCCTGCAGCTGGGTCTGTTGTGCGTTGTAGGCCGTACGCCGCGCATCAAGCAGGGTCACGAAGCTGTCCAGGCCCGCGTCGTAGCGCGCCTGCGACAGGCGGTTGGCCTGTTCGGCCGCTTCCACCAGGCGCTGCTGTGAACTCACCTGCTCGTCCAGGCTGACATTCAACGCCAGCGCATCGGCGGTTTCGCGGAAGCCCACCTGGATCGACTTCTCGTACTGCGCCAGAGCGATATCACGATCGGCGTTGGCGATGGCCAGGTTGGCGCGCAGCTTGCCGCCCTGGAAGATCGGCAGCGTGATCTTCGGCAGGAAGCTCCACACGCGCGTACCGCTGTCGAACAGGTTGGACAGTTCGCTCGAACCACTGCCGATGCTGCCGGTCAGCGAGATGCTCGGGAAGAACGCCGCGCGTGCCGCACCGATATTGGCGTTGGCCGCCAGCAGCTGGTGTTCGGCGGCCATGATGTCCGGGCGCTGCAGCAGCACGTCGCTGGGCAGGCCGGCCGGCGGCGGTGCGAGTGCAAGCAGCTGCGGCTCGATGCTGTCCGGCAGCAGCGCCGGATCCAGCTGGCCACCGGCCAGCAGCGCCAGCGCGTTGCGGTCCTGGGCCAGCTGGCCACGCAGGCGTGCGGCGTCCGTACGCGCGGTCTCGACCAGGGTACGGGTCTGGGTCAGCTCCAGCGCCGAACTGCCACCACGTTCGTGGCGGGCCTCGGCCAGGCGCAGCGAATCCTCGTAGGTCTTCAGCGTGGCATCGGCGATCTTCAGCCGCTGCGCATCGGCACCGTAGGTCAGCCATGCGGTGGCCGTCTCGGCCACCAGGCTCAACTGCGCGTTGCGGCGGTTGGCGGCGACGGCGAAGTACTGCTGCAGCGCGGCTTCACTGAGATTGCGCACGCGGCCGAACAGATCCAGCTCGAACTCGGCCACGCCGACACCGGCGGTGAACTGTTCGTTGACACCGGCGTCGGTGCCCTGGCGCTGCATCTGGCCGGTAACGGCCACGCCGGGCACGCGATCAGCGCGCTGCACACGGTACTGGCCGCGCGCGCGCTCAACGTTGAGCACGGCCACGCGCAGATCGCGGTTGTTCTGCAGCGACTGGTCGATCACCTGCTGCAGGCGCGCATCGGTGAAGAAGTCGCGCCAGCCGACGGCGGCGACATCGGCCACCTCGCCCTGCGCGGCTTCGGCCGGCCACTGCGCCGGGATCGCCGGGGCGACAGCGGTGTTCTTCGGCACCAGGGTGGAGCAGCCGGCGAGCGCGAGCACAGCGGCAATGGAAAGGAACAGGGATGCACTTTTCATGGGAATGACTTCCATCGGTACTGCCGGATGGCAGGAGGTCATGCCGGCCAGCGGCCGGCACTACCGTTTCGACAACGCCAGCCTGAGGCCGGCATGACCGTTTCAGGTCACGTCGTGGATTTGCGCTTGAACACGCGCTGCACCACCACGAAGAACAGCGGCACGAAGAACACACCGAGCACGGTGCCGACGATCATGCCGCCGAGCACGCCGGTGCCGATCGCCTGCTTGGCGCCGGAACCGGCACCGGTGGAGATCGCCAGCGGTACCACGCCCATGCCGAAGGCCAGCGAGGTCATCACGATCGGACGCAGGCGGTCGCGCACGGCATGCATGATCGATTCGATCAGGCCTGCGCCCTTCTCCAGGTTCTCCTTGGCGAACTCCACGATCAGGATCGCGTTCTTGCTGGTCAGGCCCACCGTGGTCAGCATCGCCACCTGGAAGTAGATATCGCGTTCCAGGCCCTTGAAGGTATTGGCCAGCACCGCGCCGAGGATGCCCAGCGGGGCCGCCAGCAGCACTGCGGTCGGCACGCTCCAGCTTTCGTACATCGCGGCCAGGCACAGGAATACGATCATCAGCGAGAGCGTGTACAGCAGTGGCGTCTGCGAGCCAGCCTGGCGCTCCTGGTACGACATCGCCGTCCATTCGATGCCGAAGCCCGCCGGCAGCTGCTTGGCCAGCTGTTCGATCTCGGCCATGGCATCACCGGAGGCGACACCCGGGGCCGGTTCGCCCTGGATTTCCATGGCCGACACACCGTTGTAGCGTTCCAGGCGCGGCGAACCGTAATCCCAGTGCTTGGTAGCGAAGGCACTGAACGGCACCATTTCACCCTTGTCGTTCTTCACGGACCAGAGATCGAAGTCCTCCGGCACCATGCGGAAAGGCTGGTCGGCCTGCACGAACACACGCTTGACGCGGCCACGATCGACGAAGTCGTCGATGTACGAGCTGCCCCACGCGGCGGCCAGCGTGCCGTTGATCTGGTCGATCGACAGCCCCAGCGAGGTCGCCTTGGCCGCGTCGATGTCGATGCGGAACTGCGGCGTGTCCTCCTGGCCGTTCGGGCGCACGTTGGCCAGCTTCTTGCTGCCGGCGGCGAGGCCGAGCAGCTGGTTGCGCGCGGCCACCAGTGCCTCGTGGCCCTGGCCGCTGTTGTCCTTCAGGAAGAAGGTATAGCCCGAGGCGGTGCCCAGTTCCGGGATGGCCGGCGGCGGGAAGGCGAAGATGAAGGCATCCTTGATCTGGCCCAGGGCCGCCATCGCGCGTCCGGTGATCGGCATCACGCCATTGTTGGCGTCACGCTCGCTCCAGTCCTTCAGCTTGACGAACGCCATGCCGGCGTTCTGGCCCATGCCGGCGAAGCTGAAGCCCTGCACCGAGAACACCGAGTCCACTGCATCCTTCTCGTTCTGCAGGAAGTGGTTTTCCAGTGCCGCGATCGATTCCAGCGTACGTTCCTGGGTGGCACCCACCGGGGCCTGCACCAGCGCCATCAACACGCCCTGGTCTTCGTTGGGCAGGAATGAGCTGGGCAGGCGCACGAACAACACGCCCATCAGCACGAACAGCGCCGCCACGATGCCCATGAAGCGCCACGGGCGATGGATGATGCCGCGCACGCCACGCTGGTAGCTTTCGCTGGTGCGGTCGAATCCACGGTTGAAGCCATTGAAGAAGCGACCGGCCAGGCCGCGGTGGGCGACGTGGTGCTCACCCTTCTTCAGCGGCTTGAGCATGGTCGCGCACAGCGCCGGGGTCAGCACGATCGCGACCAGCACCGACAATGCCATCGCCGAGACGATCGTGGCCGAGAACTGGCGGTAGATCACGCCGGTGGAGCCACTCATGAAGGCCATCGGCACGAACACCGCCGACAGCACCAAGCCGATGCCCACCAGCGCGCCGGTGATCTGGCCCATCGACTTGCGGGTCGCCTCGAGCGGCGACAGTCCTTCCTCGGACATGATGCGCTCGACGTTCTCCACCACCACGATGGCATCGTCCACCAGCAGGCCGATCGCAAGCACCATCGCGAACATGGTCAACATGTTCACCGAGAAGCCGAGCATGGCCAGCACGCCGAAGGTACCCAGCAGCACCACCGGCACGGCGATGGTCGGGATCAGGGTGGCGCGGAAGTTCTGCAGGAACAGGTACATCACCACGAACACCAGCACGATCGCTTCGATCAGGGTCTGCACCACGCCCTTGATCGACACGCGCACGAACGGGGTGGTGTCGTACGGAACCTCGGCCTTCAGCCCGGCCGGGAAGAAGCTCTTCATGTCTTCCAGCGCAGCATTCACGCCGGCGGCGGTATCCAGCGCGTTGGCGCCGGTGGCCAGGGTCACCGCCAGGCCGCTGGCCGGCTGGCCGTTGTAGCGGGTGACGAAGTCGTAGGACTCGGCACCCAGCTCGACGCGGGCGACATCCCCCAGGCGCAGCTCGGCACCGTCCTGCGCACCGCGCACGATGATGTTGCGGAACTGTTCCGGGGTCTGCAGGCGCGACTGCGCGTTGATGGTGGCGTTGAGCTGCTGGCCCTTGATCGACGGTGCACCGCCAAGCTGGCCGATGGCCACCTGCGCGTTCTGTGCCTTGATCGCTGCGGTCACTTCCGCAACCGACAGGCCATAGGTATGCAGCTTGTTCGGATCCAGCCAGATGCGCATGGCGTACTTGCCACCGAACACCTGGATGTTACCCACGCCTGGCACGCGGCTCAGGCGATCGACAACATTGGAACCGACGTAGTCGGCGATGTCGTTGGCGTCCATGCTGCCGTTCTCGGACACGAACGCGATGACGTTCAGGAAGCCCGAGCTGGACTTGGCCACGTTGATGCCCTGCCGCTGCACTTCCTGCGGCAGCAGCGGCATGGCCAGCTGCAGCTTGTTCTGCACCTGCACCTGGGCGATGTCCGGGTTGGTGCCGCTCTCGAAGGTCAGGGTGATGGTGGCCTGGCCGTTGGACGAGCTGTTGGAGGAGAAGTAGATCAGGCCATCAAGGCCCTTCATGTTCTGCTCGATGATCTGCGTCACCGAGTCCTCGACCACCTTGGCCGATGCACCCGGGTAGGTGGCGCTGATTTCCACCGCCGGCGGTGCGACGTTGGGGTACATCGAGACCGGCAGCTTGAACAGGGCCAGGCCGCCGGCGAGCATGATGATGATGGCGATCACCCACGCGAAGATGGGTCGATCGATGAAAAAGCGTGCCATGGGGTTCTCCGCTTACTTCGCGTCGCCGGCCGGGGCGGCAGGCTGGGCGGCCGCTGCCGGCTTGGCCGGAGCAGCGCCCTTCTCGGTGGCCTTGACCGGCATGCCGGGGCCGATCTTCTGCAGGCCTTCGACGATGACCTTGTCGCCGGCCTTCAGACCGTCCTCGACCAGCCACTTGTCGCCGACCGTGCGGCTGACCTTGACCGGGCGCACTTCGACCTTGTTGTCCTTGCCGACCACCATCGCGGTGGTGTCGCCCTTCGGATCGCGGGCGATGCCCTGCATCGGTACCAGCACCGCATCGCTGCGCACGCCGCCGCCGATCACCGCGCGCACGTAGGTGCCCGGCATCAGCAGGCCGTCCGGGTTGTCCACCTTCACGCGCAGGCCGAAGCTGCCGGTGGCTGGATCGACGCTCACTTCAGAGAACTCCAGCGTGCCCTTGTGCTCGAAGGTGCTGCCGTCTTCCATCAGGATGCTGACCGGCAGCGTCTGGTTGTCCTGCAGGCGGCCGGCAGCCAGTTCGCGGCGCAGCTGCAGCAGCTCGGCCGAGGACTGGGTCAGATCGACGTAGATCGGGTCCAGCTGCTGCACGGTGGCCAGTGCATTGGCCTGGCCGGCGCTGACCAGCGCACCCTGGGTAACGCTGGACTTGCCGATGCGGCCGCTGATCGGCGCGGTGATGCGGGCATAGCCGAGGGTGACGTTGGCCGCATCCAGCGAGGCCCTGGCGGCACCGACATCGGCCTCGGCCTGCTTCTGCGCGGCCACGGCGTTTTCCAGATCCTGCTGGCTGACCGCGTCGACCTTGGCCAGCTCGGTGATGCGCTTGGCGCTCAGGCGCGCGGCGTTGGCCGTGGCTTCGGCGCGGGCCAGCTGGGCGCGGGCGCTGTTGGCCTGGGCGCGGTAGCTGGCGTCCTCGATCTGGTAGAGCGGCTCGCCGGCCTTGACCATGCCGCCTTCGGTGAACAGGCGCTTGGCAACGATGCCGTTGACCTGCGGGCGCACTTCGGCGACCAGGAAGGCGTTGGTACGGCCCGGCAGTTCGCGGGTCAGGCCCACGGTCTCGGACTTCAGCGTGACCACGGTGACGTCACCCGGGCCCTGCTCGGGGGCCTGGGGTTGGCCGCCGCAGGCAGCCACGGCTGCGGCGATGGCCAGCGACAGTGCAAAGGGTCGGATTCGGCTCAGCAACATGACGGAAAGGCTCTTGAAGGAAAGGATCTCAGCCGGCGCTGATACGGCGGACCCTTCGACCGGTAAAGGTGAAGACCGTGAGAACAGCGCCCACCCGGGTGGAGCGGGAGCCGGACCGGCCTGCCACGCACACGACGGGAATGATGGGAGCGAAATATACATACATGCTTGTTTGTTTGTAAACCGGTACAATTCAGCCACGTTTCACCCGCACTCGTACCTACATGGCCCGCAAGACCAAAGAGGACACCCAGGCAACCCGGGAAGGCATCCTTGACGCCGCCGAAGCCTGCTTCCATGAACACGGCGTGGCCCGTACCACGCTGGAGATGATCGGCGCCCGCGCCGGCTATACCCGTGGCGCGGTCTACTGGCACTTCAAGAACAAGAGCGAGGTGCTGGCCGCGATCGTCGAACGGGTGCACCTGCCCTTCATGCAGGAACTGGAGCGCACCTCCACCGACCAGCGCGACACCCCCGTGCACGACCTGCGCGCGGTGATGATCCACTCCTTCATCGAGCTGTCCGAAGACGAGCGCCTGCGCAAGACCATGGAGATCATGCTGCGCAGCGATGCCTCGGCCGACACCAGGGTGCTGACCGAAATGCAGCAGGCCGGATTCCGCGATGCGCTGGACCGGATGGAGCGTGCCCTGCGCCGCGCCCGCGATCTGGGCCAGCTGCGCGAAGGCGCCGACCCCAAGATCGCCGCGCGCATGCTGCATGCCACCGTGCTGGGCGTGCTGCACGGGGCGATGGTCGAACCGGACCTGATGGATCTCAAGCGCGACGGCATGCTCGCACTGGACATGACCCTGGCCGCCTACGTGAAGGACGGCGTGTTCGTGCCGGGCACTGTGCCCGAGCCGCTGCCCGAAGCGTGAGTGGCGCTGCTGCCGCCACCGCCGCGCCCATCTGAGGACAGCCCCGTGATCCTGGACAACGTGGTGTGGGGCTTCATCGGCTGTGGCAGCGTCACCGAGAAGAAGAGCGGCCCCGCCCTGGCCAGCACACCCGGCTCACGGGTGGCAGCGGTCATGCGCCGCAATGCGGGATTGGCCGAGGATTATGCGCGGCGCCACGCGATTCCGCGCTGGTACGCCGACGCCGACGCACTCATCGCCGATCCCGAAGTGAACGCGGTCTACGTGTCAACGCCGCCCTCGACGCACATGCATTACGCGCTGCAGGCGATCGCCGCGGGCAAGCCGGTCTACATCGAAAAGCCGATGGCCATGGACCACGACGAGTGCCAGCGCATCATCGCGGCCAGCGCCCGCAGCGGCGTGCCCGTGTTCGTGGCCTACTACCGCCGTGCCCTGCCCCGCTTCGCACAGGTGAAGCAGCTGCTGGACAACGGCGCGATCGGAACGCCGCGCAGCGTGCGCGCCACCCTGCATCGGCCGCATTCGGCGAATGCCGCATCGCCCGACTTCTGGCGGACCAATCCGTCGATCGCCGGCGGCGGGCTGTTCGTCGATCTGGGCTCGCATACCCTGGACCTGCTCGACCATCTATTGGGGCCGCTGGGCGACGTGCGTGGCCTGGCCAGTTCGCTGACCGGCGCCTACGCCGCCGAGGACAGTGTCTCGATGTGCTTCCGTACCGGCAGTGGGGCGCACGGCATCGCGCAATGGAGCTTCTGCGCGTTCCGGCGCCAGGATGAGGTCGAGATCACCGGCGACCGCGGGCAGCTGCGCTTTGCCACCTTCGAGGACGTTCCAGTGGTTCTGGAGACCGAAGCGGGCATGCAGGCATTCGACATCCCGAACCCGCCATCGGTCCAGCAGCCGTTGATCGCGCACCTCGTGGACGAACTGCGCGGCAACGGCCGTTCGCCCTCGAGCGGCATCAGCGCCGCCCGCACCAGTGCGGTGATCGACCAGGTGCTGCGGGACTACCGCACCCGGCAGTCGCGCTGACCGCACAAGAAAATGGCCGCCCTGCGGCGGCCCTTTCTGTTGCAGCGGGCGGAGTCAGAGCCCTCGCTGGGGCGAGGGATCCGACTCCAACGGGCATTACAGGATGTAGCGGCTCAGGTCCGGGTCCTGCACCAGCTCACCCAGGTGCTTGTCGACGTAGGCGCTGTCGATCGCCAGGCTTTCGCCATCGCGGTCCGGTGCCTCGTAGCTGAGCGAATCCAGCAGGCGCTCCAGCACCGTATGCAGGCGACGGGCACCGATGTTCTCCTGGCGTTCGTTCACCTGGAACGCGATTTCGGCCAGGCGCTCGATGGCGTCGGCGGTGAAGCTGACCTTGACGCCCTCGGTAGCCAGCAGCGCTTCGTACTGCTTGGTCAGCGCGGCCTTCGGCTCGGTCAGGATGCGCACGAAATCACCCTTGCTCAGCGCACCCAGTTCAACGCGGATCGGGAAGCGACCCTGCAGCTCCGGAATCAGATCGCTGGGCTTGGCCAGGTGGAACGCACCGGATGCAATGAACAGGATGTGGTCGGTCTTGATCGTGCCGTACTTGGTGGACACGTTGGAGCCTTCCACCAGCGGCAGCAGGTCGCGCTGCACGCCTTCGCGGGAGACATCGCCGCCGCCCACGTTATCGCCACGCTTGGCGACCTTGTCGATCTCGTCGATGAAGACGATGCCGTGCTGCTCGCAGGCCTCGATCGCCGCAGTGCGGATATCGTCCTCGTTGACCAGCTTGCCGGCCTCTTCTTCGATCAGCAGCGGTCGCGCGGCCTTGATGGTCAGCGTGCGCTTGTGCGCCTTCGCGCCGCCGCCAAGGTTGGCGAACATCGACTTCAGCTGCTGGCCCATTTCCTCCATGCCCGGCGGGGTCATGATGTCCATGCTGACATTGGCGGCCAGGTCGAGTTCGATCTCGCGCTCGTCCAGCTCACCGTTGCGCAGCATCTTGCGGAACTTGATGCGGGTCTCGTTGTCCTGCGCCGACGGTTCGTTGCGGGCGACTTCCGGATCGAAGCCGATGCCACCGCTGCGGCGCGGCAGCAGCGCATCGAGGATGCGGTCTTCGGCGCGTTCCTCGGCCTGGGTACGCACGCGCACCTTGGCCTGTTCGCGGTACAGCTTCACTGCGGTATCGGCCAGGTCGCGGATGATCTGCTCGACGTCCTTGCCGACGTAGCCGACTTCGGTGAAGCGGGTGGCTTCGACCTTCACGAACGGCGCGTTGGCCAGCGTGGCCAGGCGACGCGCGATCTCGGTCTTGCCGACGCCGGTCGGGCCGATCATCAGGATGTTCTTCGGCATCACTTCATTGCGCAGCTCAGGCACCAGCTGCATGCGGCGCCAGCGGTTGCGCAGGGCGATGGCCACGGCGCGCTTGGCGTCGTGCTGGCCCACGATATGCCGGTCCAGTTCCTGCACGATCTCGCGCGGGGTCATGGTGGCGGAGGAAACTTCGATCTTCGACATGGATGTGCTCACGAATTCGTTGTCGGTCGTGCCGGCCGCTGGCCGGCAACCAGGCACGCGTGTGGGGGATCATGAGGTTGCCGGCCAGCAGCCGGCGCGACCCTCAGAGTTCCTCGACCACCACGTTGCGGTTGGTGTAGATGCAGATATCGCCGGCAATGCCGATCGCTTCGCTGGCGATGGTGCGCGCATCCAGTTCGGTGTGTGCCATCAACGCGCGTGCAGCCGACAGCGCATAGGAACCACCCGAGCCGATGGCGATGATGCCGTCCTCCGGTTCGATCACATCGCCGGTGCCGCTGATGATCAGCGAGGTTTCCTTGTCGGCCACGGCCAACAGGGCTTCAAGCTTTCCGAGGCGGCGCTCGGTGCGCCAATCCTTGGCCAGTTCGACCGCAGCGCGCTGCAACTGGCCGTGCTTTTCCAGCTTGGCCTCGAACAGCTCGAACAGGGTGAAGGCATCGGCGGCGGCACCGGCAAAGCCGGCCAGCACCTGGCCATCACGACCGAGGCGGCGCACCTTGCGCGCATTGCCCTTCATCACGGTGTGGCCCAGCGTGACCTGGCCGTCGCCGGCAATGGCCACGTGCTCGCCGCGACGGACGCAGACGATGGTGGTGGCGTGGAAAACGTTGGGGTTCTGACTGGGGTCCATGATGCCTCCGGGGTGACAGAACCAGAGGTGGGGACTGCCCTGCGCCCTTCAAGCCACCCGCGAGCGGCTGCCGCACGGGCAACGTTCAGCTTTCTCCGCTGCCCTCGCTGCTGCTTCGACGCTTCGCGCGCGGATGCGCCGCGTCGTAGACCTTGGCCAGGTGCTGGAAATCCAGGTGGGTGTAGATCTGGGTGGTGGCGATGTCGGCATGGCCCAGCAGCTCCTGCACGCCGCGCAGATCACCGGATGATTCCAGGATATGGCTGGCGAAACTGTGCCGCAGCATGTGCGGGTGCACGTGCTTGAACAGGCCCTGGCGCTGCGCCAGCTGGCGGATGCGGATCTGCACCGCGCGTTGGCTGATCGGTCCGTTGCGGCCGGGAAATACCGGCGAGGCCGGACCACCGCCACTTTCGGCGCGCCACGCCTGCAGCGCTTCGCGCGCCGGCCGGCCGAACGGCACGCGGCGCTGCCGATTGCCCTTGCCCAGCACGTTGACCAGCCCGCTGTCGAAATCCAGATCGCGCCAGGTCAGCGCGCAGACTTCGCTCAGGCGCAGGCCGGAAGAATAAAAAAGTTCCAGCAGCGCGCGGTCACGGCGGCCGAGTTCACCTTCCGGCTCCAGCTCGACCAGCTGCACGGCCTCATCGGCGTCGAGGACCTGTGGCAACCGGCGCGGCGCGCGCGGCGCCTTCAGCGTTGCTGCAGGACTGACCTCGATGCGGCCGTGCTTGAGCAGCCAGGCATAGAAGCTGCGGCAGGCGGACAAGCGGCGCTGCAGGCTCTTGGCCGACAGGCCACGGCGGTGCTCATCGGCGACGAACTGGCGCAGCGCGTCGGCATCGAGTGCCTCCACCGCAACACCGCGCGGCTCGGCCCAGACCGACAGCGCGTCCAGGTCACGGCGGTAGGCATCGAGCGTATGCGCCGACATCCGCCGCTCTACCTGCAGATGCTGCAGGAAGGCCTGTACCGCGCTCATCGTCGTGTCCTGCTCAGCCCGGGAAGCGCTTCAGGCCGGCGACCAGGGCGTCGCCCATCATGCGCAGGAACAGCGTGCCCATGCCCGGATAGAAACGGTTCGGATCGTGGCTGCCCACCGCAATCAGGCCCACGCCCGGCAACGGCAGCAGCGCGGTGGTCTGCACTTCCTCGCTGCGCACGCCATACAGCACGGCATTCTTTTCCGGCTGCAGGCGGCCGCAGATCGGCTCGCCGTCCTTCAGGCAGTCGCGGAACGGGCCCAGCTGCGGATCATCGGCGGCGATCACCTGCAACCAGTCGGCCTGTTCCAGCCCGGCCACCGGCGTGTGCACCACCAATCGCACCAGGTCGCCGGCGAAATCTTCCTGCAGCGAGGCCGCCATCGCACGCAGGGTGTCGGCGGCGTTGTCCTGCTTCATCAACGCAAGGGTCAGCTGGTGCGTGCGCACCGCCAGGCGTTCGTTGACCTGGGCAGTCGCGCCCAGGTCGGCCAACCGTCGTGCCAGCTCGCGGTTCTTCTCGCGCAGCACCTCCAGCTGGTAGCTGGCCAGCGACGCGGTCGGGCCGTCGTCACGCGGCACCACCAGGGTCAGGGCCAGGTCCGGGAACTGCTTGAGGAAGCCGGGATGTCGCCGCAACCAGGCAGCGACTTCGTGGGCCCCGAGCTTGTCGACGGTTTCGGTCATGCCATCCACTCCCCTTCGAAGACGAATGCGGTCGGGCCGGCCATCACCACAGGCTGGCCATCGCCCGGCCACTGGATGCGCAGGTCACCACCGGGCAGGCTGATGCGTGCATCACGCTGCAGGCGGCCGCGCTGCATCAGGGTCACCGCAGCGGCGCAGGCGCCACTGCCGCAGGCCAGGGTTTCGCCGACGCCGCGTTCATTCACACGCAGACGTGCATGCGCCGGGCCCATCACCTGGGCGAAGCCCACGTTCACCGAGCGCGGGAACGAGGCATGCTGCTGCAGCAGCGCACCGACGCGCTCGACCGGTGCAGCATCGATCAGGCCCACTTCGATCACTGCATGCGGGTTGCCCATCGACACCGCAGCGAAACGCACGCTTTCGCCCTGCAGCGGCAGCAGGTATTCCTCGCGCGCGTGGGCGAAACCCACCAGCGGCACGTTGGCCGGCTCGAACGCCGGCACGCCCATGGTCACCGCGAACTGGCCATCGCCCAGCACTTCCACCTCATGGCTGGCCAGCGGGCTGTCGATGACGAAGCGGTCGCCCTGCGCACTGCCTTCGCGCACCAGCCAGGCGGCGATGCAGCGCGCGCCATTGCCGCACTGTTCGGAATTGGAGCCGTCGGCATTCCAGATGCGGTACGACGCCACCGAGCCTTCCGCACGCGGCGCTTCGATGGTCAGGATCTGATCGCAGCCGACGCCGGTGTGGCGGTCGGCCAGCTGCGCGGCCAGTTCAGGCGTGGGCGGCGCGGTGCCGTCACGCAGGTCGATCACTACGAAATCATTGCCCGCGCCATGCATCTTGCTGAAGCGCAGGGCCTTGGAACCGGCCTTACTCATTCCCGCCGCCCACCTTCTTCGCAGGCGCAGGCGCCGGTTGCGTGGTCGGTGCAGCCGGCTCCACGGTCGTGGCCGGGGTGCCGCTGCCTTCGGTCTGCGCCGGGGTCGCTTCGGTAGCGGGCTCGGCAACAGGTTCGACGGTTTCTTCCACCGGCACCGGCTTCTGCGGCAGTACCAGCGGGCCCTTGTTGCCGCAGGCGGCGAGGAACAGCAGCGAAGCCGCTGCCAGCGGAATCAGGATGGCGTTTCGATGGGGGATCTTCATGCCCCGAGTATAGCCATTGGCGGCTGAGCGGTTGGTAGAGTCGACTGTGAGTCGACTGCTCCTGCAACGGCCGTGAAAAACCCGCGCTGCGCGCGATAGTCGACTGACAGTCGACTCTACCCCCCTGACCGCCCCACGGGCCGCCCCGGGGCGGGCCATGTTCAGCCTTCCGGCGGTGGCAACGGCCGGGTCCACAGCCAGATCGCCACCACGGTCATGCTGCCGATCGAGAACCACTTCACCCAGGCAATCGGCACGCACCAGAGCATGATGCCGGCGCATACCGCCATGGTGATCGTGGCCATCCACTTGCCGTAGCGGCTGACCGCCCCGTGTGCCTGCCAGTTGGCGATGGCCGGGCCGAAGCGTGGATGCTGCAGCAGCCAGTTGTGCAGGCGCTCGGAGCCACGCGAGGCGGCCCAGGCCGAAATCAGGATGAATACGGTGGTCGGCAGGCCCGGCACGAAGATGCCGACGATGCCGGTGCCGAGGCTGACATAGGCCAGCAGCCACCACGCCCAGCGGAAACGCACCACGCGCGGAGGCGTGGTGGCATCGCGAGGGACGGAAGGATCTGGCGCGCTCATGGCCGCAAGGATACCGGTTCAGGGTGCCAGGCAGTGCCCGGCACCCTGTCGCGATCACGGCTGGGCGATGCCCAGCTGCTGCAGCACGAATGCGTACGACTCGGACAGCTCGCGGTAGCGCTGGAAGCGCCCCGACTTGCCGCCGTGGCCGGCTTCCATGTTGGTGCGGAACAGGATCGGGTAGTGGCCGGTGTTGTTGTCACGCAGCTTGGCCACCCACTTGGCCGGTTCCCAGTACTGCACCTGCGAATCCCACAGGCCGGTGCCCACGAACAGCGCCGGATAGGCCTGCTTGCTGACGTTGTCGTAGGGCGAGTAGGACAGCATGTAGTCGTAGAACTGCTTGTGCTCCGGGTTGCCCCACTCGTCGTACTCGTTGGTGGTCAACGGAATGGTCGGGTCGAGCATGGTGGTCACCACATCGACGAACGGCACCTGGGCCACCATCACGCGGTAGTCCTGCGGCGCCTGGTTGGCCACCGCGCCCATCAGCAGGCCACCGGCACTGCCGCCGGATGCCGCCACGCGATCCTTCGCCGCCCAGCCCTGCGCCACCAGGCCACGGGTGACGTCGATGAAGTCGTTGAAGGTGTTCTGCTTGTGCAGCAGCTTGCCGTTCTCGTACCAGTCGCGGCCCATTTCCTGGCCACCGCGGATGTGGGCGATGGCATACACCACGCCGCGGTCGAGCAGGCTCACCGCGGTCTGGTTGAAGTACGGGTCCATCGACATGCCGTAGCTGCCATAGGCGTACTGGAACAACGCGCCCTTGCCATCCTTCTGGTAGCCCTTGCGGTAGACCAGCGACACCGGCACCTTCACGCCATCGCGCGCGGTGATCCAGACGCGGTCGGTTTCGTACTTCGACGCGTCATAGCCGATCACCGGCTGCACCTTCAGCTGGCGGCGCTCACCGGTGGCGGTGTTCAGTTCGAACACGGTGGTGGGGGTGGTCATCGAGGTGTAGACGTAGCGCAACCAGGGCGTATCGGCCTCGGTGTTGTCGCCCAGGCCCATCGAGTACGCCGGCTCGTCGGCCTTCACGTAGTCGCTGCGGCCATCCTTGAACAGCAGGCGGATGCGTTCCAGGCCCTCGGAGCGTTCGGCGATGGCGGTGTAGCCATCGAACAGTTCGAAGCCTTCGATGAACACCGCATCGTCGTGCGCGATCCAGTCCTTCCACTGCGCACGCGAGGTCGCATCGGTCGGTGCGGTGACCAGCTTGAAGTTCTTCGCACCGTCATTGGTGCGGATCACCCAGCGGCCATCGTAGTGGTCGGCGTCGTACTCGACATCGCGCTGGCGCGGCGCCAGCACGGTGAAGTGGGTCGGGTCGCTGGCCGGCGCGTAACGCTCTTCCGAGGACACGGTGCTGTGCACGCCGATGGTGATGAAGCGATCGTCGCGGGTGCGGCCGATGCCCATGTAGAAGCTGTCGTCCTTCTCTTCGTATACGACGGTGTCGGCGCTGGCCGGGGTGCCCAGCACGTGCTTCTTCACGCGCACGGTCAGCAGCGTTTCCGGATCGTTCTCGACATACAGCACGGTGCGGTTGTCGTCGGCCCAGACCAGGTCGCCCGAGCTGCCGGTGATCACATCGGGCAGCACCTTGCCGGTGGCCAGGTCCTTGAAGCGGATGGTGTACTGGCGGCGGCCGACATCATCATCGGCCCAGGCCAGCAGCTGGTTGTCCTGGCTGACTTCCATCGAGCCGACGCTGAAATAGCCCTTGCCGGCAGCCATCGCGTTGACGTCCAGCAGGATTTCCTCGGCGGCCTCCATGCTGCCCTTGCGGCGTGCGTGGATCGGGTAGTCCTGGCCGGTTTCGAAGCGGCTGTAGTACCAGTAGCCACGCTCGCGCGCCGGCACGCTGGAATCGTCCTGCTTGATGCGGCCGACGATCTCCTTGTAAAGGGTGTCTTCCAGCGGCTTCAGCGGCGCCAGCAGCTGGTCGGCATAGGCATTCTCGGCCTGCAGGTAGGCCAGCATGTCCTTGTTCCCGCGCTTGTCGTCGCGCAGCCAGTAATAGTCATCGTTGCGGGTCGCGCCGAACGGCGCCTTGACCACATGCGGATGCTTGGCGGCATCCGGCGGAACGGGCGGAGTGGCGGCGGTGGCAGTGGTGGTCATCAGGCTGGCAAGCAACAGGCAGAGGGTGGAATTCATGAGATAGGGCTCCTTGAGGGGCAATGCAATGGCGTCCTTGCGCCCGAGTCTGGGTTGCGGAAGGACGGTGGGCAACCCTGCGGAACGTCATGGTGGCCATGCCTGTCGGTAGTGCCGGCCGCTGGCCGGCACCCTCACGGCCTGCGGGTGGGTCGGTTGCCGGCCAGCGGTCGGCACTGCCAGAGCGCGTGACCCCGGTGCGCGGCGTACCATGGGCTGCATGAGTACCCTGCCCCATACGCCGGGCTACAGCCGGCGCAGCCATGAAATCGCTCCGTTCCACGTGATGTCCCTGCTGGCCCGCGCGCAGGCGCTGGAACAGGCCGGCCACGACGTGATCCACCTGGAAATCGGCGAACCGGACTTCACCACCGCCGAACCGATCGTGCGTGCCGGCCAGGCCGCATTGGCCGCCGGCCATACCCGCTACACCGCCGCACGTGGCCTGCCCGCCCTGCGCCAGGCGATCAGCGGCTTCTACCGCAGCCACTACGGGCTGGACATCGACCCCGAACGCATCCTGGTCACCCCCGGCGGCTCCGGTGCGCTGCTGCTGGCCAGCAGCCTGCTGGTCGATCCCGGCCGCCACTGGCTGCTGGCCGACCCGGGTTATCCGTGCAACCGCCACTTCCTGCGCCTCGTTGAAGGCGGCGCACAGCTGGTGCCGGTCGGCCCGGACACTGCCTACCAGCTCACACCGTCGCTGGTGGAACAGCATTGGAATGCCGACAGCGTCGGCGCGCTGGTTGCCTCACCGGCCAACCCGACCGGCACCGTGCTCTCCGCCGACGAACTGGCCGCCCTGTCGAAGACCCTGCACGCGCGCGGTGGTCACCTGGTGGTGGACGAGATCTACCACGGCCTCACCTATGGCCTGGATGCACCCAGCGTGCTGCAGGTGGATGACAGCGCATTCGTGCTGAACAGCTTCTCCAAATACTTCGGCATGACCGGTTGGCGGCTGGGCTGGCTGGTGGCACCGCCAGCAGCCGTGCCGGACCTGGAGAAACTCGCGCAGAACCTGTACATCAGCGCGTCGAGCATCGCCCAGCATGCCGCGCTCGCCTGCTTCAGCGCGGAGTCGATGGCGATCTTCGAGCAGCGTCGCGAAGCGTTCCGCCAGCGCCGCGACTTCCTGCTGCCCGCGCTGCGCGAGCTGGGCTTCCGCATCGAAGTCGAGCCGCAGGGTGCGTTCTACCTGTACGCCGATGTCAGCGCATTCACCGATGACGCACAGGCGTTCTGCACCCATTTCCTGGAAACCGAGCACGTGGCATTCACGCCCGGGCTGGATTTCGGCTTCCATCGCGCCAACCAGCACGTGCGCCTGGCCTATACCCAGGAAGTGCCGCGGTTGCAGGAGGCGGTGGCACGGATCGCGCGTGGGTTGCAGCGTTGGCAGGGATCACGTTGACGGTAGTGCCGGCCGCTGGCCGGCAACCCGGGAATGCGTGAATGATGCGGTTGCCGGCCAGCGGCCGGCACTACCGGATAAAGAAAAACGCCGCCCCGGGGGCGGCGTTTTCCGTTCTGCCTGTCTGCTTACTTACCGCCCAACCGCTCCCACAGGAAGCTGTAGGCCAGCGCCGACATGTGTGCGGCCTGCGCATTGTTGGCTGCACCGCCGTGGCCACCTTCGATGTTCTCGTAGTAGGTCACGTCCTTGCCGGCGTCGATCATCTTCGCCGCCATCTTGCGGGCGTGGCCCGGGTGCACGCGGTCATCGCGGGTGGAGGTGGTGAACAGCACCGGCGGGTACTTCTTCTTCGCGTCGAACAGGTGGTACGGCGAGAAGGTCTTGATGAACGCCCAGTCGCTGGTATCCGGGTTGCCGTACTCGGCCATCCACGAGGCACCGGCCAGCAGGTGGCTGTAGCGCTTCATGTCCAGCAGCGGCACCTGCACCACCACCGCACCGAACAGTTCCGGGTACTGGGTCAGCATGTTGCCGGTCAGCAGGCCACCGTTGCTGCCGCCCTGCACGCCCAGGTGACTGGCGCTGGTGATCTTGCGCTTGACCAGATCGCGTGCCACCGCGGCCATGTCTTCATAGGCCTTGTGGCGGTTCTGCTTCAGCGCCGCCTGGTGCCAGCGCGGGCCGTATTCGCCGCCGCCACGGATGTTGGCAACCACGTACACGCCGCCCTTCTCCAGCCAAGCGCGGCCCATGCCACCGGAGTAGCCCGGGGTCAGCGAGATCTCGAAACCACCGTAACCGTACAGCAGGGTCGGGTTGGAACCGTCCAGCTTCATCGCCTTGTCGTGCACCACGAAGTACGGCACGCGGGTGCCGTCCTTGCTGATGGCGAAGTGCTGCTCGATCACCTTGCCCTTGGCATCGAAGAAGGCCGGCATGGTCTTCAGCGTTTCCGGAGCCTGCCCGATCTCGGCCAGCGCCAGGGTGGTCGGGGTCAGGTAGTCGGTGGCGGTCAGCCATACCGCGTCGCTGTCGTTGCTGTCGACAGCAGCCACGCCCAGCGTGCCGAAGGCCGGCGCGCCGACGAAACGGCTGGTCTGCCAGCCATTGGCGCCCGGCGTCAGCACCGACAGGCGGTTCTTGACGTCATCCAGCACGTTCAGCACCAGGTGACTCTTGGTCCAGGTGGCGCTGGCCAGCGAGGTGGTCGCGGTCGGGGTGAACAGCACGTCGAACTCACGCTTGCCGGCCAGGAAGTCATCCAGCCTGGTCGCCAGCAGCGAACCGGACGCATAGGTCTTGCCACCCACGGTCCACGGATCACGCAGCTCCAGGGTCAGCCACTGCTTGTGCAGGCCCTTCTCGGCCGAGTTCGGCGCATCGATCTTGGTCAGCGTGCCATCGTCGCCACGCAGGTAGATCTCGTTGTTGTAGAACGCCAGCGTGCGGCTGACCAGGTTGCGCTCGAAGCCCGGGGTGTCATCGTGCATCGCCGCGATGTACATGTCTTCCGGCTTGCCTTCATACACCACGCTGGCGGAGGCCATCGGCGTACCACGCTTCCACAGCTTGGCCACGCGCGGGTAGCCGGAGGTGGTCATCGAGCCGGCACCGAAGTCGGTGTAGACGAATACGGTGTCGCGATCGATCCAGTTCAGGCCGCCCTTCGACTCCGGACGGAAGAAGCCGTCCTTGATCCAGGTCTTGTTGGCCAGGTCGAACTCGCGGGTCACGTCGGCGTCGGCACCACCGCGCGACAGCGCGATCAGGCAGCGGCTGTAATCCGGGCGCAGGCAGTCGGCGCCGTGCCAGACCCAGTTCTCGCCCTCGGCCTTGTTCAGGGCATCGAGGTCAAGCACGGTTTCCCACTGCGGCGAGGCCTTGCGGTACTCGGCCAGCGTGGTGCGGCGCCACAGGCCACGCTCGTGCTGCTGGTCCTTCCAGAAGTTGTAATAGTAGTCACCGATCTTCTGCACGGCGGGAATCTTGGCATCGGAGTCGAGCACCTCGCGGATGCTGGTCTCCATCTGCTTGAAGGCCGGGGTCTGCGCCAGGCGCGCCTCGGACTTGGCGTTCTGTTCCTTGACCCAGGACAGCGGCTTGTCGCCGGTGACGTCCTCCAGCCAGGCGTAGCGATCGGTGTCTTCAGCAGCCACGGCGGTCCCCACCGAGGCAGCGGTCATCATGCCAGCCAGCAGGCAGGCGGAAGCGAGTCGAGACATTGCAGCTCCAGGCAGTCATAAGCCGTGGAACGCTAGCATGGATCGCTGCAGCCGCCCCCGTGTCGAAGGTCAGGCCGTGGCCGTAGCGCGGCGGCGACGGCGGGGCGTCCCGGCGGTGCGACGATGTGCCTGTCCACCGGTGCGACGGGCCAGCCGCAGCCACGACAGGCGCGGCACAGGGAAGCGCAGCAGCGCCCACCAGGCCACCAGCGGCATGCCCACCAGCCACATCGGCAGCCAGCCCAGCCAGGCGTTGCTGCCGCGCGCGGCTGGCCAGACCAGTACCAGCGCCAGGCCGGCCAGGGCCACCTGCTGCACGCTGCGCAGCAGGCGCGGATCGGCGCGTTCAATGATGACGCGTTCAGTTGCAGGGCGGCGGACGGAACGTGCGTTCATGGGGCTTCTCCGGTGGACAATGCAACACAGCTTGGGCAAGGCCCTTCTCACAGGTTGCGACACCATTGACGGATCGCGCACGCTCAGTCGACCATGCTCAGGCAAAGCCCTTCTGAGCCCGCTCCCGCATGACTTCGATCCGCCCGCTCTGCGCCATGCTGTTGGCCCTGTCCCTGGCGGGCCCCGCCGTGGCCGCCAGTGAGCCGCCATCGCCCCGCGCCAGCACCCCGCGCGCGACCGACCCGGATGCGCCGATCGACCTGAAGCGCTTCATGGGCACTTGGTACGTGATCGGCCGCGTGCCGAACTTCATCGAACGTGGCCATGTGGCCAGCGTCAACGACTACGAACTGCGCGACGAGCACAAGGTCGGCATCACCTACCGCTACCGTGATGGCTTCGGCGAACCGCTGCAGGAAGTGCGTGCCCGCGCCAGCGTCGACCCGGACAGCGGCAACCACGGCTGGCGCACCTGGTTCTACCGCGTCGTGCCTACCCATTCGCGGGTGCTGGAAGTGGCACCGGATTACTCGTGGGCACTGATCGGTTACCCGGGCCGCGAGATGGCCTGGATCTTCTCGCGTACGCCGGACATGGACAAAGCCCTGTACAAGGAGCTGGCCGAACGCCTGCGTGACGAGTACGGGGTGAACACCGACAAGCTCAAGCGCGTGCCGCAGCACCCGGAGCAGGTCGGGAAGCTGGGTTACGAAGTACCGAACGTGCGTTGACCGCACGTGGGATTGCCGGCCAGCGGCCGGCACTACCCGAACGAGATGCCGGGCGCCGCCCGGCATTCTGTTATCTGCGGCTGTAATGCGCGACCAGGCGGTCGCCAAGCATCTGCAGCAGCTGCACCAGGATCAGCAGCAGGACCACGGTGACCAGCGCCACGTCGGTGTGCGAGCGCTGGTAGCCGTCGCGGAAGGCCAGGTCGCCAAGGCCACCGGAGCCGATCGCACCGCCCATCGCGGTGAAGCCGATCAGCGCGACGGTGGTGACCGTTGCGCCAGCGATCAGGCCCGGGCGCGCTTCCGGCAGCAGCACGCGGGTGACCAGCTGCCAGGTGGTGGCTCCCATCGCCTGGGTCGCTTCGATCACGCCACGGTCCACTTCGCGCAGTGCGGTCTCGACCAGGCGCGCGTAGAACGGCGCGGCACCGATGACCAGCGGCACGATCGCACCGCGTACACCCAGCGACGTCCCCATCAGGAACAGGGTGACCGGGATCAGCACGATCATCAGGATGATGAAGGGCACTGAACGCAGCAGGTTCACCACCAGCGCCAGCACGCCGTACGCAAATGGCCGGCGCTTCATCTGCGGTGCGCCGAACAGGTACAGCAGCACGCCCAGCGGCAGGCCGATGGCCAGGGTCAGCGGCAGCGAACCGAGCAGCATCAGCAGGGTGTCGATGGTGGCCTGGCCGATGTCGGCCCACTTGCCCGCGTCCAGGTGGCGGAAGAATCCGCCGGCAGTAGCGATGATCATCGACGCAGCTCCTCAACATGCACGCCGGCGGCCACGAACGCGGCCTGCGCGGCGGACTGGTCGCCGCCCACCAGGGCGACCACCAGCTGGCCATACGGGGTGTCCTTGATCCGGTCGATGCGGCCGGACAGGATGTTGTAGTCGACCCCGGTCTCGCGCGCGACGCGGCCGAGCAGGGGTTCGTAGGTGTCGCCACCGAGGAAGGTCAGGCGCACGATGCGGCCACCGACGGCATCGAAATCGCGGTGCAGCGTGCCCTCGTCCACATGCTCCGATTCGCTGACGAAACGGCGCGTGGTCGGGTGCTGCGGGTGCAGGAACACCCGGGTGACCGGACCGGTTTCGACCATCTGGCCGGCATCGAGCACCGCAACGCGGTCGCAGACACGGCGGATCACGTCCATCTCGTGGGTGATCAGCACGATGGTCAGGCCCAGCTCGCGATTGATCTTCGACAGCAGCGACAGCACCGAAGCGGTGGTCTGCGGGTCGAGCGCACTGGTGGCCTCGTCGCACAGCAGGATCTGCGGACGGGTCGCCAGCGCGCGGGCGATGCCGACGCGCTGTTTCTGGCCACCGGACAGCTGCGCCGGATACTTCTGCGCATGCGCTTCGAGGCCCACAGTCTGCAGCAGCTCGGCCACGCGCGCGTCGATCTCCGTCTTCGGCGTGCCGGCCAGTTCCAGTGGGAAGGCGACATTGCCGGCCACCGTGCGCGAGGACAGCAGGTTGAAGTGCTGGAAGATCATGCCGATGCGCCGGCGCAGCGCGCGCAGGCCGTCCGCGTCCAGCGCGGTGACATCCTCACCGCCGATCAGCAGCCGGCCACCACTGGGTTCTTCCAGGCGGTTGATCATGCGGATAAGTGTCGACTTGCCGGCGCCGGAATGGCCGATGATGCCGAACACCTCACCGGCCTCGATGGTCAGGTCCAACGGTTGCAGCGCGCTGACTTCGCGGCCGGCAACGGCATAGGATTTGTGCAGGCGCTGGAACTCGATCACGGGCGTGGCTCACCGGCTGGGTGACGGAAGGGGGCGTGCAGCCTACCAGCGCAGGCGGTCGCGCGCCCGCGCCATGGCCCAGAATGTTATTCCTTTTGGTTCTAAGAAACTGTCCCCGGTAGTGCCGGCCGCTGGCCGGCACCTGCAGCGGTCCCTCCGGCGCAAGGGGTTGCCGGCCAGCGGCCGGCACTACCCCCGGGCTCAGGGATGATCCAGCGGCTTCGGCGGTTCCTGCCGGTTTACCCGCTCGCGATGCAGCAGGTACAGCCCCGAGGCGACGATGATCGCCGCTCCCACCCAGGTATAGCCGTCCGGCAGCTGGCCCCAGAAGGCCAGATCCCAGCCGATCACCCAGACCAGGCCGCTGTACTCCAGCGGCGCGATCATCGAGGCCTCGCCCAGCTGGAAGGCCTTGGTCAGGGCAATCTGGCCCAGCGCCCCGGCCAGGCCCATGCCGGCAATCAAAGGCGCGTGTGCCAGCTGCAGCGGTACCCAGCCGGGAATGGCGAGCAGGCCGGCGCCGATGGCCATGATCACCAGGAACCAGACCACCATCGACTGCGAGGTATCGGTGCGGGTCAGCAGGCTGACCGTGATCGCCGCCACGGCATAGGCCGTTGCCGCCGCCAGCACCATCAGGCCGGGCACCGAAATGAAGCCATCCACGCCCGGCCGCAGCACCACCAGCACGCCCACCAGGCCAATGCCGATGGCGACCCAGCGCCGCGGCCCGACCCGCTCGCCCAGCAACGGCACCGACAGCGCGGCGATCAGCAGCGGGGCAACGAAGTAGATGGTGTAGGCGGTGGACAGCGGCAGGTCGCGCAGGGCGAACACGAAGCAGCCGATCATCGCCATGCCCAACGCGCCACGCAGCAGGTGCAGGCCCCAGCGCCGCGGCACCAGCGAACGTGGGCCGGCACTGACCAGCACCCACACCAGCACGAACGGCAACGAGGCCGCACCACGCAGGAAAGTCACTTCCAGGGTCGGATAGCTGGCCGACAGCTGCTTCATGCCAGCGTCCATCAGCGAGAAACAGGCGACCGCAGCGACCATCCAGGCCACCGCACGCGAAGGGGAGCGTTGCACGTTCATGGCCCATTATCGCCGACCGCACCGGATTGTAGGGCGGCCGCCGAGCATGGGCCGGGCTCCACAGAAAGCGGGCACGCGGGCCGGCACGATAGAATGATCGCCACTGAAACCTGCGGAGCATCGCCCATGCCTTCCTTCGACGTCGTGTCCGAAGTCGACACCCACGAGCTGACCAACGCCATCGACCAGGCCAACCGCGAACTGGCCACCCGCTTCGACTTCAAGGGCGTGGACGCAAAGTTCGAGCGCGACGGCGATGTCATCAATCAGTTCGCGCCGACCGAATTCCAGCTCAAGCAGATGAACGACATCCTGCGTGCTCGCCTGGCCGCGCGCGGCATCGACGTGCTCAGCCTGGAGTTCGGCGACATCGAGACCAACCTGGCCCAGGCCCGGCAGAAGATCACCGTCAAGCAGGGCATCGAGCAGAAGATCGCCAAGAAGATCGCGGCGGCCCTGAAGGACGCCAAGCTGAAGGTGGAAAGCCAGATCAACGGCGACAAGCTGCGCGTGCAGGGCAAGAAGCGCGATGACCTGCAGGACGCCATCGCCGTGCTCAAGGCCGGCAAGTTCGAGCTGCCGCTGCAGTTCAACAATTTCCGCGACTGAGCCACCTGCCGGGCATCGCCCGGCGCTGCCACCGACAGGTACGACGGCGCGTTGCCAGCGACGCGCCTACAATGTCGGCCCCGCCAGCCGACGTGCCCGCCATGACCGATTCCGACCTGTCCACCGATGACCCGATCGCCGCCACCCGCCTGTGGCTGGAGCGCATCGTCATCGGCCTGAACCTGTGCCCGTTCGCCAAGGCGGTATACGTGAAGGACCAGGTCCGCATCGTGCTCAGCGATGCGACCACGACAGAAGCGCTGGTTGAACAGCTGGCCGAGGAGCTGGTGCTGCTGCGCGACACGCCGGCCGAGCAGATCGACACGACGCTGATCGTGCATCCGCAGGTGCTGACCGATTTCCTCGACTACAACGACTTCCTCGACAACGCCGATGCGGCGATCGAGGCACTGGACCTGCAGGGGATCCTGCAGGTGGCCAGCTTCCATCCGGATTACCAGTTCGAGGGCGTGGCCGCCGACGACGCCAGCAACTACACCAACCGCGCGCCCTTCCCCACCCTGCACCTGCTGCGCGAAGACAGCGTGGCGCGCGCGGTGGATGTGTATCCGGACCCGGACGTGATCGTCGAGCGCAACATCCAGACCCTGGACCGCATCGGCGTGGACGGCTGGCGTCGTCGCCTGCGCGGCGAAGACCTGACGTGAGCACGGTGCCGCCGATTGCCGCATGGCCGGCCGCGCCACTGTCGGGCAAGGTGGTGCTGGTCACCGGCGGCGCCAACGGCATCGGTCGCGGTATTGCCCAGGCCGTGCTCGGTGCCGGCGGACGCGTGCTGATCGGCGACCTCGACAGGGAGGCCGGCCAGGCCTGCCTGGACGAATGGCAGCGCGGTGAGGATGCCGCGTTCCAGCGTTTGGACATCACCAACGAAGCCAGCGTGCGCGACTTCATCGCCGAGGCGCTGCAGCGTTTCGGCCACATCGACGGGCTGGTCAACAATGCCGGCATCGCCGGGCCGCACGGCACGCGGCTGCAGGACATGGACTGGCACGAATGGCAACGCCGGCTGTCGTCGCTGCATGGCGCCTTCCTGTGCAGCAAGCACGCGCTGCCGGCGCTGACGGACAGTGCTGCGGGCGCGATCATCAACATCGCCTCCACCCGCGCCTGGCAATCCGAAGCGCACAGCGAGGCCTATGCGGCAGCCAAGGGTGGCCTGGTGGCCTTCACCCATGCGCTGGCGATCAGCGCCGGCCCGGCGGTGCGGGTGAACAGCATCAGCCCCGGCTGGGTCGGTACCACTGCGTGGCAGGCACCCTCACGGCGCCATGAACCAGAGTACTCGGCCATCGACCACGCACAGCATCCGGTCGGCCGGGTCGGCCGCCCTGAAGATATCGGTGCACTGGCGGTGTACCTGCTGTCGTCGCTGTCCGGTTTCAGCACCGGCCAGGACTTCATCGTCGACGGCGGCATGACCCGGAAGATGATCTACGCCGAATGACCGGTCTTCGGTAGTGCCGGCCGCTGGCCGGCATTCCGGTAGATCCACGCCATGCGTGGATGGCGGTGAAGTGCCAACCAGGGTTGGCACCCACCACAACGGTTTACGCCATGCCCGAGTGGCGCAGCAGCGCGTCGATCTGCGGCGCGCGCCCACGGAAGGCCTTGAAGTTCTCCGCCGCCGGACGGCTGCCACCACGCGACAGGATCTCATCGCGGAAGCGCGCGCCGGTTTCTGCCAGCGCCTGCGGTGCTTCCTCGAACGCCGCATAGGCGTCGGCACTGAGCACTTCGGCCCACTTGTAGCTGTAGTAGCCGGCGGCGTAACCGCCCGCGAAGATGTGGCTGAACTGGTGCGGGAAGCGATTCCAGGCCGGCGGATGGTTCACCGCCACCTCCGCACGCACGCGATCGAGCAGCGCCAGCACGCTGTCCTGCGCCGGTTCGAACTGGCTGTGCAACAGCATGTCGAACAGGCCGAACTCAAGCTGGCGCACCGTGGCCATGCCGCTGTGGAAGTTGCGCGCGGCCAGCATGCGCTCGTACAGCGCGCGCGGCAGCGGTTCGCCCGTGTCCACGTGCGCGGTCATGGCCTGCAGGTGCTCCCACTCCCAGCAGAAGTTCTCCATGAACTGGCTGGGCAGTTCCACTGCATCCCATTCCACGCCATTGATGCCGGCCACGCCCAGCTCACCGATGCGGGTCAGCAGCTGGTGCAGGCCATGGCCCATCTCATGGAACAGCGTGGTCACTTCGTTGTGGCTGAAGGTGGCCGGCTTGCCATTGGCACCGCAGCCGAAGTTGCACACCAGGTAGACCAGCGGCGTCTGCACGCTGCCGTCCGCGCGCACGCGACGGTTACGGCAATCGTCCATCCACGCGCCGCCACGCTTGCCCTCGCGCGCATACAGGTCCAGATAGAACTGGCCGACCAGCGCGCCCTGTGCATCGACCAGACGGAAGAAGCGCACGTCGTCATGCCACACCGGTGCGCTGTCCTCCTGCACGCGCAGGCCGTACAGCTGCTCGATCACCGAGAACAGGCCGCCCAGCACCTTCGGTTCGGTGAAGTACTGCTTCACTTCCTGTTCGGAATAGCTGTAACGGGCCTGCTTCAGGCGGTCGGCGGCGAACGCCAGGTCCCAGGCCTGCAGGCTGTCGATGCCCAGCTGCTCGCGTGCGAACTGCTCCAGGTCGGCCCGGTCCCTGGCCGCGAACGGCTTGGCGCGCGCGGCCAGGTCACGCAGGAAACCCAGCACTTCGGCCGGGTCCTGCGCCATCTTGGTCGCTACCGAATAATCGCCATACGAATCGAAGCCGAGCAGCGCGGCCAGTTCAGCGCGCAGGGCGAGGATCCGATCGATGTTGCCGCTGTTGTCCAGGGACTCATCGCCGAATTCGGACGCACGCTGTGCGCTGGCGCGGTACAGGATCTCGCGCAGGTCGCGGTCCTCACCCCAGGTCTGCACCGGCAGGTAGCACGGCATCTGCAGGGTCAGTTTCCAGCCGGCCTTGCCGTCCTTCTGTGCTGCGGCATGTGCGGCGGCCTTCACGTCTTCCGGCAGGCCCTTCAGCCGCGCTTCGTCCTCGATGATCAGCGACCAGGCATCGGTAGCGTCGAGCACGTTCTGCGAGAACTTCGCCGACAGCGCCGACAGTTCTTCCTTGATCGCCGCGAAGCGCTGCTGCGCCTCCGGCGCCAGCTCGGCACCACCGAGGCGGAAATCGCGCAGGGTGTTGTCCAGCACCTTGCGCTGGGCCGCGTCGAATCGCGCCGCCTCGGCACTGGCGGCCAGCGTCTGGTACTGCCGGTACAACGCCAGGTTCTGGCCCAGCGCGCTGGCGAAGCGGGTCACCCGCGGCAGGTTGCTGTTGTAGGCCTCACGCAGTTCCGGGGTGTTGACCACGCCCTGCAGGTGGCCGACCAGACCCCAGGCGCGCCATAGGCGCTCGGTGGCGTCATCCAGCGGGGCAACGAAGGTCTGCCAGGTGACCGGCTGCACCTGCTCGGCGGCGCTGACGGCGGCTTCGGCCTCGGCCAGCAGCACGTCCAGCGCCGGCGCCACCTGCTCGGGGCGGATGGCCTCGAAGCGCGGCAGGCCGGAAAAATCGAGCAGGGGGTTGGCAACGGTCACGGCAGATCTCCAGGGTACGGGCCCGGCAGGCGGGCAGCATGCAGGATATGGCGCTGGCAGGCGGGGCTGACAAGGGGGCACGGCCCGGCATTCACGTCGGCCTTACGGTCGCGCACCGAAGCTCTGGCTGCGGGGGAGTCCGCAGCGGTACGCACCGAACGAGGCCCTACATGGAAGGTCTGGCTGCAGTTGCATCCGCCTCACCGGCCCGGTCACTGGCATTGTCCGCCAGCCCGGCCGAACTGACCTGGATCGCCGCATTGTGCGATGCCGGCGACGATGCCCAGCGTCACCTGCATCAACTGCAGGCAGTGCTGCAGCAGGGCGGCACGTTCAACGACGCCCAGGAGTGGTACCCGTTCGAGGTGATCGAACGCGGCGCCAGCCAACTGCGGCTGGGCCATGAGCGCGAGTTCGTGATCTGCGTGCTGCTGTGGCTGCAGGCGCTGGCCCAGGGCCGAGCGAGCATCCTGGACCCGAGCCTGCATCTGGATGATCGCGCGATGGACATCGAGGCCTTGCCCGATGCACTGCGCGACGCGGTGCTGGACGCGTTCACTGCAGCGGGATATTGAGCCGCCCCGGCGACCGGGTAGAGTCGACTGTTAGTCGACTTTCGCGCGCAGCGCGGGATTTTCGTGACCTGAACCCGGAGCAGTCGACTAACAGTCGACTCTACCCAGCCGACGCACAGCCGGCCGTGCGTTGCCGCGTTACAACGCTTCCAGGCTGCACCACGGCAATTCGGGCAGTCCCTGCCCGGCCACCGCCGCCGCCAGTTGCGCATCGGCGCCGTCGACATCGATGCCCTGGCGCGCATACCACGACGGGTCGTAGTAGCTCTGTGCGTAGCGCTCGCCGCTGTCGCACAGGATGCTGACGATGCTGCCCTGATGGCCCGCCTCGCGCATCCACTGCGCCGCCTGCAGCACACCGATGAAGTTGGTGCCGGTGGAGCCACCGACACGGCGGCCCAGCTGGCGGCTGACATGGCGCATCGCGGCCAGGCTCAGCGCATCGGGCACCTTCACCATCGCATCGACACTGGTCGGGATGAAGCTCGCCTCTACCCGCGGCCGGCCGATGCCTTCCACGCGCGAGCCACCGCTGCAGGTCAGGCCGCGCCAGTCCTGCTCACCGGCCACGGCGGCTTTGTAGCCATCGAAGAACACCGACACTTCCGGGTCCGCACAGAGGATGCGGGTGTCATGCCGGCGATAGCTGACATAGCGCCCCAGCGTCGCTGCGGTACCGCCGGTACCGGGGCTGCACACGATCCATTCCGGAACCGGGCTGGGCTCCTCGGCCATCTGCTTGAAGATGGACTCGGCGATGTTGTTGTTGGCACGCCAGTCGGTGGCGCGCTCGGCATAGGTGAACTGGTCCATGAAGTGGCCACCGGTTTCACGGGCCAGCTTTTCCGAATCACAGTTGAGGTCGCAGGCACGTTCGACCAGGTGGCAACGGCCGCCGTGGAACTCGATCGCGGCGATCTTTTCAGGCGAGGTGGAGGCCGGGATCACCGCAATGAACGGCAGGCCGAGCAGCCGCGCGAAATAGGCTTCGGACACGGCGGTCGAGCCGCTGGAGGCCTCGATCACCGGACGCCCTTCACGCAACCAGCCATTGGCCAGCGCATACAGGAACAGCGAGCGCGCCAGCCGGTGCTTCAGGCTGCCGGTGGGATGGCTCGACTCATCCTTCAGGTACAGGTCGATGCCCTCGAACCCTGGCAGCGCCAGCGGGATCAGGTGGGTATCGGCGGAACGGTTGAAATCAGCTTCGATCTTGCGGATGGCGGCAGCCACCCATTCACGCTGCGACATGGCGGGCAATCGTTGTCAGGACGGAACGGTGCGATCCGGCCATTGTACGTCGCAGTGCCGTCAGGTGCTGGCCGGTAGAATGGCGCCATCCGGCCGGCAACGGCCCTGTCTGAAGGACCTCCCCCATGACCATTCCCGCCCTGCGCGATGTTCCCGGCGTCGCCGCCCAGGCCCCGGCCGAAACCACCGGCTTCGTGTTCAACCACACCATGCTGCGCGTGAAGGACATTGCCGCTTCGCTGGACTTCTACACCCGCGTGCTCGGCTACCAGCTGATCGACAAGCGCGACTTCCCCGAGGCCCAGTTCAGCCTGTACTTCCTGGCCTACGTGCCCGCTGGCGTCACGGTGCCGGAAGATGACAACGCCCGCCGCCTGTGGATGGCCGGGCTGCCGGGCGTGCTGGAACTGACCCACAACCACGGCACCGAAACCCAGGACGGCGCGGTCTACCACGACGGCAACAGCGACCCGCGCGGCTTCGGCCACATCTGCGTGTCGGTGCCGGACATCGAGGCTGCCTGCCAGCGCTTCGAGGATCTGGGCGTGACCTTCCAGAAACGCCTGACCGACGGCCGCATGAAGAACCTGGCTTTCATCAAGGACCCGGACGGCTACTGGGTCGAGATCATCGCCAACGTCTGACCCGAAAAGGGGACGGAGGGGATTAAGTCGTTTCTGGCATTATTGGGCTGGAAGCGACTTAATCCCCTCCGTCCCCTTTTTCTGCGAGGTTGGTATGGAAACGATGGAACTGCACCGTGGCCGCCTGATCGACCACATCCAGCTGGTAGTGCGCGACCTGGCGGCCAGCCGCCGCTTCTACCAGGCGGTGTTCGATACGATCGGCATCCCGATCGCCGGTGAAGGCGATGACTACTTCTGGGCCGATGAGCTGTTCATTTCCAGCGCCAGCAGCACGGCCGCCGCCGGCCAGCTGACCGGCCGCCACCATCTGGCCTTCCAGGCCCGCGACAGCGCCACCGTCGATGCCTTCCATACCGCCGCGATCGCCGCCGGCGGCACCGACAACGGCGCGCCCGGTGAACGCCCTTACCACCCGGGCTACTACGGTGCGTTCGTGCTCGACCCGGATGGCAACAACATCGAAGTGGTCTACCACGGCCCAGCCAACTACAGCGCCGACTCGGTGAAGGTCACTTTCTGATTTCACCGATGCCGTGAACGAAGAAGCCGGGCAATGCCCGGCTTCTCTGCTTCCAGCGCTGCAGCCCTCAGTGGGCGGCCATGTAGATGTCCTGCAGCACGGCCTTTTCCAGCTCCAGCTCGCCCAGCAGGTTCTTCACGATGTCGCCCAGGCTGAGGATGCCGACCAGACGAGTGCCTTCGGTGACCATCAGATGACGGCGCCGCGAGTACGTCATCAACGACATGGCCTGCTTCAGGGTGGCCTCCGGGGCGATGCCCTCCAGGCCGGTGGACGGCAGGCTGGAAATCACCCGGCGGCCGGCCTGCGGGCCGTCGTCGGCCAGGGTACGCACGATGTCCTTCTCGGAAATGATGCCGACCGGGGCATCGTCCTTCATCACCACCAGTGCAGCGATCCTGTTCGCGCTCATCTTGTGGGCGGCGGCACCGATGGTGTCTTCGGCATCGATGGTGATGACAGCTTCTTTCTTGGATTGCAGGAGTTCGCGGACGTTCATTCTTGTTTCCTGGTGCAGGTCACTGAAGTCAAAAAGTGTGCTCTTCCGATACGCCCCCTCCCCGGGAACAGACCTTTCAGCGCACGTCTGGCGCACCCGGCTGCCACTTGGAACGGATCGGCAGACGACGTGCTGCAACGCGAACGAGGTGGGCTCAACCGCTCAACCCGGACCTCGGTCAAATCGATTCTACGACTGCGACCATCGGTCACTACCGGCATCGATGGGACAGTTCGTCGTGGGAACCAACCGACGATCCAGAGAATGGCACCGCGGCTGAAACCGCCGCTGAATACACGCGATGCCACGCGTTAAAGATTGATTGCCTGCTGCCGACGGTGGACAGAACACCCTGTGACTGTCCCACTTGCCGCTGCCACCGGCACAAACGAAAGGGGGCCCACACGGCCCCCTTCGCTTGCAACCTCCAACCGAGCTGACGGGTGTTACTCCACCGTCACGCTCTTGGCCAGGTTGCGCGGCTTGTCCACGTCGGTGCCGCGCGCCAGCGCGGTGTGGTAGGCCAGCAACTGCACCGGAATGGTGTGCACGATCGGGCTGAGCACGCCGGCATGACGCGGCGTACGGATCACGTGCACGCCTTCGGACTCGTTGAAGTTGCTGTCCTGGTCGGCGAACACGAACAGTTCACCGCCACGCGCGCGCACTTCCTGCATGTTCGACTTCACCTTCTCCAGCAGGCTGTCGTTCGGCGCGATCACCACCACCGGCATGTCCTCGTCCACCAGCGCCAGCGGGCCATGCTTCAGCTCGCCTGCCGGGTAGGCCTCGGCGTGGATGTAGGAGATTTCCTTGAGCTTGAGCGCGCCTTCCAGCGCGATCGGGTAATGCAGGCCACGGCCCAGGAACAGCGCGCTGCTCTTGCGTGCGAAACGCTCGGCCCAGGCAGCGATCTGCGGCTCCATGTTCAATGCGTGCTGCACGCTGCCCGGCAGGAAGCGCAGCTGCTCGAGGTAGTCCGCTTCCTGCGCCGCGTCGATGCGGCCGTGCAGCTTGCCCAGCACCACGGTCAGCTGGAACAGTGCCGCCAGCTGGGTGGTGAAGGCCTTGGTCGAGGCCACGCCGATCTCGGCACCGGCACGGGTGTAGCACACCAGTTCGCTGGCGCGCGGAATCGCACTTTCCGGCACGTTGCAGATCGACAGCGTGTGCTTGTGGCCGAGCGACTTGGCGTACTTCAGCGCTTCCATCGTATCCAGCGTTTCGCCGGACTGGGAGATGGTGACGATCAGATGCTTCGGGTTCGCGTAGGCCGCGCGATAGCGGTACTCGCTGGCGATCTCCACGCTGCACGGAAGGCCGGCGATGGCTTCGATCCAGTAGCGCGCGGTCAGGCCGGCGTAGTAGCTGGTGCCGCAGGCGATGATCTGCACACCCTCGATGCCCGACAGCACCGCTTCGGCGTTCTTGCCGAACAGCCCGGCCGGGAAACCACCGGCGTCGATCGCCGCCTCGATGGTGTCGCCCAGCGCGCGCGGCTGCTCGTGGATCTCCTTCTGCATGAAGTGGCGGTACGGGCCCAGCTCCAGCGATGCCAGCGACACATCGGACAGATGCACGTCGCGCTCGATCGGCCGGTCGTGCTCGTCGAAGATGCGCACGCCATCGCGACGGATCTCGGCGGTATCGCCCTCTTCCAGGAAAATGACCTTGCGGGTGGCCGAGATCACCGCCGAGACGTCGGAGGCAACGAAGTTCTCGCCCTCGCCCAGGCCGATCAGCAGCGGGCAGCCCATGCGCGCGCAGACGAAGCGCTCCGGCTCGGCGCGGCTGACCACGGCCAGCGCGTAGGCGCCGGTCAGTTCCTTCACCGTGTGCTGCAGCGCCACCAGCAGGTCGTCGCCATCCTTCAGGTGGTGGTGGATCAGGTGTGCGATGACTTCGGTATCGGTCTGCGACTCGAAGGTGTAGCCCAGCGCGCGCAACTTCTCGCGCTGCTCT
The DNA here is from genome assembly GCF_059370655.1 of Stenotrophomonas sp. YJH_SMC_133. NCBI lineage: Bacteria > Pseudomonadati > Pseudomonadota > Gammaproteobacteria > Lysobacterales > Lysobacteraceae > Stenotrophomonas > Stenotrophomonas sp. YJH_SMC_133. Next base: position 248,242 of record NZ_JCAFTW010000002.1, on the reverse strand, counting down.
TCGTGGTTCTCGATGATACCGTTGTGCACCAGCGCCACGCCCTGGCTGATGTGCGGATGCGCATTGGCCTCGGTGACACCACCGTGGGTGGCCCAGCGGGTATGGCCGATGCCCAGCACCGCGTTGAAGCCCTCGGCCTCGGCCGCCGTGGCCATTTCCGACACTCGGCCGGTACGACGCACGCGACGCACCTCCGACCGCTCGGCATGGTCGATCACCGCGATACCCGAGGAATCGTAACCACGGTACTCAAGGCGCTTCAGACCCTCGATCAGCACCGGCACTACGTCGCGATCAGCGATCGCACCCACGATTCCACACATGTCACGCGTTTCCTTGAAGACGATTGTCGCATTCTAGCCTGCGTGCCCGGCTTCCCCCTCCTGTCCGCTTAATGAAAGTGTCCGGAAAGGTGTCCGCGGACACCCGGACACTTCACATCACACCCCAACTCATTGACCCATAAGGAATTAAAGTTGGCACGCTACGTGCTTGGTACTGGCTACCACCGTCAGGCACGCACCCGATGATCCGCGACACTTCCGCCCAGGACCAGATCGTTTCCTCCGCTCCGGCCAGCGCTCCGCGCGCCAACTGGCTCCGTTACCGTTGGCCGGCGCTGGGCACGATCGCCCTGCTCGCCGGCATCGGCTGGGCCGTGCACGCCTGGTCCAACGCCAGCCGCTCCTTCGACAGCAGCCGCGTGCGCATCGCCGAAGTGAAGCGGGGCGACCTGGTCCGTGACATCGCCGCCGACGGCCGCGTGATCGCCGCCAACAGCCCGGTTCTGTATGCCATCTCTGCGGGCACCGTGGACCTGAAGGTGGTCGCCGGTGACGTGGTGAAGAAGGGGCAGGAGCTGGCGGTCATCGACAGCCCCGAACTGCGCAGCAAGCTGGCCCAGGAACAGGCCACCCTGGCCGGCCTGGAGGCCGAGGCCAGCCGTGCCGCGCTGGACGCCACCCTGGCCCGCGCCAAGTCGCGCAAGGAAACCGACCAGGCCACCATCGAACGGCAGGCCGCCGACCGCGACCTGCAGCGCTACCAGCGCGGCTACGACGGCGGGGCGGTGCCGCAGATCGACCTGGCCAAGGCCAAGGACTCGCTGAAGAAGGCCGACATCACCCTGGCCAACGCCACCACCGATGCCCGCCTGCAGAGCCAGGGCGCGGATCTGGATGCCCGCAACAAGCGCCTGCTGGCCGATCGCCAGAAGGCGGTGGTGGCCGAAGTACAGCGCCAGGTCGATGCGCTGACGCTGCGTGCCCCGTTCGATGGCCAGGTCGGCCAGGTGCAGGCGGTGCAGTCCACCAACCTGGCCGCCAATGCCCCGGTGCTGGGCGTGGTCGACCTGTCCAAGTTCGAAGTCGAGATCAAGGTGCCGGAGAGCTTCGCCCGCGACCTGGCGATCGGCATGCCGGCACAGCTGACCGGTGGCAACGGCCAGCCGTTCCCGGGTGAGATCAGCGCGGTGTCGCCGGAAGTGGTCAACGGCGAGGTCAATGCCCGCGTGCGCTTTGCCAGCGCGCAGCCGGAAGGCCTGCGCCAGAGCCAGCGGATGTCGGTGCGCGTGCTGCTCGATACCCGCAGGAACGTGCTCAAGGTCGAGCGCGGCCCGTTCGTCGAACAGGGCAATGGCATGGCCTACGTGATGGATGGCCGCACCGCCGTGCGCCGTCCGGTGGAACTGGGCGTCAGCAGCCTGGGCGAAGTGGAAATCAAGTCGGGTGTGCAGCCGGGCGACCGCATCGTGGTCTCCGGCAGCGACCTGTTCAAGGACGCCGAACGCGTCTCCGTCAACTGATACCTGATACCTGAATCCTGGAGAGAGGACACCCCATGTACATGCTCGAAATGCGTTCGGTCGCCAAGGTCTTCCGCACCGAACAGGTGGAAACCCACGCACTGCGCTCGCTGGAACTGCAGGTCAAGGAAGGTGAGTTCGTCGCGGTCACCGGCCCGTCCGGCTCCGGCAAGACCACCTTCCTCAACATCGCCGGCCTGCTGGAAACCTTCACCAGCGGTACCTACATGCTGGACGGCCAGGACGTGAGCACGCTGGGCGACGACGCCCGCAGCCGCCTGCGCAACCAGAAGATCGGCTTCATCTTCCAGGGCTTCAACCTGATCCCCGACCTGAACCTGTTCGACAACGTCGACGTTCCGCTGCGCTATCGCAGGATGAGCGCCAACGAGCGCCGCGAACGCATCGAGAAGGCACTGACCCAGGTCGGCCTGGGCTCGCGCATGAAGCACTATCCGAATGAACTGTCGGGTGGCCAGCAGCAGCGCGCGGCCATCGCGCGTGCGCTGGCCGGCAGCCCGCGCCTGCTGCTGGCCGACGAACCGACCGGCAATCTGGATACGCAGATGGCCCGGGGCGTGATGGAGCTGCTGGAGGAGATCAACGCCGCCGGCACCACCATCGTGATGGTCACCCACGACCCGGAACTGGCCGCGCGTGCGCAGCGCAACGTGCACATCGTCGATGGCCAGGTGACCGACCTGGTGCGCGAGCCGGTGCTGGCCACGCCGTTGCGCCACATCGTCGCCGTCAACGAGTGAGGGCCCGACCATGTTCGCCTACTACGCCCGATTGGCGGCGCGCAGTTTCCGCCGCAACAAGGTCCTGACCGCGCTGATGGTGATCGCCATCGCGCTCGGCATCGGCGCCTCGATGACCACGTTGACCGTATTCCACGTGCTGTCCGGCGACCCGATTCCGGGCAAGAGTGACCGCCTGTTCTACGTGCAGCTCGATGCCGCGACCGGCGCCTATGTCGCCGGCGAGGAACCGGAAACCCAGCTGACCCGCTTCGACGGTGAAGCGCTGCTGCGCGAGGCCAAGGGCGAGCGCCAGGCGCTGATGAGCGGCGGCGGCGGCACCATCGAACCGGACAACAGCACGCTCAAGCCCTTCAGCATCGACACCCGCTGGACCTCGGCCGATTTCTTCCCGATGTTCGAGGTGCCCATGCAGTACGGCCGCCCCTGGACGCGCGAGGACGATGAAGGCCGCGCACGCGTGGTGGTCATCTCCAAGGCGCTCAACGACAAGCTGTACCAGGGCGCCAACAGCGTGGGCCGCGACCTGCGCATGGAAGGCCAGAGTTACCGCATCGTCGGCGTGATGAAGGAATGGAGCCCGGAGCCGCACTTCTACGACCTGACCACCGGCAGCTACGGCAAGAACGAAGACCTGCTGCTGCCGATCTCCACCTCGTTCGACCTGAAGCTCGGCAACAACGGCAACATGAACTGCTTCGGCGAAAACCCGGACGGCAACAGCTACTCGCTCAATGCACCGTGCGCGTGGCTGCAGTACTGGGTGGAAATGGACCCGGCCAAGGCCGGCGACTACCGCCGCTACCTGGAGAACTATTCGACCCAGCAGCGCGAGGCAGGCCGCTTCAAGCACCCACCGAACGTGCGCCTGCGCACCGTGATGGAATGGCTGGACTTCAATGGTGCCGTGCCCAGCGACGTGCGCCTGCAGCTGTGGCTGGCGCTGGGCTTCCTCGGTGTCTGCCTGGTCAACACGGTAGGCCTGCTGCTGGCCAAGTTCCTGCGCCGCAGTGGTGAGATCGGCGTGCGCCGTGCACTCGGCGCCAGCCGTGGCCAGATCTTCCTGCAGTGCCTGGTGGAAGCCGGCGCGGTGGGCGTGGTCGGTGGCGTGCTGGGTATCGGCCTTGCCCTGCTTGGCCTGTTCGCGGTGCGCCAGCAGCCGGTGGAATACGCAAAGCTGGCCCACCTGGACGGCAACATGCTGCTGCTCGCGCTGGGCCTGACCCTGTTCGCCAGCCTCGCCGCCGGATTCCTGCCCGCCTGGCGCGCGATGCAGGTCACCCCGGCCATCCAGCTCAAGTCGCAGTAAGCACCCGAACGAGGACTCCCATGGACATCCGCCCCATCCTCAGCACGCTGCGCCGGCACAAGACCGCTGCCGCCCTGATCGTGCTGGAAGTCGCACTGACCTGCGCCATCGTCTGCAACGCGCTGTTCCTGGTCAGCCAGCGCGTGGAGAAAATCAGCATGCCCAGCGGTATCGCCGAGAGAGAACTGGTGATGCTGCGCGTCAGCGGCATCGGCAAGCAGACCGACGCCATGTCCCGCACCCGCGAGGACCTGGCATCGCTGCGCGCGATTCCCGGCGTCAGCAACGTCACCATCATCAACCAGGTCCCCTTCCGCAACGGCTCCTCCAGCAGCAGCATCTCGCGGGTGATCGACCAGGAACGGCCGACCACCAACGCTTCGATGTACACCCTGTCCGAGAACGGGCTGGCCACGATGGGCATCAATCTGATCGCCGGCCGCGATTTCCTGCCCGACGAGTACCAGAACTTCGAAGACGTCAGCAAGGGTGGCGCCAAGGAAAAGGCCATCCCGGTCATCCTCACCCAGGCCACCGCCGCCAAGATGGAGCCCAACGGCAGCGCCCTGGGCAAGACCTACTACATGGGCAAGCAGTCGCTGCATGTGGTCGGCATCGTCGACACGCTCAGCACGCCCAATGGCTGGAATGACAACTGGACCAACTCGATGCTGCTGCCGATCCGGGTCAGCTTCGACAAGGGTGGCACGTACGTGTTGCGCACTTCGCCGGAACGCCGCCAGGAGGTGCTCGATGCCGGTGCCGCCGCGCTGGAGCGCAATGACCCCAACCGCCTGATGCGCGACAAGCTGACCTATGAAGACCAGCGCAAGGACTTCTTCAAGAACGACCGCGCGATGGTCGGCCTGCTGATCACCGTCAGCATCTCGCTGCTGGTGGTCACTGCGCTGGGCATCATCGGCCTGGCCAGCTTCTGGGTGCAGCAGCGCAGCAAGCAGATCGGCATCCGCCGTGCGCTGGGCGCCACCCGCGGGCAGATCCTGCGCTACTTCCAGACCGAGAACTTCCTGCTGGCCTCGCTGGGCATCGTGCTGGGCATGCTGGCGGCGTACGCGATCAACCTGGCCCTGATGAACCTGTACGAGCTGCCGCGCATGCCGCTGTACTACCTGCCGCTGGGTGCGCTGCTGCTGTGGATACTGGGCCAGATTGCGGTGTTCGGTCCGGCACGGCGTGCGGCGGCGGTACCGCCTGCGGTCGCCACGCGGGGCGCGTGAGATGCGTGCCTGCGCGATGTGCCTGATGCTGCTCCTGCCCCTGCCGGCGCTGGCCGGTGGTGGCAGCGCACAGACGCTGGAATGGCGCCGCGATGGAGCGCGGCTGTCGCTGCGCTCGACCGAAGGCCAGGTGCATGTGGAGGCCGCCAGCCCGGAAGTGCGCTTCGGCGTGCGCAGTGGCGATCGCATCCTCCGCGTGGACGACACGGCGGTGCGCCGGGTTGAACATCTGGCCGAGGCACTGCGCCATTCCCACGCGGCCAGCGCCTATCTGTTGCTGCGCCGCGACAAGCGCGAACTGACGGTGGCGGTCAACGCCGCTGCGTGGCGACAGGCATTGGAGGTCCCGCCACCACCCGCGCCACCACCTCCGCCAGCCCCACCCGGGCGCTGAGCATCATCCGCTCCTGCACGGCCACAGGTTTGGCTATGCTTGATGGGTGGCGTCGGGCTCTCCCGGTGCGTGGACACGAACGGCTCCATCGGCGCCGCCCATCCCTTTCTGCAGAACCGCTTGATGCCTGCGATCCTGATCATCGACGACAACGCCAGCGTGGGTACTGCGCTGGACGTGCTGTTCTCCCTGCACGACATCGACACCCTGCAGGCGCACACGCCCGCCGATGGGCTGGCCCTGCTCGAGTCGCAGCCGGTCGATCTGGTGATCCAGGACATGAACTTCAGCGAGGACACCACCTCCGGTGAGGAGGGCGAAGCGTTGTTCGCGCAGATCCGTGCGCGCCATCCGGACCTGCCGGTGATCCTGCTGACCGCCTGGACCCACCTGAGCAGTGCCGTGGACCTGGTCAAGGCCGGTGCGGCCGACTACCTGCCCAAGCCCTGGGACGACCGCAAGCTGATGACCACGGTCAACAACCTGCTGGAACTGTCCGAGGCACGCCGCGAACTGGACCGGCGCCGCAGCCGTGAACTGCACCAGCGCAACGCGCTGGAAGAGAAGTACGACCTGTGCGGCGCGGTCTTCGCCGACCCCGCCAGCGAGCGCGTCATCGCCCTCGCCTGCCAGGTCGCACGCTCGGAACTGCCGGTACTGATCACCGGCGCGAATGGTGCCGGCAAGGAGAAGATCGCGCAGATCATCCAGGCCAATTCGCTGGTGGCCAAGGGCCCGTTCGTGGCGGTCAACTGTGGCGCGTTGCCCTCGGAACTGATCGAAGCCGAACTGTTCGGTGCCGAGGCCGGTGCGTATACCGGCGCCAACAAGGCGCGCGAAGGCAAGTTCGAGGCCGCCGATGGTGGCACCCTGTTCCTGGATGAGATCGGCAACCTGTCGCTCGGCGGGCAGATGAAGCTGCTGCGCGTGCTGGAAACCGGCCGCTTCGAGCGCCTGGGTTCCAACCGCGAGCGCCAGGTCAAGGTCCGCGTGGTCAGCGCGACCAATGCCGACCTGCCGGCGATGATCCGCGACGGTACCTTCCGCGAAGATCTCTATTACCGCCTCAACACGGTGGAACTGGTGCTGCCGCCGCTGGCCGACCGGCCGGGCGACATCGTGCCGCTGGCCGAGCGATTCCTGACCGCTGGCAAGCCGCTGTCCAGCGCCGCCACCGCGGCACTGCAGCGGCATCCGTGGCCAGGCAACGTGCGCGAGCTGCGCAACGTGATCCAGCGTGCCGAACTGCTGGCCACCGGCAACCGCATCGAAGTGGCCGATCTCAACCTGCCGCGCGCAGCCTTCGTACCACGACCGGCACCCAGCGCAGGCAATGATCCCGACCGCGCACGCATCGAGGAGGTGCTGGCGCGTAACCATGGCGTCATCGCCCAGGCTGCCGCCGAGCTCGGCCTGAGCCGCCAGGCGCTGTACCGGCGCATGGACCGCCACGGTATTCCACGCGAATGAAGCGGCGCTCGTTCACTTTCCGCCTGTTCCTGCGCCTGCTGCCGGTGCTGGCACTGGCTGCGGCACTGCCGTGGCTGCTGGCCTACTGGATGGACCATGGCTGGGTGGTGACCACGGTGTCGGCGCTGATCCTGCTGTCGCTGATGTGGTGGACGCTGCGTCGGGCCACCGCCCCGGTGCGGTCGCTGATGCGGGCCCTGGCGGGCACCACCAGCAGCTATCGCGACGGCGAATACAACTTCGGCGTGCACTGGCCCGGCAATGACGAGCTCGGCGACCTGGTGCAGGCACACCGGGAGCTGGGTGATGTACTGCGTGAGCAGCGGCAGGGTCTGGTGCAACGTGAGCTGCTGCTGGACACCATGGTGCAGAACACGCCGGTTGCGATGCTGTTGATCGCCTCCGGCGGTGATGGCATCGCCCGCGTGGTGTTCTCCAACCTGGCCGCGCGCAAGCTGCTGCACGGCGGCTGGAAGCTGGAAGGCCAGCGCCTGGAAGACGTGCTGGAACAGGTGCCGGTGGAACTGCGCGATGCCATCGCCCGTGGCGGTGACAGCCTGTTCGCGGTGCACGCCGAAGGCGAGGATGGCGATGAGGATGACGAGCAGGTCTATCACCTCTCGCGGCGTGCCTTCCAGCTCAACGGTCGTCCGCACGACCTGCTGCTGGTGCGCCTGTTGACCGCCGAGCTGCGCCGCCAGGAAGTGCAGACCTGGAAGAAGGTGATCCGGGTGATCAGCCACGAGCTCAACAACTCACTGGCACCGATTGCTTCGCTCGCCCATTCCGGCGGCGTGCTGGTGCAGCGTGAGCGCTTTGACCGGCTGCCCGAGATCTTCACCACCATCGAGGATCGCGCACGCCATCTGGAAGGCTTCATCCGTGGCTATGCGCGCTTTGCCAAGCTGCCACAGCCGCAGCTGCAGACCGTGCACTGGGCGCCGTTCCTGTCCAGCCTGCGCCAGCAGATCCCGTTCGGCATGGAACGTGAGCCGGACGAGGAGCTGAGCAGCCGCATCGACATCGCGCAGTTCGGGCAGGCGTTGTTGAACCTGCTGAAGAATGCGCACGAAGCCTGCGCTGAAGCCGAGCCGCCCAACGACGATGTGCAGGTACAGCTGACCCGGCTGCCGCAGTGGCTGCGCCTGGACGTGCTTGACCGCGGCAAGGGCATGAACGAGCAGGTGCTGCAGAACGCACTGATGCCGTTCTATTCGACCAAGCGCAATGGCACCGGGCTGGGGCTGGCGCTGACGCGGGAGATCGTGGAGGCCCACGGCGGACGGGTGTCACTGCAGAACCGCGGCGATGGCGGGTTGTGCGTGTCGATCCTGCTGCCGGTGGGTTGAGCGGACCGATCGGGTAGATCCACGCGATGCGTGGATATGCCGACCGAGGCCGGCATCTACCAGGCCTGCCGCATCGCCACGCGTAGATGCATCGGAAACCCCAGCGCGGCCTCTTCGGCCATCACCGCCTGCAGCCCTGCACCCCACTCCGCCTCCGGTGCGGCGACGAAACCTTCGCTGGCATAGAAGGCCGCATTCCACGGCACGTCGGACAACGTGGTCAGCACGGCCGAGCGATAGCCTTTCGCCCGGGCCTGTACCAATGCATGGCGCAACAACGTGCGCCCATGACCTTGCCGCGCGTGTGCAGGATCCACATCCATCTGCAGCACGTGGAACTCACCTGCCAGTTCGCCGGCAAGCAGATAGCCGGCGATGCCAACGTCAGCCGCATCCACCACCCACAGCTGCCCGCGTTCAAGGCCATCCTGTAGTGTCGGCAGGTCCAGGCCATGCCCGGCGAACACCGGATAGGCCTCATGGCCCCTCAACACCTCGCCGGCGCGCTGCTCGATGCCGGGCAGCACACCGAGTTCATCGGCGCGGGGAATGCGGGGCTCAGGACTTCTTGAGCGGGCGCTTCCAGCCATCGATGGTTTCCTGCCGGGCACGTGCCAGTGTCAGTTTGCCGTCCGGCGCGTTGCGGGTGATGACCGAACCGGCGGCAATGGTCGCGCCGTCGCCAATGGTCACCGGTGCCACCAGCGAACTGTTGGAGCCGATGAACGCGTTGTCGCCGATGGTGGTGGTCGACTTGTTCACGCCATCGTAGTTGCAGGTGATGGTGCCAGCGCCGATGTTCACCTTGCTGCCGATCACCGCATCGCCCAGGTAGGTGAGGTGATTGGCCTTGCTACCGACACCCAGCATGACCTTCTTGGTCTCGACGAAGTTGCCGACGTGCACGCCATCGGCCAGCACGGTGCCCGGTCGCAGGCGCGCGAACGGGCCGATCTGCGCGGCACCCTCGGTAACCACCCCCTCCAGATCGCAGTGCGCACGCACTTCGGTGCCCGGCCCAAGGTTGACGTCCTTCAAACGGTTGAACGGACCGACGGTGACGCCGTCGCCGAGCACCACGTTGCCCTCGAGCACGACATCGACGTCGATCAGCACGTCGCTGCCCACGGTGACAGTGCCGCGGATGTCGAGCCGGGCGGGATCGCGCACGCGCGCCCCCTGTGCGCATAAGGCCCGCACCGCACGACGCTGCCAGGCACGCTCCAGCTGCGAGAGCTGCCAGGGGTCGTTCGCCCCTTCGGCCTCCTGCGCGTCGGCCACCAGCGCCATTTCGGCCGGCGTGTATTCATGGGCGGCAAACGCAAAGACATCGGTGAGGTAGTACTCGCCCTGTGCATTGCTGTTGGAAAGCTGCGACAGCCAACGGCGCAGCGCAGTCGATTCGGCGGCGATGATGCCGGTATTGATCGTACGCACGCGCAGCTGGTCATCGGTGGCGTCCTTCTGCTCGATGATCGCGCCAACCTTGCCCTCGGCATCGCGCAGCACGCGGCCATATCCGGTCGGGTCATCGACATCGGCCACCAGTACCGCCAGCCGGCCCGGCTGTGCGAGCAGGTCGCGCAGGGTCTGCGCACGGATCAGCGGCACGTCGCCGTACAGGACCAGCACCTGCGCCAGGTCGGGAACCTGGGGCATCGCCTGCGCTACCGCATGGCCGGTGCCGAGCTGCTGAGCCTGTTCGGCCCATTGCAGGTCGGGCTGGCCGGCGAAGTACTGGCGCACCGCCTCGCCGCCATGGCCATGGACCACGTGGATCGCCGCCGGCTGGAGCTCACGGGCCGCGTCGATCACGTGCGCCAGCATCGGCTGGCCCGCGATCGGCTGCAGCACCTTCGGCAGCACCGACTTCATGCGCTTGCCTGCGCCGGCGGCGAGGATGATGACGTGCAGGGGTTGGGTCATGGGAACGGCGGTCCGTGGTTCGTTGCCGGTGATTCTAGAGCGTGCGCCGTTAACATGGGCATCCCTCCTCCCTTCGCCATGCCGATGAGCCTCGTCCGCCAGGGAAGCGCCTACCTCGTCATCGGGCTCGTGCAGCTGCTGCTCGACTGGCTCGTGTTCGTGGTCACCACCGCGCTGGGCGTGCCCGTGGCGCCGGCCAACATCGCCGGGCGCCTGGCCGGCATGCTGCTGGGCTTCTGGCTCAACGGCCGCTACACCTTTGCCGAGGCTGGCACCCGCAAGCTGGGATGGAAGCGATTTGCACGCTTTTTCAGTCTATGGCTGCTGCTCACCGTGGCGAGCACATTGCTGGTGAGCCTGGTGGACCATGCGCTGGGCCTGCAGTACACCTGGCTTGCCAAACCGCTGGTGGAAGGCGGCCTGGCGTGTGTGTCGTTCCTGCTGATGCGGTACGTGGTGTATCGCTGAGACGGCACCAGGATCGGGATCGGGATCGGGATCGGGGACCGGGATCGGGGACCGGGATCGGTGATCGGTGATCGGGATCGGTGATCGGGATCGGGACTGGGGACCGGGACTGGTAGAGTCGACTGGTAGTCGACTAACGCGCGCAGCGCGGGATTTTCGCGGCCTGAACGTAGAGCAGTCGACTAACAGTCGACTCTACCCAGTCGACTCTACCCGGTCGAATCCACCCGGTCGACTCTACCCAGCCACCCGAACAAAAACGCCGGCGCAGGGCCGGCGTTTTCGTGGATGCAGCGCGGAACCTCAGTGCTTGAGGGTCTTGCGCAGGCGTTCCAGGGCCTGCAGCTGGACGACGGCTTCGGCCAGCTTCTGCTGGGCTTCGGCCACTTCCATGGCTTCACCGCGGTTGGCCAGGATGCGCTCGGCTTCTTCCTTGGCCTTGCGGACCGAGGCTTCGTCGATGTCCTGCGCGCGGATCGCGGTGTCGGCCAGCACGGTCACCACCTGCGGCTGCACTTCCAGGATGCCGCCGGAAATGGCGAAATCCAGCTGCTCGCCATTCGGCGTGGTCACCACCACCTTGCCCGGCTTCAGGCGGGTGATCAGCGGCGCGTGCTTGGGCGCGATGCCCAGTTCGCCCAGCTCACCGGTGGCCACGACCAGGGTCGCTTCGCCACGGAAGATTTCCTGCTCGGCGCTGACGATGTCGCAACGGATCGTGCTCATGCAAATCTCTTCGCTGTTCGCGGCGGCGCAATGCCACCGTGGGGGTCCACCGGCGCGGGCGGTTGCCCGGCGCCGGCGTCAGGTCGGGCAGGATCGCTCCCGCCCGCCCCGGATCAGGCCTTCTCGGCCATCTTCTTGGCCTTCTCGACCGCTTCTTCGATGCCGCCAACCATGTAGAACGCCTGCTCCGGCAGGTGGTCGTACTCGCCATCGACGATGGCCTTGAAGCCACGGATGGTGTCCTTCAGCGGCACGTACTTGCCCGGCGAACCGGTGAACACTTCGGCCACGTGGAACGGCTGGCTGAAGAAGCGCTCGATCTTACGGGCGCGCGACACGGCCTGCTTGTCCTCTTCGGACAGTTCGTCCATGCCCAGGATCGCGATGATGTCCTTCAGTTCCTTGTACTTCTGCAGGGTCTGCTGGACGCGCTGGGCGGTGTCGTAGTGCTCGTGGCCGATGACCAGCGGGTCCATCTGGCGGCTGGTGGAGTCCAGCGGATCGACGGCCGGGTAGATACCCAGCGAGGCGATCGAACGCGACAGGGTAACGGTCGAGTCCAGGTGGGCGAAGGTGGTTGCCGGCGACGGGTCGGTCAGGTCGTCCGCGGGAACGTAGACGGCCTGGATCGAGGTGATCGAACCGTTCTTGGTCGAGGTGATGCGCTCCTGCAGGACGCCCATTTCCTCGGCCAGGGTCGGCTGGTAACCCACGGCGGACGGCATGCGGCCCAGCAGTGCCGACACTTCGGTACCGGCCAGGGTGTAGCGGTAGATGTTGTCGACGAACAGCAGGACGTCCTTGCCCTTGCCGTTTTCGTCCTTCTCGTCGCGGAAGTACTCGGCCATGGTCAGGCCGGTCAGGGCGACGCGCAGGCGGTTGCCCGGCGGCTCGTTCATCTGGCCGTACACCATCGCCACCTTGTCGAGGACGTTGGAGTCCTTCATTTCGTGGTAGAAGTCGTTGCCCTCACGGGTACGCTCACCCACGCCGGCGAACACGGACAGACCGCTGTGCGCCTTGGCGATGTTGTTGATCAGCTCCATCATGTTGACGGTCTTGCCGACGCCGGCGCCGCCGAACAGGCCGACCTTGCCGCCCTTGGCGAACGGGCACATCAGGTCGATGACCTTGATGCCGGTTTCCAGCAGTTCGGTGGCCGGGGACTGGTCTTCGTACGACGGGGCCGCACGGTGGATTTCCCAGCTGTCGCTGGCGGCCACCGGGCCGGCTTCGTCGATCGGACGGCCGAGCACGTCCATGATGCGGCCCAGGGTGCCGGCGCCGACCGGCACCGAGATGCCACGGCCGGTGTTGACGGCAACCAGGTTGCGCTTCAGGCCGTCGGTGGAACCGAGGGCGATGGTACGCACCACGCCGTCGCCCAGCTGCTGCTGGACTTCGAGGGTGATCTCGGTGTTTTCCACCTTCAGTGCGTCGTACACCTTCGGCACCGATTCACGCGGGAATTCGACGTCGACGACCGCGCCGATGATCTGAACGATCTTGCCCTGACTCATTGCTGCATCCTCTAATGTGTGCTTTGAACGAACGCGGTCAGACTGCTGCCGCGCCGCCGACGATTTCGGAGATTTCCTGGGTGATCGCTGCCTGGCGCGCCTTGTTGTAGACGAGCTGCAGGGTGCCGATCAGCTTGTTGGCGTTGTCGCTCGCCGCCTTCATCGCAACCATGCGTGCCGCATGCTCGGAGGCGACGTTTTCCAGCAGTGCCTGGTACACCAGCGACTCGATGTAACGCGTCATCACGTGCTCGAGCACGGTCGCGGCATCGGGTTCGTACAGGTAGTCCCAGTCGTGGTGAGCGACCTGCTTCTCAGCCGGCGGCAGCGGCAGCAGCTGATCGAAGCTGGCCTTCTGCACCATGGTGTTCACGAAGCGGTTGTAGACCAGGTACACGCGGTCGATCTTGCCTTCGGTGAAGGCGTCGAGCATGACCTTGATCACACCGATCAGCGATTCCAGCTTCGGCACGTCGCCGATGTGGGTCACGCTGCCGACCATGTTGACCTTCACGCGGCGGAAGAAGGTCGAAGCCTTCTGGCCGATGGTCACCAGGTCCACTTCCGCACCCTTGTCCTGCCATGCCTTGGCTTCGCCCAGCATCTTGCGGAACAGGTTGTTGTTCAGGCCGCCGGCCAGGCCGCGATCGGAGGAGATCACGATGAAGCCGACCCGCTTGACCTGCTCACGCTCGACCAGGAACGGATGCTGGTAGTCGGTGCTGGCCTGGGCCAGGTGACCGATCACCTGCTTCATCGCCTGCGCGTACGGACGCGAGGTCTTCATCCGATCCTGCGCCTTGCGGATCTTGGAGGCCGAGACCATTTCCAGGGCGCGCGTCACCTTGCGGGTGTTCTGCACGCTCTTGATCTTGGTTTTGATTTCGCGTCCGCTTGCCATCTCTTGTTTCCCGTGGCGCGGGGCTGCTGCCCCGCGTTGTTCAACCGTTTGTCATCTGGTCCAGCGGAGCCAGCGGCTCCGCTCTACAGGACCGCGATTACCAGCTGCCGGTGGTCTTGAACTCGGCGATGCCCTTCTTGAAGGCACCTTCGATGTCGTTGTCCCAACCGCCGGTGGCGTTGACCTTGCTGACCAGCTCGCCCTGGGTGTTGGCGAAGTGGGCGTGCAGGCCTTCTTCGAACGCCAGCAGCTTGTTGACCGGCACGTCGTCGAGGTAACCCTCGTTGACGGCGTAGATCGACAGTGCCTGGTTGGCGATCGACATCGGCGCGTACTGCTTCTGCTTCATCAGCTCGGTGACGCGCTGGCCACGCTCCAGCTGCTTGCGGGTCGCTTCGTCCAGGTCCGATGCGAACTGCGCGAACGCAGCCAGCTCGCGGTACTGGGCCAGCGAGATACGGATGCCGCCGGACAGCTTCTTGATGATCTTGGTCTGGGCCGAGCCACCGACGCGCGACACCGAGATACCGGCGTTCACGGCCGGGCGGATGCCGGCGTTGAACAGATCGGTTTCCAGGAAGATCTGGCCGTCGGTGATCGAGATCACGTTGGTCGGAACGAAGGCGGACACGTCGCCGGCCTGGGTTTCGATGATCGGCAGCGCGGTCAGCGAACCGGTCTTGCCGGTGACCTTGCCTTCGGTGAACTTCTCGACGTATTCCTCGGACACGCGGGCAGCGCGCTCGAGCAGACGGGAGTGCAGGTAGAACACGTCACCCGGGTAGGCTTCACGGCCCGGCGGGCGCTTCAGCAGCAGCGAGATCTGGCGGTAGGCGACAGCCTGCTTGGACAGATCGTCGTACACGATCAGCGCGTCTTCGCCGCGGTCCATGAAGTACTCACCCATGGTGCAGCCCGAGTAGGCGCTGATGTACTGCATGGCAGCCGATTCGGAAGCGGTCGCGGCCACCACGATGGTGTGGGCCAGCGCGCCGTTCTCTTCCAGCTTGCGCACGATGTTGGCGATGGTCGAAGCCTTCTGGCCGATCGCAACGTACACGCACTTGATGCCGGTGCCCTTCTGGTTGATCACGGCATCGATCGCCATCGCGGTCTTGCCGGTCTGGCGGTCACCGATGATCAGCTCACGCTGGCCACGGCCGATCGGGATCATCGAGTCGACCGACTTGTAGCCGGTCTGCACCGGCTGATCGACCGACTTGCGCCAGATCACGCCCGGCGCAACACGCTCCACCGGAGCGGTCAGGTCGGTGCCCAGCGGGCCCTTGCCGTCGATCGGCTCGCCCAGCGCGTTCACGACGCGGCCCAGCAGTTCCGGACCGACCGGCACTTCCAGGATGCGGCCGGTGGTCTTGGCGACGTCGCCTTCGCGCAGGTGCTCGTAGTCACCCAGCACCACGGCGCCGACCGAGTCGCGCTCCAGGTTCAGGGCCAGTGCGAAGGTGTTGTTCGGCAGTTCGATCATTTCGCCCTGCATCACGTCGGCCAGACCGAAGATGCGCACGATGCCGTCGGACACGCTGGTCACGGTGCCTTCGTTGCGCGATTCCGCGGCCAGCTTGACCTTCTCGATGCGGTTCTTGATCAGTTCGCTGATTTCGGAGGGGTTGAGCGTGGTTGCCATCGTCAAGTCCTAGTGCCGGCAGCGGGGCCGGACGTTAAATGAATTCAGTTAGCGAGCGCGGTCTGCAGACGGGCCAGCTTGCCCTTCAGCGAACCATCGATGACCACGTCGCCGGCGTCGATCACGGCGCCGCCGATCAGCGAGGCATCGACCGCGGTGGTCACGTCGACCTCGCGGTTGAAGCGCTTGCGCAGCGCGACCTTGATCGCGTCCAGCTCACCGGCCGACAGTTCGGCGGCCGAGGTGACGGTAGCCTTGACCACGTGCTCGGCTTCGGCGCGCAGTGCGTCGAACATGCCGGAAATCTCCGGCAGCAGCGGCAGACGATGCGATTCGGCCAGGATGGCCAGGAAGCGCGAGTAGGTCTCGCCGTGGGACACCGGCGCCAGCAGGGCGACGGCGTCGTCACGACCCAGCTCCGGGTTGGCGAGCAGGGCCGCCACGCGCGGGTCGGCGGCGACGTGGGCGGAGAACGCGAGGGCGTCCGACCACGGCGCGAACGCGCCTTCGTCGCGCGCGGTCGCGAACGCGGCGCGGGCGTACGGGCGGGCAAGCGTGAGGGCCTGGCTCATCCTTAGATCTCCGAGGCCAGCTCGTCGAGCAGCGCCTTGTGGGCGTTGGCGTCGATTTCGCGCTTGAGCAGCTTTTCGGCACCGGTCACGGCCAGCGCGGACACCTGCTTGCGCAGATCTTCACGGGCACGGTTGGCGGCGGCGTCGATTTCAGCCTGGGCCAGTTCCTTCTGACGGGTGGCTTCGGTGATCGCTTCGTTACGGGCAGCATCAACGATCTGGTTGGCACGCGCGTGGGCCTGATCGATGATCTCGTTGGCCTTGGTGCGTGCTTCCTTCAGCGCTTCGTTGACCTTCTCCTGCGCCTGGGCCAGATCTTTCTGGCTGCGGTCGGCAGCAGCGAGGCCTTCAGCAATCTTCTGCTGGCGCTCTTCGATCGCGTTCATCAGCGGCGGCCAGATCTTGGTCGCGATGATCCAGATCAGACCAGCGAAGGCCAGCGCCTGCGCAAGAAGGGTGAAATTGATATTCATGGTTAGCTCGATCGCTGGTTTCGGGGTGGACGCGCCGCCGTAGCGGCACATCCGGCCTTCATCCGAAACCGGGTGCATCAGCACCCGGTCGTCTCAAACCGCTGTATCAGCCGGCCAGAGCCTTGGTGACGGCGCCAGCGAAGGCAGCCGACAGCGGGTTGGCGAAGGCCAGCAGCAGGCCAACGGCGACCGAGATGATGAACGCGGCGTCGATCAGGCCGGCGGTGATGAACATGCGGACCTGCAGGACCGGGATCAGTTCCGGCTGGCGGGCGGCCGACTCCAGGAACTTACCAGCCATGATGGCCAGACCCAGACCGGCGCCCAGCGCGGCCAGGCCGATCATGATGCCGACGGCAAGGGCGGTGGAGCTCTGAATCTGCGCGAAGTTGGTCAGGACGGCGAAGTACATGGTTATCTCCAGGAACTTAAGTTGCTAAGGGTGATGAAACGGATGAAGGTTGAAACGCGTTGAAGCTTGAAACTCAGTGAGCGTCTTCCGACAGGCTCAGGTACACGATCGACAGCATCATGAAGATGAAGGCCTGCAGCGGGATCACCAGCAGGTGGAACAGCATCCAGCCGAGGCCGAACACACCACCGGCAATGGCACCGAAGAAACCGGCACCACCCAGCACCCAGATCAGCAGGAACACGATTTCGCCGCCGAACATGTTGCCGAACAGTCGCATCGCCAGCGAGATCGGCTTGCTCAGCCACTCGACGATGTTGAGGATCAGGTTGAACGGCATCATCCACTTGCCGAACGGGGCCGTCAGGAATTCCTTGATGAAGCCGCCCAGGCCCTTGGACTTGAGCGCGAAGAACAGCATCAGGAAGAACACGCTGATGGCCATGCCCAGGGTGGCGTTGACGTCAGCGGTCGGGACCGGCTTCCAGTAGTGCACGCCCGCCCATTCCAGCGGCTTGGCGATGAAATCGGCCGGGATCATCTTCAGCAGATTCATCAGCAGAATCCAGAAGAAGATGGTGATGGCGATCGGCGTGACCAGCTTGCTCTTGCCGTGGTAGGTGTCCTTGGCCTGGCGGTCGACGAACTCCAGGCAGATTTCAACGAAGGCCTGCCACTTGCCCGGCACGCCGGCGGTGGCCTTGCGGGTGCCCAGCCAGAACGCGACAACGATCACCAGGCCCATCAGGACCGCGGTGAGGAAGGTATCGACGTGGATATGCCAGAACATACCCTCACCCTTGCCGACCGGCGCGGTCAGGTTGTGCAGGTGATGCTGGATGTAGCTGGTAGGGGTTAGAGCCTCGCCCGCCATGTGTCCGGAACCTTCAGTTAATTGAATTCTGTCAACGCCTGGCCATCGCCAGGACCTGGAACATCAAGCCGACGGCGATACCGGCCAACAGCGCCAATGCAGGCAGCTTGAAGACCAGGAACCCCACCAGCAGGACGCCGAAAACCACGACCCACTTGGCCACGATCGCAATGATCAGGCGAGCCATCGCCGATCCTGCGGCCAGTGCCCCACCGCCCAGTGCCATCCGTGCCGCCACCCAGCCACCGGCCGAAATGGCCACACCGGACGCCAGCGCGCCGAGGGCGTATTTCGGACCTACCAGCAGGAAGGCCAGGGCCAGGACAGCCACTGCGGCCAGCGGGTAGACCGCGGCGCGCAGCATCAGTCGCCGACCCGCATCAACGGAGTTCAGCACAGGACGTCCCGCGTGGTTGCAAGTGGAGGGCTGAGGCGGCTACAGCAGGGGGGCCTCATCGAGCCGCCAAATTATAGCAATGGGACAATTTGCGAGACAACCGCTCCCTGTTCATCCCTGGAAGCCGCAAGTTGCGGTAACGGTTACATTTTTGCGTGCCACCAGGGGGACAATGACGTCCGCACCATGTTGCGACGCACTATTGAACTTTGGTCGCAGGCTGCGGAACTTTCGTCAGACATGCCGGTCCGATCATTCGACCTGCCTGCAGCATCCTCGTCGGCTCCGCCCCGCAGGTCCCACGATGGCCCCGAAGCCCGGCTCCGGGGCCATCTTTTTGCATCGTCGCGACAGCACTGAACCGTACACATGCCATGGACCATACGTTCACGCATGGTGGACGGGCCTGTCCGGCACAGTGGCCTTCATTCTGATGAACCACTGCAAGGACTCTTCGATGCGCCCCGTACCCACCCTGCTCGCCCTCTCCCTGCTCGCTGCCGGCGCCTCGTTCGCCAATGCGGCCCACGCCGCCGAAGGCGATGACCGCTTTGCCATCCGTCTGGGTGCGATGAACATCGATTCGGACAACACCCTCCGCGGCAGCACCACCGTGGCCGGCCAGGACATCTCCCTGAACCAGGACTTCAAGCTGGGTGGCAAGGAATGGGAGCCGCGCATCGACGGCATGTTCCGCATCAGCAACCGTCAGCGCCTCCTGTTCAACTACTTCAAGTACGACAAGGACCGCCGCGAGACCCTCGACCAGGGCATTTCCTTCGGCGGTGAGAACGTGCCGGCCGGCAGCTTCGTGAAGGGTGAGCTGAAGTACCAGGTGGCCAGCTTGGTCTATGACTACTCGGTGGTTGATACCGACACCTTCGACCTCGGCCTGCAGATCGGTGGCGAATACGCCAAGGTCAGCACCAAGGGCTACGCCGACCTGGGCACGGTGTACGAAGGCCAGTTCCTCGACGAGAAGGCCGATGGCGTGGCACCCGTGGTGGGCGCCCGCATGACCTTCACTCCGTCCGAGCGCTGGATGATCACGCTGCAGGGCCAGTACCTCAACACGCGCTGGGGCAGCTTCGATGACTACAAGGGCGACCTGAGCCGCGCCAATGCCATCGTCGATTACCGCTTCACCAAGAACTTCGGCGTGTTCGCCGGCTACGACTGGTTCAAGCTGGACGTGGACAAGAAGGGCAGCGACGGTACTGTCGGCCTGAAGCAGGAATTCAAGGGCCCGGTGGCCGGTATCAGCTTCGTGTTCTGATCCCCCGCCCCTTCCACGGCACCCTCTCTCCTGGCGCGGCCTCCGGAACATCGGGGCCGCGTTTTTTGTGGCATCGTCGAGCAGAGAAGCAGGTTGGTCGAGCGCGGGGGGAGAGGGGCTTGCGTGCGAATGTCCCCCGGCGCCGGCCTACGGCCGACGCCTCCTCCTTTACTTCGCACACAAGCCCCTCTCCCCCCGCGTGTCAGGAATCCGGGCGGCTTTGGCACTGGCTCTGACTATCCGCAAGCCGAGCCGCTGCGCGGGTGGCAGGCGTTTGGACAAAGTAAAGGAGGAGGCGACCGCCGCAGGCGGGCGGCGGGGGACATTTGTCCAAACACCTGCCACCCGCGCAGCGGCCCCACCGCTCGCAAAAATCCGGAGCGGAGAAACAAAAAGCCCCGGCAGATGCCAGGGCTTTTCGTTCGGAACGGCGCGGGCGCCTTACTTCTTCTTCGGCATGTACAGATCGGTGATCGTGCCGTCGTAGATTTCCGACGCCATCGCCACCGACTCGCTCAGCGTCGGGTGGGCATGGATGGTGTGGCCGATGTCTTCCGCCTCCGCACCCATCTCGATCGCCAGGCCGATCTCGGCCAGCAGGTCACCGGCGTGCACGCCGACGATCGCACCGCCGATGATGCGGTGGGTTTCTTCGTCGAAGATCAGCTTGGTGAAGCCCTCGGTGCGGCCGATGCCGATCGCGCGGCCACTGGCGGCCCACGGGAACTTGGCCACGCCGACCTTCAGGCCCTTGGCCTTGGCTTCGGTCTCGGTCACGCCAACCCAGGCGATTTCCGGGTTGGTATAGGCCACCGACGGAATCACGCGGGCCACCCATTCCTTCTTGTGCCCAGCAGCCACTTCGGCGGCCAGCTTGCCCTCATGCGTGGCCTTGTGGGCCAGCATCGGGTTGCCGACGATGTCGCCGATGGCAAAGATGTGCGGCACGTTGGTGCGCATCTGGCGGTCGACCGGGATGAAGCCACGGTCGGTGACCTGCACGCCGGCCTTCTCGACATCGATCTTCCTGCCGTTCGGCGAACGGCCCACGGCCACCAGCACGCGGTCGAAGGTGCCCTGCGCCAGCGCAGGCGCCTGGCCTTCCTCGGCGGCGTCGAAGGTGACGGTGATGCCCTTGGCATCGGCGGTGACGCCCGAGGCCTTGGTCTTCAGGTGCACTTCGATGCCCTGCTTCTTCAGGCGGTCGGCCAGCGGCTTGACCAGGTCCTTGTCGGCGCCCGGCATCAGCTGGTCCATGAACTCGACCACGGTGACTTTGCTGCCCAGCGCGCTGTACACGGTGGCCATTTCCAGGCCGATGATGCCGCCGCCGACGACCAGCAGCGAGCCCGGCACTTCGGCCAGCTCCAGCGCGTCGGTGGAATCCATCACGCGCTTGTCGTCCCACGGGAAGTTCGGCAGCTTCACCGCCTGCGAACCGGCGGCGATGATGCACTTCTGGAAGCGCAGCAGCTGGGTGCTGCCGTCAGCAGCGGTGATTTCCAGCTCGTTGGCCGAGATGAACTTGCCGACGCCCTGCACGCTGCGGACCTTGCGCTGCTTGGCCATGCCGGCCAGGCCCTTGGTCAGCTGGTTGACGACCTTTTCCTTGTACTCGCGCAGCTTGTCCAGGGTGATGGTCGGCTTGCCGAATTCGACGCCGAAATCACCCGCGTGGGCCACTTCGTCGATGACCGCTGCGGCGTGCAGCAGCGCCTTGGACGGAATGCAGCCCACATTGAGGCAGACGCCGCCGAGGCTGGCGTAGCGTTCGACCAGCACCGTATCCAGACCGACGTCGGCAGCGCGGAAGGCGGCGGTGTAGCCGCCCGGGCCCGAGCCCAGCACGACCATCTCGCATTCGATGTCGGCCGGCTTGCCGCTGGACAGCGCCGGCTTCGGCGCAGCCGGTTCGGCCGGGGCGCGGTGCGACGGGGTCACCGGCGGCTTGCTGGCCGGAGCGGCTGCAGCCGGAGCCGGCGCAGCGGCCTTGGCCGGGGCTTCGGCGGCGCCTTCAGCGTCCAGCACCACGACCACGGCGCCTTCGGACAGGGTGTCGCCCAGCTTGACCTTGATCTCCTTGACCACGCCGGCAGCCGAGGACGGCACTTCCAGGGTGGCCTTGTCCGATTCCAGGGTCACCAGACCCTGGTCCTTCTTCACCGTGTCGCCGACGGCGACCAACACTTCGATCACCGGCACATCGCTGTAATCGCCGATGTCGGGAACCTTGACTTCAATCGTGGCCATGGTGGGTTTTCCTCATGCCCGCCCGGCATGGCCGGTGGGCTGTCACTGCATCTGTTCACGCGGCCGCGCCAGGGGCTGCGGCCGCACGGTGGGGGCGAAGCGGGTGCCTTACAGCAGCACGCGGCGCATGTCGGCCAGTACCTGGGACAGGTACGTGGTGAAGCGTGCGGCCAGGGCGCCGTCGATGACGCGGTGGTCGTAGCTCAGCGACAGCGGCAGCATCAGCTTCGGTGCGAATTCCTTGCCGTTCCAGACCGGCTGGATGGACGACTTGGAGACACCGAGGATGGCCACTTCCGGTGCATTGACGATCGGGGTGAACGCGGTGCCGCCGATGCCGCCCAACGAGCTGATCGAGAAGCAGCCGCCGCTCATGTCGGCCGGGCCGAGCTTGCCGTCGCGCGCCTTCTTGGCCAGTTCGCCGGTTTCCTGCGCGATCTGCACCACGCCCTTCTTGTCCACGTCGCGGATCACCGGCACGACCAGGCCGTTCGGCGTGTCGGCGGCGAAGCCGATGTGGAAGTACTTCTTCAGGGTAAGGTTTTCACCGCTGGCATCGAGCGAGGCGTTGAACTCCGGGAACTTCTTCAGCGCTGCGGCGCTGGCCTTGATCAGGAAGGCGAGCATGGTCAGCTTGATGCCGGCCTTCTCGTTCTCCTTGTTCAGCGCCACGCGCAGGCCTTCCAGGTCGGTGATGTCGGCCTGCTCGAACTGGGTGACGTGCGGGATCATCGCCCAGTTGCGGGCCAGGTTCGCACCGGAGATCTTCTTGATGCGCGACAGCGGCTGCACTTCGGTCTCGCCGAACTTGCTGAAGTCGACCTTCGGCCACGGCAGCAGGTTCAGGCCACCACCGGCAGCGACAGCAGTACCGCCGGCAGCCGGCACGCCACCACTGAGCGCGGCCTTGACGAACTTCTGCACGTCACCCTTGGTGATGCGGCCACCCTTCTCGGTGCCGTTGATCTGCAGCAGGTCCACGCCCAGTTCGCGGGCGAACACACGCACCGCCGGGGTGGCATACGGCACCTTGGCGGGCAGCACGCCATCGGCGTTGAACTGCACCGGCGGGCTGGACGGGGTACCGGCCGAGGCGATCTCGCGGGCCGCCAGCTTGTCCGGCTGCACCGGCACAGCGACCGGCTCGACCTTGGTGGCGGTCTCGGCGGCAGCCGGAGCGGCCGCAGCGGCCGCCTTGGTCGGCGCCGGCGCGGCAGCGCCCTCGGCCTCGATGATGGCGACCACATTGCCCTGCGACAGAGTGTCGCCGACCTTGACCTTGATCTCCTTGACCACGCCGGCCACCGACGACGGCACTTCCATGGTGGCCTTGTCGCTTTCCAGCGTGACCAGGCCCTGGTCCTTCTTGACCGTGTCGCCGACGGCGACCAGCACTTCGATGACCGGAATGCCGGAGTAGTCGCCGATGTCCGGCACCAGCGCTTCAACCGCACCACCGCTGGCAGCCGGAGCGGCCGGCGCAGCTGCGGCTGGAGCCGGCGCGCTCTGGGTAGCGGCAGCCGGGGCAGCGGCCTTGGCCGGCGCGGCAGCCGCCGGCTTGGCGGCTTCGGCTTCGCCTGCGGCCACTTCGATCAGGGCCACGACCTTGCCTTCGGACAGGCTGTCGCCGACCTTGACCTTCAGTTCCTTGACCACGCCCGCCACCGAGGACGGCACTTCCATGGTCGCCTTGTCGCTTTCCAGCGTCACCAGGCCCTGGTCCTTCTTGACCGTGTCGCCGACGGCGACAAGCACCTCGATTACCGGGATATCGCTGTAGTCACCGATATCGGGGACAAGTGCTTCCTTGATTTCGGCCATGGGGATAACTCCGGCAATCTGGTGTAGGGAAACGTCTATTGTGCGGCCAGCGGGGGCCAGCGCCAACCGTTACAGGTGTTTTCAGTACGCACGCAGCCGGGACAGGCTGTTGCCCATGGGTCGCGGCCGCGACCAGTCGGTAGCGTATTGTCCGGACGATGTCCGCTTCATGTCGCCCGCGCGTCGGCCACCGGCTGCCAGGCCTGCCGCAGGCGCGGCAACGACCACGCCGCATTGGCAGGGCTGGTCGACGGCAATGCGACCAGCTTCGGCGGGGTTTCCAGCCGTGGCAGCACCCAGCGCTGGAATGCCTGCAGCGAGGCACCACCATTGCAGCCGATCAGCTTCAGCTCAGGCAGCGTGGCGATCAGTTCCGGCAGCGCATTGGCCACTTCCGTGCCACGCACGATGTCGGCATCCAGGCTGCCGCGCCGCTCGCAGCGGCCGATCACATCCCACAGGCCGATGCCCGCGGCGTTCAACGCCTGCAGCCGTTGCACATAGGGCAGAGCCGCGTCGAAACCGCAGATATCGGCCATCAGCGGCCAGAAGCGGTTGCGCGGATGCGCGTAGTAACGCTGCTCCTGGAGGGATGCCACGCCTGGCATCGAACCCAGCAGCAGCACCCTGCAATCCACGTTCACCTGCGCTTGCAGGCCGACGCACAGCGTTGCCGCGCTCACATCTTCTCCAACTGAATGAATGCCACTGACGACCAGAAACCCCATGGATACAGGCTTTTCGCGCTGATCGCTGAACAAGGAAAACTATTTTTTAACGCGCGTCGGATTCGATTCATGTTGAGGCGACTACGGTGTGCTCGCCCCGCAACCGGGGGCCCAAAACAAGAAACATTAGGAGATACCCCCATGCGCTCCATCCGTATCCTGAGTCTCGCCCTGCTGACCTCCGCCGCCTTCGCGCCGGCTGCTTTCGCCCAGGACAGCAGCTCCACCGATACCGCTTCGGGCAAGCATTTTGCCGTGGTTGGCGGCGTCGCGCTGCTGCAGCCGAAGAATGATCCGATCGACGGCATCAAGAAGGTCGATGGTGGCCCGGCGCCGACCGTCAGCTTCAGCTACTACATCAACGACAACTGGGCCGTTGAACTGTGGGGCGCCGCCGACAAGTTCGACCACAAGGTGAAGGGCCCGAACAATGCCCGCCTGGGCAACGTCGAGCAGCAGCCGGTCGCGCTGAGCGGCCAGTACCACTTCGGCCAGGCTGACAACGTGTTCCGTCCGTTCGTGGGCGTGGGCTACTACCAGTCCAGCTTCAGCAATGAAACGCTGGCCGACGGCAGCAGCTCCGACATCCGCCTCAAGGACGCCAAGGGCGTGATCGGCACCGTCGGCGTGGACATGAACATCAACTCCACCTGGTTCGCCCGTGCCGATGCCCGCTACATGCGTTCGCGTCCGGACGTGAAGGTCGGCGGCGAGAAGATCGGCGAGGCCAAGATGGATCCGTGGACCGTCGGCTTCGGCATCGGTGCCCGCTTCTGATCCAGGCAGCACCGGCTTCACTGATGTAACGCGACGGGCCCTGCGGGGCCCGTCGTCGTTTCCGTCACCCGCGTTCTGTAGAGTCGACTGCCAGTCGACTGCTCTTTCAAAAGTCGAGCATGGCTCGACTCTACAAAAGGCAGTCAACTGACAGTCGACTCTACGCACACACAGGACACGGAGACGCGATGGACGACGTCGACCTGCTGGTGATCGGTGGCGGCATCAACGGCGCCGGCATCGCCCGTGATGCGGCCGGCCGCGGCCTGCGGGTGCTGTTGTGCGAGCAGGATGACCTGGCCGCGCACACCTCCAGCGCCAGCAGCAAACTGATCCACGGCGGCCTCCGCTACCTTGAACAGGGCGAGTTCGGACTGGTGCGCAAGGCACTGGGTGAACGCGAAGTGGTGCGGGGGCAGGCCCCCCATCTGGTCCGTCCGTTGCGCTTCGTGCTGCCATGGGAACCCCACCTGCGACCGCGTTGGATGCTGCGCGCGGGCCTGTGGCTGTATGACCATCTCGGCCGGCGCAGCCCGAGTTTTCCCGCCTCGCGCGCATTGGACCTGCAACGCGACCCGCTCGGCCCCTGGCTCTCCCCGGCGCTGCGGCAGGCCTTCAGCTACGCCGATGCGCAGGTCGATGACGCGCGGCTGGTACTGCTCAATGCGCTGGATGCCGCCCGGCGTGGCGCACGGGTACATGTGCGCAGCCGCTGCATTGAACTGCGCCCTGTGCTGGGCCGTTGGCAGGCCACGCTGGAAGCCACCGACGGCCGGCAGCAAACGGTGATCGCCCAGGCCGTTGCCAATGCAGCCGGCCCTTGGGCAGGAGGCCTGCTGGAACGTATGCAGGCGCGCGATGGCGGCCCCGCCCTGCGCCTGGTACAGGGCAGCCACATCGTGCTGCGCCGGCCCTGGCCCGACGACAGCGCCTGCCTGCTTCAGCAGCCCGATGGCCGCGTGGTGTTCCTGCTGCCGTTCGCCCACGACCACCTGCTGGTCGGCACCACCGACACCGACTACCGTGGCGACCCGGCCCGGTGCAGCGTGCTGCCTTCGGAGGTGGCTTACCTGTGCGAGGCCGCCAACCACTACCTGCGCGAGCCGATCACCCCGCAGGACGTGGTCTGGCAGTTCGCAGGGGTACGCCCGCTACTTGCCGATCCAGATCCGCGTGCAGCGAAGCTGAGCCGTGACTACCGCCTGCAGTTGCAGTCCGGCCCGGCGCCCGCGCTGCATGTGCTGGGCGGCAAGCTGACCACGTACCGCGTGCTGGCCGAAGAAGCGCTGGACCTGCTGCGCCCCGCCCTGCCGCAGATGGGACCGGCATGGACGGCAACGGGCCACCCACTGCCGGGCAGCGACTGGGGCGACGCCACGCAGGCGTGCTCGCGCCTGCAGGCACTGGCACCGTGGCTGCCCGCAGAGATTGCGCGCCGCTGGGCCGGCGCCTACGGCAGCCGCAGCGCGGAGCTGCTGCACAGCCTGCGGGGTATGAACGATCTCGGCGAGGACTTTGGCGGCGGCCTGCATGCGCGGGAAGTGGCTTTCCTGCGCGACCACGAATGGGCGCGTAGCGCCGAGGACGTGCTGTGGCGGCGGAGCAAGCTGGGGCTGCGGCTGGATGCGGCGCAGGTGGCGCGGCTGCAGGCGTGGATGGGGGGTCGGATCCCTTTCCCAGGGAAAGGGCCCTGACCCCCGTGTTGCCGCGTGTGCCAACCAAGGTTGGCAGCTACCAGGGTGGCCGCGCGCGACGCGATCGATGCATTAGGATTTCCCCATCGCCACCGGAGACGCTGCATGACGCCCCGCTACGTGCTGGCCATCGACCAGGGCACCACCAGTTCGCGCGCAATCCTGTTCGACCGTGCTGGCGACATCGTCGGCAGTGCGCAGCGCGAGTTCGCGCAGATCTTCCCGCAACCCGGCTGGGTCGAGCATGACCCGCGCGAGATCCTCACCAGTGTCTATGCCACGCTGACCGAACTGCTCAGCCGCGAACAGATCGACCCGCGTCATATCGCCGCGCTGGGCATCACCAACCAGCGCGAGACCACCGTGGTCTGGGACCGCGCCACCGGCCAGCCGATCCACAATGCCATCGTCTGGCAGTCGCGGCAGAGCCATGCCATCTGCGAGCGACTGAAGTGCGACGGGCATGAGGCACTGGTCCGCGAACGCACCGGCCTGCTGATCGACGCCTATTTTTCCGCCACCAAGGTGCGCTGGATCCTCGACCACGTGGAAGGTGCGCAGCAACGCGCCGAGCGTGGCGAGCTGCTGTTCGGCACCATCGACAGCTGGCTGGTATGGAACCTCAGTGGCGGCCAGGCGCATGTGACCGACTACAGCAACGCCGCACGCACCCTGTTGTTCAACATCCACACGCTGGACTGGGATGACGACCTGCTGGCGCTGCTGGACATACCCCGCGCGATGCTGCCGCAGGTGCGCGATTCCAGCACGGTGTATGCGCACACCCGGCCGCAGTTCTTCTTCGACCACCCCATCCCGATCGCCGGCATCGCCGGAGACCAGCAGGCGGCGCTGTTCGGCCAGGCCTGCTTCCAGCCGGGCATGGTCAAGAACACCTATGGCACCGGCTGCTTCATGCTGATGCACACCGGCACGCAGGCGGTGCGCTCGCGCAACGGCCTGCTGACGACCATTGCCTGGGGCTTGGACGGGCGCGTGGAATATGCACTGGAAGGCTCGATCTTCATCGCCGGCTCGGTGGTGCAGTGGCTGCGTGACGGCCTGCGCATGATCGAGCGTGCCAGCGACAGCCAGGCACTGGCAGCGCAGGTGCCGGACAGCGGCGGCGCGTATCTGGTGCCGGCATTCGTCGGTCTGGGCGCGCCCTACTGGCGCAGCGATGTGCGCGGCGCGATGTTCGGCCTGACCCGTGGCACCCGCAAGGCACACTTCGTGCGTGCCGCGCTGGAGGCGATGGCCTACCAGACCCGCGACGTGCTTGATGCGATGCAGTCCGATGCGGGCATCGCGCTGACCGAACTGCGCGCCGACGGCGGTGCGATCGGCAACGATTTCCTGGCCGGCTTCCAGGCCGACATCCTTGGGGTGCCTCTGCTGCGGCCGCGGCTGACCGAGACCACCGCGCTGGGCGCGGCCTACCTGGCCGGTCTGGCCGTCGGGTTCTGGTCCAGCCGCGAGCAGATCGCCGCGCAATGGGGCCTGGACCGGCGCTTCGAGCCACAGATGGAAGTGGCGCGCCGCGAGAAACTCTATGCAGGCTGGCAGCAGGCCGTGGCGGCCACCCTCGCCTTCCACGTCGACTGAAGGTCGTGCCGGCCGCTGGCCGGCAACCCCATGATCCTTGGCGGCGTTTGCAGATTGCCGGCCAGTGGCCGGCACGACCGCATGGCCAGAACGTCCGTAGCGCCGGTCAGAACGCCGGCAGCACCGCGCCCTTGTACCTGGTCTCGATGAAAGCCTTCACCTGCGGGCTGGTCAGGGCCTTGGCCAGCTTCTGCACGCGGGCGTCGTCCTTGTTGTCCGGCCGCGCGACCAGGAAGTTCACGTACGGCGAGTCCTTGCTCTCGATCGCCAGTGCATCCTTGGTCGGGTTGAGGCCCGCATCCAGCGCGTAGTTGGTGTTGATCAGGGCCAGGTCGACCTGGTCCAGCACGCGCGGCAGCATCGCCGAGTCCAGCTCGCGGAACTTCAGGTTCTTCGGGTTGGCGGTGATGTCACGCAGGGTCGACAGCGCGTTGGCCGGATCCTTCAGCTCGATCACGCCGGCCTTGTGCAGCAGGATCAGCGCGCGGCTGTTGTTGCTCGGGTCGTTCGGGATCACCACGTCGGCACCGTCGCGCAGCTCGGCCAGCGACTTGACCTTGCGCGAATAGGCACCGAACGGCTCGATATGCACGCCGATCACCTTCACCAGATCGGTCTTGCGATCGCGGTTGTAGGCATCCAGGTACGGCTCGGTCTGGAAGTAGTTGGCGTCCACCTGCTTCTGCACCAGCTGGTCGTTGGGCTGCACGTAGTCGTTGAACACGCGCACGTCCAGGTCCACGCCTTCCTGCTTGAGGATCGGCTTGACCACCTCAAGGATCTCGGCATGCGGCACGGCCGTGGCGGCCACCACCAGCTTCTGCGAGGGCTCGCCGGACTTGCCGCAGGCGGTCAGGGCCAGCGCAGCGGCGAGCAGGGGCAGCAACAGGGTCTTCTTCATGGGCGGAGGAGTTCTCGGGGGGAGTGTCAGGATTTTTCGTAGTTGCTCAGGGCCAGCTCGAGCAGCGCCTTGGCCTGCTCGCGCAGCATCACCGGCTCGACGATTTCGGCATCCGAGCCGTAGTGCAGCACGTCCATCAGCAGTTCGCGTGAGACGCTGTACGGCACCTTCAGTTCATAGCGGCCATCGGCCAGGAAGCGGCCCTGCTGCTTGGAGTGCCAATGCTCGTCGGCCACCCAGCGCGCGGCCTTGGCACTGAACAGGATGGTCGCCCAGCCCTTCGGCGCACCGGAGAAGATGCCGTAGCTGGCACCCAGCTGCTCGTCCAGCTCGCTGTCGGCGACGTCACGGGCAGTGCTGTCGACCACGCGCGCCTTGTGGATGCGGTCCACGGCGAAGCTGCGCAGGGCTTCGCGGTCATGGTCCCAGGCATCCAGATACCAGTTGTCGCGGTAATGGGTCAGGCGCTGCGGCGAGACGGTGCGCTTGGTCGGCTCGTCGGTGGAACGGGCACGGTACTCGAACGCCAGCTGGCGGCGCTCCAGCACCGCCGAGGCCACGCTGCGGAAGCTGCCTTCATCGAACTTGCGGCCGCGGTGCGGGATTACCCGCACACGATCCACCGGCCAGTTGGAGACACCGGCCTGGGCAGCCAGCAGGCTCTCGATACGCTGCTGCAGCGGCGCCAGCACCGAGGACAGCACGCCGCCGCCGGTACGCGCCAGCAGGTGCTGCGAGGCCAGCAGGGCGTGCAGCTCCTCCGAGCTGAGCCACAGGCCAGGCAGTTCGAAGCGGTCGCTCTCGTCGGCCTGGTAGCGGAAGCCAGCCTCGCCGTCGCCCTCGATCGGTGCCATCAGCGCATCGCGCAGGAAGGCCAGGTCGCGGTAGACGGTGGCACGGGAACAACCGAGCTTGTCCTGCAGAGTCGCCACCGTCACCGGATAGCGCGCGGACTTGAGCAGACGATGCAGGGCGGTGATGCGTTCGTATCGGTCCATACCCCCGATTATGTCCGAGTCGCGGGTCTTGTGTGGGACGTTTGGGCTATCGTGGTCGCCCCCACCCCCATGGAATGCCCGATGCGCCGGTTGCCCGCCCTGTCCCTGCTGGCCTGCCTGCTGCTGGCTGCCTGTGATCGCGCACCGGCGCCGGCCAGGACCGAAGCCCCCGTGCCCGCGGCAGATCCGGCCCAGGCCGTACTGGGCGCCAGCCAACGCTTTGCGGCCCTGGGCAGTTTCCATGCCGAGCTGGAGGTGCTGGGCGCGCCGCAGCCGGTGCGCAGTGCCATGGACTTCGTCGCCCCCGACCGCTTCCGGGTGCAGACCCCGGGCGGGCCGCAGACGATCATTGGCGACACCATGTTCCTGCAGGCCGACGGTGCGATCCGCCAGGTTCCCACCCCGCCGGGCCTGCTGGAGCAGTGGCGCAATCCCTTGCCGGCCGACGCCCTGCCTGCCGAGCTGCAGGCCGAAGACCTGGGCAGCCAATCGCTGGATGGAGTCGAGACCCGTCACTACCGCCTGCGCGGCGCGCAGGCCGGCGAACGCCTGGAATACTGGGTGGACGCCCAGGGCCTGCCACGGCAGATCGTGCGCAGCGGCAGCAGCAACGGCCGCAATTTCCAGCTGCGCCTGCGCTATTCGCGCTTCAACGACCCGGCATTGCGTATCGATCTGCCCTGAATAGGCGTCCGCGGCAACGTCTGCTGAAGCGCGCCTTGGATCGATTCTGACCGCCATCACGCTTCCAGTATCATCACCGGCTGTCAACCGCTTCGGAGAAGCCCCGATGTCCCTGCGCGTGTCCCTGCTGATCCCCCTGCTGCTGTGCGCGCCGCTCGCGTATGCACAGGATGCCTCCGAACTGGCGGCGATGTCTTCGCCGTGGAGCGGCAGTGGCGGCGAGCTCGGCTTCGCCTCGGCACGCGGCAACAGCAGCACCGAGAGCTTCAACGGCCGCCTGCGCCTGCGCTACACCGACGGCGACTGGGTGCACAGCATGGACCTGGCCGGCCTGCGTTCCAGCTCCAAGGTGACCGAGACCCGCGACGACGGCACCACCACCCGCCGCAACAACACCACCGCCAACCGCTACACCGGCAGTGCCGGCAGCGCGCTGCAGCTGGGCGAGCACCGCCAGCTGACGGCCACGGTGCGTACCGAGCGCGACGACTTCGCCACCTACGACCGCCAGAGCTCGTTCGGTCTGGGTTACGGCACCCGCCTGTGGAACACCGAGCGCTTCTCGTTCGACGCGCAGATCGGCCCCGGTGTGCGCCGCACCCACAGCACCGAGGACGACCGCACCCGCACCGGCATGATCGGCCGCGGCCTGTTCGACATGAAGTACTCGCTGACCGACAACACCGACCTGGTCAACACCCTGCTGGTCGAATCCGGTTCGTACAACACCTTCGGCCAGAACGACTTCGGCGTGTCGGTGAGCATGAACGAGCACCTGGCGCTGAAGGCCGGCTGGCAGGCGCGTTACAACAGTGACGTGGCCGAGGACAAGCGCAAGACCGATACGCTGACCACGATGAACGTGGTCTACAAGTTCAAATAAGCAGAACGGGCGCCAGGGCGCCCGTTCTTCTTCCGGTAGTGCCGGCCGCTGGCCGGCAACTGCATTCAACTGGGCCACGAGGTTGCCGGCCAGCGGCCGGCACTACCTGCGGTGGCTCAGACGTTCAGCAGCTCGCCGGCGCCCTCATCCAGCAGCAGCTTCGCCACGCGCTGGCCCAGCGCTTCCGCGTCACTGGCCGGACCCACCGCCTCGGCACGCACGGCACGGCCATCGCTGGCGCTGCCAACCAGCCCCTGCAGGTGCAGGTCGTCGCCCTGCCACTGCGCGATGGCCGCCACCGGCACGTGGCAGCTGCCATGCAACGCACGGTTCATCGCCCGCTCGGCTTCCACGCAGGCACGCGTGGCCGCGTCATCAAGCGGGGCGAACAACGCCATCAGCCGCGCATTGCCACCATCGCACTCCACCGCCACCGCGCCCTGCGCCGGGGCCGGCAGCCACTGCGGCGGTTGCAGGCGCGCGACGATGCGCTCGCCCAGACCCAGACGCTCCAGGCCGGCCACGGCCAGCACGATGGCGTCGTAACCACCATTGTCGAGCTTGGCCAGGCGGGTGTTGACGTTGCCGCGCAGGTCCAGCAATTCCAGATCCGGGCGCAGCGCGCGCAGCTGGGCCTGGCGGCGCAGCGATGAGGTGCCGACCCGCGCACCGATCGGCAGCGCGTCCAGCGAGGCGTACAGGTTGGAGACGAAGCCATCGGCTGGATCGTGGCGGGTCAGCATCGCCGGCAGCGCGAAGGGTTCGTCCAGTTCCATCGGCACATCCTTCAGCGAGTGCACGGCGCAGTCGGCCTCACCGCGCAGCATGGCCAGCTCCAGCTCCTTCAGGAACAGGCCCTTGCCACCGATGGCGGCCAGCGAACGGTCGAGCACTTCGTCGCCGCGGGTGCTCATCGGCACCAGTTCCACATGCAAGCCGGGATGGGCCTGGCGCAGGCGGTCGGCGACGTGTTCGCTCTGCCAGAGGGCGAGCGGGCTCTTGCGGGTGGCGATGCGGACGGTTTCCATCCGGTCATTATCGCGCCTCCGGCGCGGATACGGCCAACGGCGGAGCCCCTCGTGGCTGGTGGAGGGGTCATGAAAGCAACAGCCGCGCGTGGCCGGGCGGGGTGGGCCACGCAGGGGACGCTGCAAGTACGTCCATGTAAGCTCGGTCGCCGCATCCATGCGGCTCACGCCCCTGCGCAGCCCACCCCGCCCGACCTCTGACAGCTTCAGTGCGCGTCAGCCACGGAAGATCAAAAGAAAAAAGCAGAAGCAAAAGCAACAGCCGACGGCTTCCGGGGTCAGATCCCTTTTCCGCAGGAAAAGGGATCTGACCCCTCTTTCCAAGCCGATAACAACAATGCTCTTGCTGTCCGATGCGTTGAAGAACGAGAGGGTTGGGCCGGGGTGGGGCGGCGGGACCGTTGGCGCCATGGATGGCGCCATCGAGCTTACATGGATGTACTTGCAGCGTGTCCCGCCGCCCCACCCCGGCCCAACCCAGCACGTAGAAACAACGAGCCATGACCCGCTGTTGCTGTTGCTGTTGATTTCATAGCAGTCGCGGCCGCAGGCCGCGCGGGACCACTCACAGATGCCGCAGTTCCTGCTTCAGCGTCGCCACGCAGCGGCGGCTGACTTCCAGCGGCTGCTTGCCATGCCGCAGCACCGCCTGCACTTGACCACCCGAGCCTCGACGCAGCTCCACCAGCTCGTGGCGCGCCACCAGGCAGTTGCGATGGATGCGGATGAAGCGGCTGGCGAACTCTTCCTCCAGCGACTTCAGCGACTCCTCGATCAGGTCCTCGCCGCGCGCATGGTGCACCACCACGTACTTCTCTTCCGCCTGCAGGTAGTGGATGTCGTCCAGCGGGATCAGCCGCAGGCTGCCACGCAGGCGTGCGCACAGCATGCTGCGGGCCTGCTGCCCGCCGCTGTCCTGCGGCTGGCCGTCGCGGCCGGCCAGGAACGTGCGTGCACGTGCGATCGCTGCCGCCAGTCGCTCGGCACGCACCGGCTTCATCAGGTAATCGATGGCCGCCGCCTCGAACGCCGACAGCGCATGCGCGTCATAAGCCGTGCAGAACACCACCGCCGGGCGCGGCTCGAAGCTGGCCAGGTGGCGGGCGGCTTCCAGGCCGTCCAGCCCGGGCATGGCGATATCCAGCAGGACCAGGTCCGGCTGCAGCTCCGCGCACGCATGCAGGGCCTGCTCGCCGTTGCCGGCCTCGGCCACCACGTCCACCCCGTCCTGCGCCGCCAGCAGGCTGCGCAGGCGTTCCCGCGCCAGCGGTTCGTCATCGGCGATGACTACCCTCACGGTCGTCCCCTCACTGGATCGGCACTGTCACCTGGCAGGCATAGTAGCCCTCGCTCCAGCCAGCCGTCATCCGCGCGGCGGCGCCGAAGCGCCAGGCCAGCCGATGAGCGATGCTGTGCTGGGCATGGCCGGCACCACGCGCCAGCGCCAACCCCGGCGCCTGCGGATCGGGCGCGGGATTGCGCACGCGGATCTGCAGCTCGCTGCCCTCGCGCACCAGCTGCAATTCGATGGTGCCGCCTTCGGGCAGCCGCGAAATGCCATGCAGCACTGCGTTTTCCACCAGCGGCTGCAGTACCAGCCTCGGCAGTGGCAGGTCCCACGGCAGCGGCTCATCGCGCTGCCAGCGCACCTGCAGACGCTCGCCGAGGCGCAGCGACTCTATCGACAGATAGCGCTCGGCCAGCTCGCATTCGTCACGCAGGGTGGAGTCGCCCTCGCCCGCGCCGAGGGCAGCACGGAACAGATCGGACAGATCCAGCACCGCGCGTTCGGCCACCGCCGGATCGCGATGCAGCAGGCTGGCGATCAGGTTCATGCTGTTGAACAGGAAGTGCGGCCGGATCCGCGCCTGCAGCGCATCGGCCTGGGCACGCGCGTTGGCCTGCACCTGCGCTGCCCAGCGATCGCTCACATAGAAGTAGCGTAGGGCAAGCGCGGCGATCAGTGCCGTGGTTGCCGCACTGCCCAGGGTGAAGCGCCAGAAGCTGATGCCGCGGGCGAAGTTGTCGCCCAGTACCGCGTACAGTGCATGCACGATGCCGGCACAGACCACCGCGATCAGGGTCGCCAGCACGATCGCCGCGACAGCGCCCAGCACCGGCGGCAGCCTCGACAGTGCCTGCCGCAGGAGGCACAGGCTGGCGGTCACCGCCAGCGCCAGCCACAGCGCGAAGCCGCTGGCCGACAGCAGCTCGCCGAAGGTCCAGTGGCGGCTGCCATCGGGCGCCAGCGCCAGCACCACCACCACCAGCTGGGCCAGGCCGAGCATCGCCGCCAGCCGCGGCAGGCGGCACAGTTCCGGCATCCACGGCGATGTGCTGGCCGGGGGCATGGCTCAGGCAGCGCCCAACCGTTCCTGCAGCCAGTCACCCAGCGCCTGGATCTCTTCGGCGCAGACCTGGTGGGCCATCGGGTAGCTGTGCCACTCCACCTGCAGGCCCAGCGCCTGCAGGGCCTGCGCGCTGTGTGCGGCCACCGCCTGCGGAATCACCGGGTCGCTGCTGCCATGGGCCATGAACACCGGCACCTGCACCGCACCGTCAACGCGCCTGGCGCTCTCGGCTTCCGGCAGGTAAGTGGACAGTGCGATCAGGCCGGCCAGTGGCGCGATGCGCGACAGTGCAGCGGTGAGGATGATCGCCCCGCCCTGCGAGAAGCCGGCCAGGAAGATCTTCTCCGGCGCGACGCCGCGCTCGATCTCACGTGCGATCAGCGCATCCAGCTGCAGCACCGATTCCTGCACGCCGGCCATGTCGGCACGCGAGCGGAAGTCCATCCCGACGATGTCGTACCAGCCGCGCATCGGTACGCCGTTGTTGATCGTGATCGGCCGCACCGGTGCGTGCGGGAACACGAAGCGCAGCGCCGGCCAGTGCGGACGCACCAGTTCCGGCACGATCGGCGCGAAGTCGTGGCCGTCGGCGCCAAGCCCGTGCAGCCAGATTACCGACCACTGTGGCGAGGCGCCGGTTTCCTGTTCCACCGTTTGCAGCATGATGCGGCTCCTTCAAGTTCGAGCCGCATTATGCCGCTGGTGCAGGGCCATCAGTACAGCGGCGGTTGCTCGGCGGCTTCCCGGCGCAGCTGCGCGGCGCGCACCAGCACCGGTGGCGGAATGTTCTCTTCGGGGATGTCGAGCAGGCCGAGGCGATGCAGGAAGGCACCCGGGCCGCGCGAGGAGGTCAGCGCCACCACCGGAACGGCCAGCACCATGCCGATCACCACCGGCGCCATCCAGGCTGCCAGCGACGGCGACACCGCCCACGCCAGCACACCCATGAACGCACCAAACACACCCAGCCCGCCGTAGCCACGGATCAACGCCATCCACGAGATGCCACCATCGTCACGCTGCTGTGCGTCCCAGCCGGAATCGCGGCCGGACAGCACTTCGGCCACGCCGCGCGACTGCACGTACATCACCACCGGTGCCATCAGTGCGGCCAGCACGGTCTCCACCAGCATCGACACGAACGCACGGATCGCACCGCCGCAACCGCGGCGGTCGACAGGGTCCAGCAGCATCGCCAGATAGCCCAGCACCTTGGGCAGCAGCAGCACGGCCATGGTGGCGGCGAACAGGCGCACCACCTGCTCCTCGTCCTGGGCCCGCCAGTACACGCTGGGTGACAGGTGCAGCAGGGCGTTGAAATCGATGCCTTCCTGGAACAGCGGGATCGCAATGCCGATCAGCATCAGCATCGCCCACATCGGCGCGGTGAAGTAATGGCCGATGCCGATCAGCATGTGGGTGCGGCTGATCCAGTGCAGGCCACGGCTGCCGACCACCTTGCCGTGCTGCAGGTTGCCCTGGCACCAGCGACGGTCGCGCACCAGCAGGTCGGTCAGGGTCGGCGGGCCTTCTTCGTAGCTGCCCCCCAGGTACGGCACCATGTGCGCGGCCCAGCCGCCACGGCGCATCAGCGCTGCTTCGACGAAATCGTGGCTGAGCACGTGGCCGCCGAACGGCTTGCGCCCCGGCAGCGCTGGCAAGCCGGCGTGGTCGGCGAAGGCACGGGTGCGGATGATGGCGTTGTGGCCCCAGTAGTTGCTCTCGGCGCCATGCCACCAGGCCACGCCACGGGCGATCACCGGGCCGTACACGCGACCGCCGAACTGCTGCATGCGTGCGAACAGGGTGCGGCCACCGATCACCGAAGGCAGGGTCTGGATCAGGCCGACATCGGCGTTGTGTTCCATGCCGGCCACCAGGCGCACGATGCTGTCGCCGGTCATCAGGCTGTCGGCGTCCAGGATCAGCATCTGCGGGTAAGCGCCACCGAAGCGGCGCACCCAGTCGGCGATGTTGCCGGCCTTGCGCCCGCTGTTGTCGCCACGGCGGCGGTAGAACAGCCGCGTCTGGCCGTCCGGCACGCGCTCGCGCAGTTCGGCGAATACCTGCTCCTCGGCGCGTGCGATGTCCTCGCGCCGGGTATCGCTGAGCACGAAGAAGTCGAAGCGTTCGAGCTGGCCGGTGGCGGCCACCGACTCGTAGATCGCCTGCAGGCCCGCCAGCAGTCGGCGCGGATCCTCGTTGTAGGTCGGCATCAGCAGCGCGGTGCGGCTGTGCACGGTCGGCAGCGGCTTGTCCGGGTCGATGCCAAGGCGATAGCCACGGTCGAACACGGCGGTCAGGAAGCCGGCCACGGCGCTGGCGAAGGACAGCGCGATCCAGGCGAACAGGCCGACGAACAGCACCAGCAGGCAGGCTTCCAGCACGCTGATGCCATTGGCCGACAGCACCCGCCACATCATGCGGGTGGCGATGGCGGTCATGGCCAGGGTGCCGCCGAAGATGTAGAACCGGCGCAGGCCGATCAGGCGTGGCGAGGTACGGTGCCGACGGACCTTCAGCTTGCCTTCGCGCAGGGTCTGTTCGGGCATCGGCAGCGGAGATTCGGCCGGCAGCAGCGCCCAGCCGGCGTCGAGCCCGGGCGCATCCGCTTCCGCGTGGATGGTGTGACCCCCCATCACCGCTTACTCCCCACGATCGGCATGGCCGGCCGTCCCGGCCGGGCTGCATGCGCGAAGGTTCCCGGCGCGCCTTCCCGGCGCCCGCACTTGTCCTGGCTGTACCGGCCCTTGGCCGCACAGTCGCTGTCTGTCACTACCGGAACCCACACGATCTCCAACGGGGCGGAATCGAAAATGCGGCCCAGTCTAGGGCGCCGGATGTAAGCCGAGTGCGAAGGTCTACGCCGGGATTTATCCCCATTCAGCAAACAGCAGGCGATGGCGGACCGCGCAGCGGAATGTCGCTTCGTGGGCACCGGGTACTGGATCGTAACAAACGCGAACGGTTATCATTTCATTAACCAGGCAGGTCGCCGTCTTCCGTACGGCCGAGACCCACCCAGCTGCGCCGGCCCGAACCGTGCGCCCTACGACCCATGGAAGGGGGCCTGCCTGCTTGTCTGCGTGTGCCCGCTGCTTCCATCCGGTCCCCCCTCATTCGATGGAAGCCGTCATGTCCCAGCCGTTCCGCTCCCGTTCCGCGCGCCTGCCGCGCACCCGCCTGGCCAGTGCCCTGACCACCGCCTGCCTGCTGGCCCTGCCCGGCGTGGCCGCTGCAGAGGCCAGCGCCGATGCCTCCACCAAGGACCTGGATACCGTGGTGGTCACCGCCTCGGGCAACCAGCAATGGATCAAGGATGCGCCGGCCAGCATCAGCGTGATCAGCCGCGAGGACATCGCGCGCCAGCCGGTGCACGACCTGGCCACCCTGCTCAGCCGCGTGCCCGGCGTGACCGGTGGCCTCAGTGCGGTTGGCGAGCAGTCCAAGATCAAGCTGCGCGGCATGCCGTCGAACTACACGCTGGTGCTGGTGGACGGCAAGCGCATGGGCAGCTCGGCCTCGACCAACTACCGGCCGGACCTGGGCCGCCAGGACCTGAACTGGATCTCGCCCGACCAGATCGAGCGCATCGAAGTGGTGCGCGGACCGATGTCGTCGCTGTATGGCTCCGACGCCATGGGCGGCGTGATCAACATCATCACCCGGCGCATCGGTGATGACTGGAGCGGCAGCGCCACCCACAGCTATACCCGCCCGGGCGACGGCAAGCGCGGCGACACCCAGCAGATCGGTGCGACGTTCTCCGGCCCGCTCGGCGAGCGCTTCGGCCTGCGCATCGGTGCCAACAGCATGCGCCGCGATTCGGATCGCTCCAATGGTGGTGTCTACGGCAACGCGTATGCAGGCGAGAAGGACCGCAATGTCGATGCGCTGCTGCAGTGGAAACTGAGCGACGCGCAGGAACTGTCGCTCGAAGCCGGCCATGGCGTGCAGCAGGCCTTCATCGACGCTTCGCTGGAAAAGCAGGATGAAGGCGCCTGGGGTGCCAGCGAACTCAAGCGCAGCTCGCTGGCGCTCAACCACGATGGCAAGTGGAGCTTCGGCAATTCGAAGATCAGTGCGTACTGGACCGAGTACAGGAACGACATCGGTGCTACCGGCCGTTCCGAAGCCACCGATACGATCATCGAGGGCAGCCTGACCACGCCGTTCACCCTCGGCGTTGAACACCAGTTCGCCGTGGGCGGCCAGTGGAAGCGCCAGGAGCTGACCAACACCGACACCATCGGCCGCGCGCCGATCGACTATGCCGGCAATGCCGTCAGCGGCTCCGATCTGGAAGTGGATACCTGGGCCCTGTTCGTCGAAGACGAAGTGAAGCTGCACCGCACCCTGGCACTGACCCTGGGCGCGCGCCTGGACCACCATGAGACGTTCGGTGGCCACGTCAGCCCGCGCGCCTACCTGGTCTGGCATCCGGCCGAGCAATGGACCATCCGCGGTGGCGTTTCCAAGGGCTTCCGCGCCCCCAGCCTGACCGAGAACTCCGCCAGCGCCGCCACCCAGTCCGGTGGCCGTGGCTGCACCTCGCTGATTCCGCTGGGCTATACCCGCGGCGGCTGCTACATGGCCGGCAACCCGGACCTGGACCCGGAAACCAGCACCAACCGCGAAATCGGCATCAGCTTCGACAACGATCTGGTCGATGCCGGCCTGACCTACTTCCACACCGACTTCAGGAACAAGATCGAGTACGCACCGCTGGGCAGGTTCAACGGCATCTGGTGGACGCGGATGAGCAACGTGCAGCGCGCACGCACCAGCGGCATGGAAGGCAGCTTCAATGTCCGCTTCGGCGAGCACTGGCGCTGGCGCACCTCGGCGACATGGATGAAGGAAGCCAGGAACCTGACCACCGGCCGCAACCTGATCGATACCCCCGAATTCTCGGGCTATTCGTCGCTGGACTGGACGCCCGACGCGGTGTTTTCCAGCAGCCTGTCGGCGCAGTACACCGGCAGGCAGGCCGGCACGGCGACGACCTTCCTCAAGGCCTACACGCTGTATGACCTGACCGCCGCCTGGAACGTCAATGAGGTACTGACCCTGCGTGGCGGCGTCAGCAACCTGGCCGACAAGAAGCTGTATGCGGAAGGCTCCACCGATTACTTCGTGGCCGGGCGCAGCTACTTCCTCAGCATGACCGCGCGGTTCTGACCAAGAGCGTCCGCCGCGATCGCGCTGGCGACGGGCCAGCGCGATCGGCGGTGTTGCGGATTACTCGCTTTCCAATGCGGCGGCGGGCGCCGCGCTCTGCGTAGCCGCCGTGCGTGCACGGTCCATCGCCACCGCCAGTTGCTGGCGTGCGAGCAGCTGTTGTGCCTGCACCACTTCAGGTGTCGGCAGGAGCACCGGTCCCGGTGCGTTTTCCGGTGTAGCAGGTGTGGTCATGCAACCTCCATGGACATCCCGCCGCCGCACGGATTCAGCTGGTGCGGCAGCGGAACTGCGCACCCTATCCTAAAACAAGGCGGGCGGGTGACGGTGCGCGCCCCTGCCGCAGCAGCCGGAACAAGGCCGGCGTCACATTTTTGACGGTGACGCTTGGATCCTGAATAGGACTTGTCCTATCATGAAAACGTTTTCTCACAGGGATGTCTCCCCCAATGAATACCACTGACCTGTCCCAGTTCAGCCCGAAGTGGCAGTTCCGCTTCAACTTCTTCCGCCAGCACGGCGCCCCCAAGAACCCCGGCTTCAAGCAGGCCTGGAAGGCGCTGTCCTTTGGTGACCGCCTGAAGATCAACCTGAACTTCTTCGCGTTGTTCTTCGGTGCCATCTACCTGCTGATTCTTGGCATGTGGCGCAAGGCACTGGTGGTGATCGGCATCAACATCGCGCTGGCCATCATCACCATGTTCCTTCCGGACGTCGTCGGGCGCATGCTGTTCATCGCCATGAACCTGCTGGTCGCCTCCAGCACCAACTACAGCTACTACCTGGAGAAGGTGGAAGGACGTACCAGCTGGAACCCGTTTGAAGGAATGTTCTGAGCCATCAGACCTGCGCAGGATGCGCGGCAAGGATGCAACCGACGCCCGGCCCCCGCCGGGCGTCTTCGTTTCCGGGATCAGGCCGCGCGGCGGGCCATGGCCTCCGGTTCGGCCTGCAGGCGGAAGCGCGAGACCGCCACGGCCAGCTGCTCGGCCTGCTCCTCCATAGCCCGCGCCGCGGCGCTGGCTTCCTCCACCAGCGCGGCATTCTGCTGGGTGGTCTCATCCATCTGCACCACGGTCTGGTTGACCTGCTCGATGCCGGCGGACTGTTCACGCGACGCAGCCGAGATCTCGGCCATGATCTCGTTGACGCGCCCCACCTGGCCGACGATGGCCTGCATGGTACGGCCCGCACCGTGCACCAGCTGCGCACCGGCACCGACCTGTGCCACGGATGCGTCGATCAGTTCCTTGATTTCCTTCGCTGCGCCCGCCGAGCGTTGCGCCAACGCGCGCACTTCGCTGGCGACCACCGCGAAGCCGCGGCCCTGCTCACCGGCCCGCGCCGCTTCCACCGCCGCATTCAACGCCAGGATGTTGGTCTGGAAGGCGATGCCGTCGATCACCGAAATGATCTCGGCGATGCGCTGCGAGGAGGCCTCGATCTGCTCCATGGTCTGCACCACCTGGTTGACCACTTCCCCGCCCTCGCTGGCAACGTCAGCGGCGGATCCTGCCAGGGTATTGGCCTGCAGCGCGTGGTCGGCGTTCTGGCGCACGGTGGAGGTCAGCTCCTCCATTGAGGCGGCGGTTTCTTCCAGGTTGGCGGCCTGCTGCTCGGTACGACGCGAGAGATCACTGTTGCCCGCAGCGATCTCACCCGCCGCCAGGCGGATGCTGGCGGCCGACTGCTGGATCTGGCCGACGATCTGGGTCAACTGCTGCACGGTGCTGTTGGCATCGTCGCGCATCACCGCGAACACGCCATGGAAATCACCGCGCATGCGTGCGCTGAGGTCGCCGGCGGCAATCGCGCGAAGCAGCGTCGAAAGCTCAGCCAGGTTGTGATCGCTGACCTGCATCATGATGTTGAGGGTCTCCACCATGCGGCGGAAATCGTGGTCGAAGCGCTGGGCATCACCGCGTACAGCGAAGTCGCCGGCCGCCGCGGCGGCGGCCAGCTGCTGGATCTGCTCGTTGATCGCGGCCAGGTTGCTCTTGGTGGTGGCCATCGCTGCGGTGAACACCGCCTTCTCGCCCGGCAGCGCTTCCATGTCCACGCTGAGGTCACCCACCGCGTAACGCTGCATCACCTCGACCAGGCGCTGGGTGACCGCATTGCTGGAAGCCACCAGCTGGTTGCTGTCGGCCACCATGCGGCCGTACTCGCCGGGGAAGGCAGTGGCGTCCATGCGGTAGCTCAGCTCGCCAGCATCGTGGCGGCGCGCCATTTCCGCCTGCGCCGCCATCACCGCCTGCAGCTGCCCGCGCATGCCCTGCATCGCGTCCAGCAGGCGGCCCACTTCATCGTTGCTGCGCGCAGGCAAGGTGCTGTCGAGCTTGCCGGCGGCGACGTCACCCGCCACCCGCACCGCTTCGGCCAACGGGCGGATCGCCAGGCGGCGCAGCAGCACGTAGACACCGGCACTCAGCGTCAGCGCGGCCACCACGCCCACCAGCAGCGTCAACCACAGCAGCTGGCGTGCCTCGGCCACGATCACCGCGTGCGGCATCACCACGCCCAGCGCGAAGCGCTGCGGGGCATTACCCACGCGTAGCGGCACGTAGACGCGCACGTTGCCGGCTGCATCGGGCGTGAAGGCTTCGAACCGGCGGTCGGCGGCGATGTCGGCCAGCATGCTGCGGGTCAATGCGTCGGTGCGCGGCTTGCCGATCTCGGCGGCATTCGCCGAGGCCAGCACCACGCCGTTGGGCGAAAGCAGCTCGACGCGGCCTGCGCCCATCGGCGTCAGCGTCGCCAGGTGCTTCTGCAGCGCCGCCAGCGAGAAGTCGACGGTGAACACGCCGAGGAAGGTACCGTTTTCGACGATCGGCGAGCTCAACGTGCTCATCAGCACCTGCTGGCCGGCGATGTCGTAGGCATAGGGCTCGCTGACCTTGGGCAGCTTGTCGCGGCTGGGTACCACATACCAGTCGGCCGAGCCGTCGGCGGCTTCGGTGTAGTCGGTCATGGTCGACTGCTGCGGCTTGCCGTCATGCCAGGCCCAGTAGCTCATGTAGCGGCCGCTGGCATCGTGCATCGCGGTATTGGCGAACTCGGCATCCTTGCCATCGAAGGCATCGGCCTCCCACATGGTGCTCTTGCCGAGCCACTCCGGGTGGGTGCGCAGCTGCTCGCCCAGCACGGCAGCCAGGCTGGCGCGATCGGGCACGTCGCCCCGCGCACGCTGGGCGAGCACGGCTTCGACCATGGCATCGTTGCTGGCAAACGCCGTGCCCAGATCGGCGGCGACCTGGCGCGCTTCAGCGTTGGCCTCGCTGGTCATGGTCTGGCGCGAGGCATCGATCAGGCTGGCACTGGCCTGGCGATAGATCAGGAACGCCGTCAGGCCGAAGCACAGCAGCGCGATGACGGCGGTGCCCAGCATCAGCTTGTGGGCGATGCTGCCCGGGCGGCGGGCAGCGGCGGAACGGGAAGAAGGCATGGAGGGGTCCGCAAGGCAGTTCAGGACGACCGGCACCGGGAGGGCACCGCGCAGGCGCGCGATCCGTCGCGCAGGCCACCGGCCGCCGGGACCCGCCCGGCGCAGGAAGCGCACCGGGTTAGCGGCCGCCTGCCAACGAGGTTGAGGCGACCGGCCTACACATTCCTGAATCCACTCAGGGACGGGACAGGGATCCGTCCCCGCTTCCCCTATTCGGCCACCCGATCCTTGATCCACTCCGCGCGTGGCAACACCTCGATGCTGCCTGCGGCGTACTGCTGCAGCACCGCGTCCGGCCCGAAACGCGGCTGCCACCCCAGCTCCCTGCGGATGCGGGCGCTGTCGTAGACGCGGTCGACGCTCAGCGGCAACGGCCAGCCGCGGCGCTCGAACTCGGCCAGCAGCTGCGGTACGCGCCGGGCCAGTACGTTGCGCGGCTGGGTGGCCAGTTCCAGGCAATCCTCGCGCCGGAACGGGGTTGCGGCGCAGGCGATGTAGCGGGCGAAGG
Source organism: Stenotrophomonas sp. YJH_SMC_133 (assembly GCF_059370655.1). Taxonomy (NCBI): domain Bacteria; kingdom Pseudomonadati; phylum Pseudomonadota; class Gammaproteobacteria; order Lysobacterales; family Lysobacteraceae; genus Stenotrophomonas; species Stenotrophomonas sp. YJH_SMC_133. The sequence continues at coordinate 203,873 of NZ_JCAFTW010000002.1, read as the reverse complement.
CCGGCCCCTCATCCAGCAGCAGCGCGGCATGGGCACTGGCCACGTCACGGGCGTCGATCCCACGATGCAACCGGAACATCGCCATCCGTTCCGGCGGTTCCGGGAAGCAGCGCCCCATCCGCAGCACGCGCACCCCGAAGTCCGGTGCGGCGGCAGCTTCAGCCAGGGCCTCGGCCTGCAGCTTGCTGCGGTGGTAGATCGTTCGCGGCAGCGGCTCGGTATCCTCATCGATCCAGCGGCATCCCCCCGCCACCACCGCGTGGCCGTACAGCGCGGTGGTACTGGTCAACACGAACCGCCGTGCGCCTGCCTCGCGCGCCGCCTGCAGCAGGTGCGCAGTCGCGTCCACGTTGATCTGCTGGAACACCGCGTCCGGTACCAGGCCGACGTGCGGCGCATGCAGGGCCGCGGTATGGATGACCGCGTCGACGCCCTGCACCGCGCGCACGACGGCTTGATGATCGGTGACATCGGCAATGATGCGCGTGGTGGCAAACGGACTGCGGTCCAGACCCACCACTTCATGGGCAGCCGCCAGCGCGCCGAAGATCGCGCGCCCGATCCGCCCGGAACTGCCGGTCAACAGAATCTTCATTGAGTCCATTCACTCGAAGCGCCCGGGAACTACCGGGATGCTTCGATTCTAGGCATGCAACGGCACATCTGCGATAGGACGACCGCGCAACTGTGCGTTCATCCTGACGACTTCGGCGGAGCCAGCAGTTGACGCGCGATGGAGAGTGGATCGTCGCCGCCTGCCGCGTGGGGCGCGACACCGGTCCGTTCGCCGTTGCCACCGGTGCGCAGTTTGATCGGTTGCCGGTCGGAACGTTTATCTGATAGCCATCGGGCAGCAGCACAGGACCATCGAACATATGTGCGGCACCGCCACTGCGGCCGCCGGCCTTGCCGCGCATCCGAGGGCCGGCAGTGAATACGCGACGAATGCGGCCGCCGGGCCGGCTGCGTGATCATCCCCGTGCGCAGGGCGCGTGAAAACCGGGGCGAAGATGGCGACCTGGAGTTAGCGTGCGATGGCCAAGCATGGACGCCGTCGCCCACGAAGGCGGCGTCCACACTGCAGGAGATTTCACATGACTGAGCAGAACCCGCGCAGCTCCAACCGGGGCTTCGCCTCGATGGACCAGGACAAACAGCGCGCGATCGCCGCCAAGGGCGGGCGCGCGGCACATGCCTCCGGCAATGCGCACGAATTCAGTCCGGCCGAAGCACGTGCCGCAGGCCGCAAGGGCGGCGAAGCGATCAGCCGCGACCGCCAGCACATGGCCACGATCGGACGCGAAGGTGGACACGCACGCCACGCCAACGCGCGCCAGCAGCAACAACAGCCTCAGGCGATCGAACGCACGGCAGAGGACCCGCAACGCCAGCAGGGCTGAATGCTGCGCGTCAAGCCGATGCACGCTGCCGATGCAGCCCAAGCGCCGCAAGCAGGGCCAGCGCACCCGCCACCGCCATCGCCCAACCGAACCCGCTGGCCATCGCACTGCGGTACCAGGTCAGCACCTGCGGCGTGGCGTGCATCGAGCCCGGGTGCAGGATCAGTTCACGCGCCTGCGCAACAAGCCGCTGCTGCCCTGCGGCCTGTGCGCAGGCGGCGAACTGCTGTACGGCACGCTGGCCCATCAGGCTGCCCATCAGCGCGATGCCCAGGCTCATGCCTGCCTGGCGCAGCGCGTTCATCGTGGCTGATGCGATACCTGCGCGTTCGGCCGGTGCGTTGGCCATGATCGCCATGCCGGTCGCCGGCACCGCCAGCCCCATTCCAATGCCAAGCAGCATCAGCACGGCAGTGGCACAAGCGCGCGAAGTAGCCGGTTCGAACGTGGCCATTGCGCACAGCGCCACACCGGCCAGGACGTAGCCCAGCACCAGCGCGGCATGCAGCCCGAGGCGGGCAACCAGGCGCCCGAACGACAGCGAGACAACACCCATCAACAGGAACTGGGGAGCCAGCTGCGAGCCTGCCAGCGCGGCGCTGTGCCCCTGTGCCTGCTGGAAGAACAGCGACAGGAAGAACAGGCTCGCATAGGCGGTGAAGCCCAGCACGAACGAGGCCAGGTTGAGCATGCGGAAGCGACCGTCGGCAAACAGGTCCAGCGGCAGCAGGGGGCGTGCCACCCGCCGCTCGACGATGCCGAACAGGATCAGCCCCGCAGTTGCGGCGCCCAGCGCCAGAAGCGTCACCGGGGCCAGCAGGCCCTGCTCGCCGATCGCGATCAGGCCATAGCACAGCGCGCCCAGCGCGCCGATGCTGAGCAGCTGCCCGGCCGGATCCAGCGCGGCGTGCTGCGGGTGCCGTCGCTCGGCGATGCCCCAGGCGCCAAGCACAAACGCCAGCAGCCCCAAAGGCAGGTTGATCAGGAAGATGCTGGGCCAGCCGGCCCGCTGCACCAGCGCACCGCCCAGCAACGGGCCAAGCACCAGGGCAAGCGCGCTGAAGGCGGACCAGCCACCGATCACGCGTGCACGCTGGCCCGGATCGGGAAATGCGTGACTCAGGATCGGCATCGCACTGGGAATCAACAGCGCACCTGCCACGCCCTGCACCGCGCGCCCGGCGACCAGGGTCGAAAGGTCCTTGGCGCAGGCGCACAGCAGCGAGCCCATGGTGAAGGTGGCGACGCTCAGCAGCCACATCCGCCGATGACCGTAGCGATCCCCCAACGGACCGGCCGACAGCATCAGCGCCGACAGTGCGATCGCATAGGCGTTGATCACCCATTGCAGGCCCGCCATGTCGGTCTGCAGCGCCTGCTGCAGGGTTGGCAGGGCCACGTTGACGATGCTGATGTCCAGCGAAGCGAGGAATGTACCGAGGTAGGCCGCCAGCACCAGGGCGGGCCGTTGGAGGCGTCTCATGCGTGGATCCGGGGGGAGGATGTGCGCGCATCCTATCGACTGACTGACCGTCGGTCAATGACTGGCGGTCAGTCAGTGCGAAGGGGCAGCTAGAATGGCGTCCGTCACACCCGGATACCGCCCACCATGCAGACCCCAGCTGTCGCCAGGCCTCGCACCAAGCCCGCCGAAACCCGCCAGGAGGAACTGATGGACGCCGCGCAGGCGTTGTTCCTTTCGCAGGGTGTGGACGCCACCACCATCAGCGACATCGTCGCCGCGGCCGACGTGGCCAAGGGCACTTTCTATACCTATTTCGCCTCCCGCACCGAGATCCTGCAGGCGCTGGCGCAGCGCTACACGCGGCAGTTCATGGACGAGGTCGAGCAGGCAGTGCAGCAGCACCCTGCCGGTGATGGCGCAGCGCGCCTGCGCGCCTGGATCCGCGCCAACATCGAGATCTACGCGCGCACCCACGCGTTGCATGACGTGGTGTACGCCAACCATCACCACCACCAGCGGGGCAATGCCGAGCGCAATGCGATCCAGCAGCAGCTGCTGGGCATCCTGGAAGCGGGCAACGCAGCCGGACTGTGGCAGCTGCCTGCTCCACAGGTCACCGCCTCGTTGATCTATGCCGGCGTGCACGGTGCCACCGACGACCTGATCGCCACACCCGCACAGGATGCCGATGCCTTCATCGCCGCTGTGGAAGCGGATTGCCTGCGCATGGTCGGCGTTCCGGCAGCGCCGACGCGCAGCGGCAGACGCCGCTGAAGGAACGCTTCCCGCTCAGGTGTGGGCGAGAATGTTCAACAGCCGCCCGAACGGGTCGCGGACGAAGAAACGACGCACTCCCCAAGGCTCGTCGGCAGGGCCATACTCCAGCGGGATGCCGGCCGCGTGCATGCGCTCCAGCACCTGCTGCAGGTCGTCCACTTCGATCGACAGATCGGGCACCGCGGTGCCGGAACCTCCTTCGCTGGCAAAGCTCACCTGCGCCAGCGCACTGCCCTGCCCGCCATGGGTGACGATCCAGCCATGATCCATCACCACCGGCATGCCCAGCAGCCCGCCATAGAACGCTGCGGCACGCGCCGGGTCGGGCGTGGCGATGTTGGCGACAATGCGTCTGACGGCCATGTGCAGCGGCTCCGGTGCGATTTCCCATCCTCGCCGCTGCGTGCATGGCCCGCAAGCGGGCTCGGGCCAGATGACCGCATCGCCATCTGAGGCGATCGCTGGAACAGAAGAGCCCCGTCGATGACGGGGCTCCGCGTACGGCTCAAACGGCGCGACTCACACGCCCATGCACAGATCGACCACGCAGGTGTTGTACGCCTGCTGGCATTCACCGGCATCGGTGCCACTGGCCAGGCACATCTGATAGGCCCGCCAGCACGGCTGGTCGCAGGGCTCGACCGGCCCTGCCACTGCCACCGAACCGGTACACGCCAACGCGAATACCGCCACTGCGATCACCTTCCTGACAACACGCATCGCCATCACTCCTTGATAAGCCTGGTGAGCCCAGGCCGGCCCACGTTAGCGAGGACACGGGGAGACGAAGTGAAGCCCACTGTCACGCACACTTAACCTGTTCACAATTTTCCTTTCACATGCATGGGGGATGTCGCCACGGATTGGCGTTAACGGCCTTGTTGCCCGTCCACCAAGGAAGTCGCCCGATGAATCACCCGCTGCACGGCCGTTCGTCCCACTCCCGCTCCCCGCTGCACAGCCGCCTCGCGCTGGCCGTGTCCAGCTCTCTGTTGCTTGCCGCTGCCGCGCCCGCCATGGCCGGCGAGGCGCTCGACGCATGGCAGCAACAGCGCCAGCTGCAGGCGGCTTGGGCACAGCCCGCCGTCAGCGCGCCTGCAGCATCGACGGCCGCCACGCCTGCGGCAACCGGCACCGCCCTGCTCGGCAATCCGGGCGATGCCGCCAGCTGGCGCAGCGATGAATTCAACGCCGACTGGGGCCTGGGTGCGATGGGGGCCGACTACGCGTATGCCCGCGGCCTGACCGGCAAGGGCGTGCGCCTGGCGCTGTTCGACACCGGCTCGGCACTGGCTCACCCCGAATTCGCCGGCCGCAACACCTCCAGCATCACCATCGGCCCGAACTGTGCGTCACCGGGAACCGTCGGCGGTACCGGCGCGTGCAGCCAGACACAGGGTGATCAACCGGGTATCAACTACTACACGCTCGGCGCGGGCGTGCCTGCTTCCCTGCAGGCCAACATCATTGCCGCAGGCCGTGAATGGGGTTTCCGCTATGCCGATCACGGCACGCATGTCCTCGGAACCATTGGCGCCAACCGCAATGGCACGGGGATGCACGGCGTCGCCTTCGGTGCCGATCTGACGACCGCCCGTGTATTTGGTGACACTTACTACGAATGGAGGCGCCAGGCGAGCGGAGGCTACCTGCCTGAAGCCGTGGAACGGACGGATCCCGATGGTGCCGCAAGGCTGGACATGTACGCGCAGCTGCAGGCACAAGGCGTGCGTGCCATCAATCACAGCTGGGGCATCTCCACCCGGAACATGACCGTGGCCGCACTGGATGCCCAGTACGCACGCATCGGTGCCGGCTACGACGTATACGGAAGCATCTACAAGGACAGTGCGAACGCCCCCGCTTCGCAGTTGATCCAGGTCTGGTCGGCCGGCAATGGCAGCGGCGCCGTCGCCGGTATCACCGCGGCCCTGCCGCGCTGGAAGCCGGAGATCGAGCCCTACTGGCTGGCCGTCGCCAACGTTCGCCAGCCCAATACAGCCAATGGTGAAACCGACTACGTGATCAACGCAGGCTCGAGCATCTGTGGCGCTGCCGCCAACTGGTGCATTTCCGCACCCGGCACGGCAATCCTCAGCACCATCGTTTCCGGTGACATCCAGGGACGGCTGAAGAAGACCGCAGACTACGTCCGTCTTCTCATCGACAGCCAGAATCCCACGTACGACTACGGCCTGAAGACCGGCACGTCCATGGCCGCCCCCCATATCACCGGCGCACTCGGCCTGTTGATGGAGCGCTTCCCCTACCTGGACAACGCCCAGGTGCGCGACGTCCTGCTGACCACCGCGCGCGATCTCGGTGCGGCAGGCGTCGACCCGATCTACGGCTGGGGCATGATTGACCTGCGCAGGGCCATCGAGGGCTATGGCTCGCTGCGCGTGGATACCAACGTGGTGATGAACCAGAGGGCCGGCGGCCTGAAGGTGTGGGAAGGCGATGCCTGGGACGACTGGACCAATGACATCGGCGGCCCCGGCACGCTGACCAAATCCGGCATCGGTTGGCTGCGCCTGAGCGGCGACAACAGCTTCAACGGCGCGGTGCTGCGCGAGGGCACGCTGGAGTTGAACGGCAGCAACACCCTCACCTCGGCGGTCGATGTGCAAGGCGGCCGGTTCCTGCTCAACGGCAGCCTGGTCTCCACCGCACTCACCACCACCGGTGGCGTCAGCACGGTCAGCGCCAGCGGCGTTCTGAAGGACGGGAACCTGACCGTCAATGGCGGCGTGGTGTCCTTCAATGGCATGCAGACCGGCGGCACCACCACGGTCGGCAGCAACGGCCTGCTGAAGGGTATCGGCACGTTGGGCAGCACCCGAGTGGACGGCACCATCGCGCCCGGCAATTCGATCGGCACGCTGACCATCAACGGCGACTACGTGCAGGGCCCGACCGGCGTCTACGCCGCCGAACTCGCGCCTGGCGGGCGCAGCGACCAGTTGCACGTGACCGGTACCGCCACCCTCGGCGGCACGCTGGTCGCGTTGCCGGAACCAGGCATCTACTATCTCGGCGAGCAGTTCAACTTCATCCGCGCCGACGGTGGCATCAACGGCCAGTTCGCGAAAACCGACTTCAGCGCGTTCTCGCCGTTCCTGCAGTTCAGCCTCGCCTACGGCACCAATGGCACCCGCATCGACGTGGCACGTGGTGCCTCGCTGGCCAGCGCCGCCGCCACCCCGAACCAGCGCGCGGTGGCCGCCGCGGCGGACCTGCTGGCAATCAACCAGGGCCTGCCCAAACCGCTGACCCAGCTGTTCCCGCAGCAGGTCGGCGGCGTGCTCGACGGCCTCAGCGGCGAACTGCACGCAGCCACGCCGCTCGCACTGGTGGAAGGCAGCCGCTACGTTCGCGATGCCGCGCTGTCCCGCCGTGCAGGTGCAGTCGCGCCAAGCGCCGATGCGGGCGACGCCACCGGCGCCTGGGTGCAGGCTCTGGGCGGCAACAGCAGGCTGGACGGCAACAGCAATACCGCCCGCACCGAAGCCAACAGCAACGGCCTGCTGGCCGGTATCGACCACGAGTTCTCTGGCTGGCAGGTCGGCGTGCTGGCTGGCACCGGCCGCACCGACGTCAAGCAGCAGGCGCTTCGTGCCAAGTCGAAGATCGACAACACCCACTTCGGTGCATATGCCAGTCACAACTGGGGCGGCCTCGGCCTGCGTGGCGGCGTCGCCTGGAGCAAGCACAAGGTGAAGAGCACCCGCGATGTCGACTTCGCAGGGTTCAGCGACAGCCTGAGCGCCCGCTACAACGCGCATACCCGCCAGGCCTTCATCGAAGCCGGCTACCGCTTTGGTGGCCCGGAGGCCGGGCTGGAATCCTACCTGCAGGTCGCGCGCGTAGAGGTGGACCTCAAGCCGATCAACGAGCGTGGTGGTGCAGCCGCCCTGCACGGCAAGGTGGATGACACCGGCACCACGATCGCCACCGCGGGCCTGCGCTTCGACAAGGGCCTGAAGGCATCGTTCCAGCAGGACAGCTGGCTGCACCTGCGTGGGGGCGTGGGCTACCGCCGTGCCTCGGGTGACCGCAGCCAGCTGGCCGACCTCGCATTCGCCAACAGCACCACCACCTTCGCGGTCGAAGGCGCCCCGATTGCCGACAGCGCCGTTGTGGCCGAGCTGGGGCTGTCGGCCTGGCTGACCCCGCGCCAGCAGCTGGAGCTGGGGTACAGCGGCCAGTACGGCAGTGAAAGCCGCGACCACAGCGCCAACATGCGCTGGTCGGTTCGCTTCTAGACGCGTGTTCTCTTGACGGTTTGGGGCGGCCTCAGGGCCGCCCCCTTTTTATCCACGCCCCAGGGCTGTGCGCGATACCCCAGGATCATCGCGTCCTGGATCCATCCGTGGAGCGTTACGCGTGAATGAAGATCGACTGGAGCCGGGTCGCCCAGCCATTGCACCCGGTGGAGTTGAACGCCTCGAGCCGGACATTCTTCCCCGATGTCAGCGCTGCCAACGCCGCCGCGTAGGCTTCCTTGGCTCCCGGCCGGGACATGTCGATTGCAAAGGTATCGGTATTGCAGAACGCCGTACTCGAAACATGCACGTACACAATTCCCGCCGGGCCGTCCATGTACGGCCGCAGCGACAGAATCGTCATCTGATCGCTGGTTGGCTCCGCCTTCAGTGGTGCAGACAGGCACAAGGCCAACGTCAAGGCCAGCCCCGCTCCCAACCTCCTGCGGAAGCCCGGCGTCGCGTCACTCATCATCATGTAGTTCCCCTGTGGATTCAGACATCAGGCCTCAGGCATCGTCACGGCCCTCAGCTGCATTACTCCGGAGGTGCAGCCGTCGACACGCAATCCGACACGCAGCTTGTTCTGCCAGGCGATGAGCAGCATCGAGACCATCTCCCTCTGCATCGGATGATCATTGAGGAGAATGAAGCGATTGCCACCCCCACAATCCGAGCCCGCTGGAAGCACACCTTGCGTCACCAGGTAGAACCCTTCCCCGCCCCAGCCAGTTGCGACGGATACGATCCGATGGCCTTCCAGGTTGTAAGGCTCAGCATTTGCCGTTGAGGCCAGGCCAGTTCCCAGCACTGCCACCAGCGCCAGCAGGACCTTGCCGCCGATGGCGCCACGCGGGCGCGATACAGCACGTACTCCAGCCATGTTCTTCCTTCCCCTGTCATGAATAACCGGTTGACGGTGCACTGCGGCCGGTGCAGCCCGCTACGCTCAGCCCAGCAGCAGCTGGTACAGCAGGGGCACGATGTCACCCTGCGGACGCTGGACATGCGAGACATCGGACACCGGCGTGCAGCTCCCCGTGGCGCCACAGGCAAGCACGCGATACGCATAGCTGGTGGCAGGGCGTGCGGCCGACGTCCAGTTCGCGGCGTTGCCTTCGTAGACCGTGGTCCAGGTCACCCCGTCCACGCTTTCCTCGACGACGTAGCGGACGGCAGAGGCCACAGGCGACCACCCAACGAAGTCCTTCGCGGCCGGCGAACGCCGCATCGGCACCGCTGCCTTGGCGACCAGGCTTCCGCCCAGCGTGATGTAATCGGTCCGTTTGTCCTCGCGCTCGCTCGCCTGGTAGCGGAGGACGCCGGCGTGGTCGTACATCGAGGTGATCCGTCCGAACGATGAATCTGTCTGTGTGCGGCGACCGTCAGCGTCGTAACGGTAGCTCTCGGAACCTGCCGCCGCACGCAGCCGGTTGCCGAAGTCGAAGGTGAACGGCTGCCCGTTCTTCGCCCGCAGATTGCCCTGCGCATCGTAGGCCAGGCCGACCACGGTTGACCCTCCGCAACCGTTGACCTTGACGTTGGTCAAGCGCCATGCGTTGTCATAGCAGTAGTGATGGTCACGGCCGAGAATCGTCACGCGCGTGAGGTTGTCCAACGCGTCATAGCTGTAGCTCGCCGAGCCGAACATGGGCGAGGAAGCCGAAACGAGCCGATCCAGCCCGTCATAGCCCAGATTGCGGTTGCCACGCTGGTTGCGGCCCGTGGCACCGTCAGTGATTGCCAGCACATTGCCGACCGCATCGTAGTCGTAGCCGTCGCTGAGGATCCGGGTTGCGCCAAGCGTGTCCTGGCTTTCATCCGGCAACTGGCGCGCGTTCTGCACCATCGTGTGGACAATACCGTTGCCATAGGTGAACCGACGAATCGCCCCGTTGGGGTAATAGACCACGCCAGCGGCGTAGGAGCCCGCCTGCCCGGCCTGTCCCAGTGCGTTGGGCGCATACGCGACCACGTTGCCGGAGGGATAGCGATGCGCGGACAGGTTGCCCAGTGCGTCGTAGGCATACCCCATCGCCAGCGCTTCGCCATCGGTGGGGCTCTGCACCTCACCGATGAGCAGCCCGCGACGGTTGTACGCATAGCTGTTGTGCGTCTCCACCCCAGCGTTCAACGTGGTGACCTGCTTGACCAGGCCATCGGGCCAGTAGCTCCAGCGCTGGTTGCCATTGCCGTCGGGGAACTGCAGTGATGCGAGCCGGTTGCGTGCGTCATAGGAACGCACCACCCGGCGCCCGCTCGCCGCGGCACTGTCCTGGTTGCAGTTGCCTGCATCGGACAGGTCCAACCCCTGCGCGCTTCCCACCGGGTTCGATGCGGCGTCGTAGTCAATTACGGTGGCGCCGGTTTCCGGTTCGATCGTCTTGCACAACCGCTGCGCCGCATCGTAGACATAGCGCCGGGTCGACGTCACCGAGCCATTGCTGGCCCTGCGGGTGATCGACGTCGGCTTGCCGAAGACGTCCCGCGGGATATCCAGCACGGCTCCCTCTGCCAGTTCGATACGTACCGGCCAGTCAAGCTTCGCGGCATCTGCACCGGTGTAGGTCACGACGGTCGGGATACCCCTGGCATTGGTAGTGCGCACGCGCCGCCCCGGCAGGTACTCGGTTGTGCTGACCAGCGCGCCAATCTCGGAATCCTGGCTGACCTGGACCACCCGCCCAAGTGCGTCGTACGTCGTACGGACGCCAGTTCCGGCGTCCTGGACCGTACCGACCCCCGCGACAGGATAGGACTGGAAGGTGACCCGCCCCTCCGTGTCATAGGCGGTCACCGAGGCCCGCTGCGTGCCGGCTTCATTGCCCGCGTCGTACTCGCGCACCAGCAATGGGCGCCACAGCGCATCGTAGTAGGTGACCTTGCGCGCATTGCCGGTGCTGACCGTCTGCCGCCAATGACCGGCAGGAATGCCGTACTCGGCGCCGCCCACCTGGGCAAACTGTGTCGTGGTGGACGCCCAGTCCACCGTATCGCCGTCGGGGTAGTCGACCAGCGACATGCGCCCCATCGCGTCGTAGTCGTAACGCGTGGTGTTGCCCCGGCCATCGGTGATCCAGCGTATCCAGCCATTGTCATCCACGCCGGCAGACTGGGTCGAACCATCCGCATACTGGATGTTCCCGGGGATGCCGCGCTTCCAGCCGGACAGGCTCACCGTATTGCCACGCCCGTCCACCACGGCGCGAACGGTACCGTCGCTGTTGTAGTGAATGGTCTGCTGGAGCTGGCCGAAGGCATGGATCCGCTGGGGCTTCGCGGTGGCCGGGTCATAATCCACCTGGGACTCGGTCCGGCCCGTGTCCTGGTTGACCGACGTCCGGACCTGGCCAAGCACCCACTTCGACAGATCATCGTGATAGGTGATGACGTTGGTCTTGCTGTAGGACTGCGCCCCCGCACTTCCCACAACCGTGCCCAGCAACATCATCGCGGAAAGTGCATTGACTCGACGCATCGTCAGTGGGCCTGTTCGCAATGGATGGCGATGGGACAACCAGGATCAGGCAACGGAAAGACCGGCGAAGCGCACATCACAGCAAACCGCGCACACGCACAAAGCCGGACGCGACTGCATCCGGTTGGCGATTGACGTTGATGCTGGACGAAGCCCCCTTCGTCATGCCGCGCCTGTTCCCTGGACTCGGCCAAGTATAACCATGGAAACGGGGCCGGACGCCCGGTCCTTCGCAGCCCTGCCGGGCTGCGAAGGTTCCCGGGCCATGACGCGCCTCCGGGGCTCGACGGCCGCGATCGGCCGCCCGGCGCGGGACGTCAGGCAGCCTTCATGGCGTGCTTGCGTGCCCGCATGACGTTGTGGCACTCCTGCACATCCGGCAGCAGCTGGGTCACTTCCTGGCGCACCGCGGGCGGCAGATCGTTGTCCTGCAGCACATCCTTGAACGCGCCCAGCAGGCGGTCTTCGGATTCTTCCAGTTCGGCCACGTAGCCGTAGTTGGTATCACCAAACGCGGCGCGCACCTTGCCGTAGAACTGCTGCATCGAACCGACCATGGTGCCGTGCTCGGCCGGCTTGCCGCCGCTGGCGGCGACCGAACCACTCAGCGCCGCGACGATCCGCGCCTTGACCCCGGCGATACGGGTGAACAGTGCCGACAGTTCGGCATCCTTTACCTTCGTTGCGGCTTCCTCATAGAAGGACTTGCCATCACGGGCGATCTCGATCAGGTCGTTGAGGCGATGTTCGATGGTGGACTGGGTGCTCATGGCGTCGCTCCTGTGTGCTCGAAAGTCAGTGGAGAATGACAGCGCGTCGGCACTGCCTTCGACCTCACTATCATCGTCCTCGTGTGCCGGCCGGGTGAGTACGAATTGATGTACACATCACCATGCGGAACACGTGCTGACTTCTTCATTGCCGGCATCATTGAATGTTCACGGAAAACACGCATGCGATGCCTGCCTCACCATGGCGCGATGACGATGATCACACTGATCAGCAGCGCAATCGCCAGAATCACCAGCAGCACATGCCATTGCTTCCAGCTGGGTTTCGGCTTGCCAGGCGTATTCATCGGCGGCCTCCTGTGTATGCCGGGAAAGGAGCTGCCAGACTGAAGCGAAACGACATTGCACAACGTCGACGCGACGTGCACTCCCCGTGCAGGACAGCGGCCAAGGGCGCGCGAAGATAACGCGTCCATAACGCAGTTCAAATGTGAGCGGGATGTTAGGTTCCTCTCGATTCCGGGTAACGGAATGCAGACCGGTCGTAGCGCCGCGCGCATTGCGACCACACAACGGATTTGGAGAGAGAAACAATGCACTACAAATACACTCTGCTTTCGGCAGGGATCGGCGCCGTGTTGGCTGCCGTTTTCTCGCCGGCTGCCAATGCACAGGACGACGCTGCGAAGTCTCCGAAGAACCTGGACCGCATCCAGGTGACGGGATCGGCGATACGCAGCGTGGATGTGGAAACCCAGCAGCCGGTGCTTGCCATCTCGCGCAAGATGATCGAGCAGCAGGGCTTCACCACCATCGCCGACGTCCTGCAGAACCTCACGTCGGCCGGCGCACCAGCGCTCTCGCGTTCGCGCACGCTGTCGTCCGGCGAAGACGTCGGCGGCAGCTACGCAAACATCCGCAACCTCGGCGCCACCCGCACCCTGGTGCTGGTGAACGGCAAGCGCCTGGGCGCCAGCACCAGCGGCCTGCAGGACCTGAGCCAGATTCCAATGAGCGCGGTCGAGCGCATCGACGTGCTCAAGGATGGCGCCTCGGTGCTCTACGGATCCGACGCCATCGCCGGCGTCATCAACATCATTACCCGCAAGAGCGTCGAGGGGCTGGAGCTTTCGGCGCAGCATGGCCAGTTCAGCCAGGGCGACGGCAAGGACAGCACGTTCTCGCTCGTTACCGGCGCGCGCGGCGAGCGAGGTGGCTACACCTTGGCCCTGGAATACCAGAAGGCCGACCCGGTGTTCGCCCGCGACCGCTGGTTCTCCAAGCATGGTGGTGCGGGGCCGGGTTATCCGCGCGCGGGCTGGAGCGACCTCAGCCAGAACGGCTCCTGGTGTGACCCGGCGCTTTACGACTGTGCCACCGGAAATTCCGTGTTCAAGACACTCAATCGTGGTGGCGACCCGAAGAACCCGAACGATTACCATCCGATCACGCCGGCCGAGTATTCCAACGGCAACGAGCAGATGCATGTGCAGACCGGCATCGAGCGCCGGTCGCTGTTCCTCAGCTCCGACTATGCACTGAGTGACCAGATCACCTTCACCACCGATATCGGCTACAACGAGCGCATCTCGGACCAGCAGATTGCCGGCTACCCCTACGAATCGACCAAGTTCGGGACGCCGCTGGCCGGCAACAGTGCGTTCAATCCGGTCGGCCATGACATCGCCTTCAACCGCCGCCTGTGGGAGCTTCCGCGCACGACCGAAAGCAAGCTGAAGTCGCTGCGCGTGGCACCGACGCTGTCGGGCTACTTCGAACTGGCCAGCAAAACGTTCGACTGGGAGGTGGGCGCGCTGTTCAACCGCAACGAGGTGACCAAGACCGGCCGTGGTGACATGAGCCTGATCGCCTCGCGCCAAGCGCTGGGACAGTCCTTTGTTGATGGCAACGGTGTAGCACGCTGTGGCAGCGCAGGTGCACCGATCGCCGGCTGCCTGGCCTGGAATCCGCTGCTGCCGTACGGCGTTGCTGGCGCCGGCTCGCTTGCCGACCCGGAACTGCAGCGCTTCCTGTTCCCCACGTTCACCGATACCGGCATCACCAAGACCCGAAGCTACTTCGCCAACATCTCCGGCCCGGTGCTGGAACTGCCGGCGGGCGAGCTCTCGGTGGCGATGGGCTACCAGTACCGCAAGGAAGAAGGACGCTACGTTCCCGACGCCTTTGCCCAGTCGCGCCAGAGCACTGCACTGGGGGCACAGACCACTGCAGGCGGTTACAGCCTCAATGAAGTCTTCGCCGAAGTGAATGTGCCGGTGCTGCGTGACCTTCCGTTCGCCAAGGAGCTGACCGTCAACGTTGCGGCACGCTATTCCGACTACAGCAACTTCGGCAGCACCACCAACACCAAGGCCAGCTTCGCCTGGCGCCCGGTCGAGGAGCTGATGGTGCGCGGCACCTTCGCCGAGGGCTTCCGTGCTCCCAGCATCTCCGACCTGTATGGCGGCCTGGGCACCAGCTTCGAAACCTACGTGGACCCCTGCGGCATCGGCGCCACCAACAGCGTCAACGGCAACGCGGCCTGCAACGCCGCCGGTGTTCCGCGTGGCTACGAGCAGCTGGCCCAGGGCCTGAAGCCCTGCACCAGCTACCCGTGCGCCACCCCGAACGAGTTCACCACGGGCTCGAACCCGAACCTGCGCCCGGAAGAGTCCAAGAGCAAGACCGTCGGTGTGGTCTGGAGCCCGCGCTGGGTCAACGGTCTGGACATCAACCTGGACTGGTACAGCTACAAGATCACCAACATGATCATCGAGGACAACGTCGATCGCATCCTCCGTGACTGCTACGTGCTGGGCAATGCCTCGCGCTGCGGCAGCGTCAAGCGTGCCGCTGATGGCCACATCACCAGCATGTTCTACGGCCTGACCAACCTCGGCGCGATGAAAACCGAGGGGTGGGACCTGGGCATCCGTTACCGCCTGCCGGAGTACGCGTTCGGTCGCTTCACCCTTGACCTGCAGAACAGCTACGTCTCCAAGTACGACGAGGAGAAGCAGAACTCGGCCGGTGACACCATCATGGACGGTCGTATTGGACGCCCTGGGGTGTTCCGCCTGCGGTCCAATCTCGGCGTCAACTGGCAGCTGGGCAACCTCTCGGCCCAGTACACGGTGCGCTACTACTCCGGGATGATGGAAGGCTGCATGCCAAACCGGCCCTGCACCGCGCCCGAACGCATCGCCAACGGCGAACCGGATGCCGTGCGCAGGGTCGGCTCGAATGCGTTCCACGACATCCAGGTCAGCTACAGGCTGCCCTGGGATGGCACCGTGGCAGTGGGCTCGAACAATGTGTTCGACCATCGCGGCCCGATCATGTTCTCCAAGCCGCAGAGTTCCTTCCCCTACTACGGCGGCTTCGATATCGGCCGCACCGTGTACGTGAAGTACTCGCAGCGCTTCTGACCGTAGCGTCCGTGCACGTGGCCGGCGGAAGGGGAGTTCCGCCGGCCACGCCGCACACAACCTCCACCCAATCTCCACGCTACTTCGCCCCAATCTCCAACATCCCCGGCAACACTGGCGCAACGGCAGCAGATGGAGCAGGCAAGCGAGGATCGCCCGCGCGGCATCCACCTCGCCCGACCTCTCCGGATTCACCACTGAATGCGATGGACCACCCCCTCCCCGCTGCGGGGATGAGGCTGGTCCAAGGGAAGCAAGCGATGACAACGGCAGTACACAGTGGCTTGACCGATCTGGTCATGGATGCGCAGCGCTACCTGCGCCGGATCCTGCCCGGCCTGGCCTCGGTGGTCGGCCCCGTGGCTGCGGCACGCTTCATCCCGCAGACCATGGCCTCGCGCTATCACATCGCCGAGCTGACCCTCTATGGTGAAACGCCGGCGATGCTGGCAGTTCCACGCGTCCCGGGCGAATCCAGCAGCCGCGTCATCCAGGATGTGAAAGTGCTGCGCTCAGCGGCAAAGGCCATGGTGCTGTATGTCTCGCCGTACCTCACCCCCACCCAGCGCAGGTTCCTGGTCGAGAACCATATCGACTTTGTGGTACCGCACAACCAGCTGTACGCCCCCAGCCTGGCGATCGAGTTCCGCGATGCGCCCGACCACGAGAAGAAAGCGATTTCGCTGCTGCCTTCGGCGCAGGCCGTGCTCATCCACGTACTCCTGTCCGGCCAGGTACGCTGGTGGTCGCCGCGTGAGGTCAGCCGTGCTGCCGGATACACCTCGATGACCGCGTCGAGGCTCTCCGCTGAACTGGTCGGTCGCGGACTGGCCGAACGCTCCACCGGCGGACGCGAACGCTTCCTGAGACTCGCCGGCAGCCGCGGCGAGGTCTGGGCGAGAGCGCAGCCGTTCCTGCGCTCCCCCGTGCTGAAGGAAGTGGAGGTCTGCTGGGAACAGGTCGCCGACGTTCTGGCCCGACATGCTCAATCCGCCCCCCAGGCAGGGACGGAAGCAATGCTTGCGGTGCCGTCGAAAGACCACGGCATCACGCGCGCCCTGTACATCGATGCCTGGCGGAAGCTCGGGGCACTGCCTGCAGCCGGCCCCGACTGCACGCGCAGCGGAACGTTGCAGATATGGTCGTATCCGCCTGCCTTCACCGGTAGCGGTGACCGCGTGGACCCGCTGTCGCTGTACCTGAGCCTGCAGGGCAAGCGCGGCTACGACGCCGACGCGCTGGAGCAGGAGGTGGAGCAGGCGCTGTGCGGGACGACACGCCACGGCTGAGGTCCGCGCGGGTCCGGCCCGACCGCGTCAGGACGCTTCGCCCCCACTCGCCATCGTCGCGCGCTTCGCTGCGTACTCGGCGAAGACCACACCGGATACCGCCAGCACGCCCCCTGCGAGTACCCAGCCACTGAGCGATTCGCCCAGCAGCAGCACGGCCAGTGCGGCGGTCACGATCGGCACCAGGTTGAAGAAGCCGGAGACACGCGCTGCGCCCAACCGTGACAATCCGGTCATCCAGGTCAGTGGGGCCAGGATCGACGCGCATACTGCCGCAAACCCGATGCAGCCGACCGCGGTGAGATTGTTCACCCCGGTACCGACCAGCAGCTGCGCCGGCAACAGGATCAGCGACGCGGCGGTGGCCTGCAGGAACAACGATTCCAGCACGGTCAGCGGGATCTTCCAGCGCTGCATCAGCACGTTGTAGGCGGCAAAGGCCAACGCACCGATCAGCATGATCGCATCACCGCGGTTCACGCCCTGAGCGGCCAATCGTGCCAGGTCGCCCTGCGAGACCACCGCCACCACCCCGACAGTGGAAATCACCGCACCGGCAATGGAGGTACCGCGCACCGGATGGCCCATGAACACGCGTGACAACGCCAATGCGAGCAGTGGAATCAATGCCTGGATCACGCCCATGTTGGTGGCCGAGGTGAAGTGCGCCGCATAGTACGCAAGGCACTGGTACATCACCCCGCCCAGGCACCCCAGCAGCAGGAAGCGGCCAAGGTTGGCACGCACGGTCTGCAGGTTGTTGCGCAGCCGCGGCAGCGCGAAGGGCAACAGGACAATGGCCGCCACCAGCCAGCGGAAGAATCCAATATCGATGGGACCGACCGCGCCCGAGGCCAGCTTGGTCACGATGGTATTCGCGCCCCACAGCAGGCAGGCAAGGATTGGGAAGAGGTAGTTCAAGAGCGTGGGTGTACGTGGGGGAATGGCCAGCGTACGCTTGGCGCATATCGAGGACATCCTGAAGATGCGTCACTCCGACCCCGGGTTGCGGCAACCGATGGAACCCATCCCCACCTTCCGCCAGCTGCCCGGTCCGGTCTACTTCCGGCAGGGTGCGATGGAGCCCACCGACTGGGGCACGCACAGCCATCCTTGGGGCCAGTTCAACTTCGTCGCACAAGGGGTGATGGAGATGAAGATCGACGGCGAGTGGATGGTGTCCCCGCCCCATTACGCGATCTGGATCCCACCGGGAATGCCCCACTATTCGCGCAACCGGTCGCGGTTGGCCTATCGCTCGGCCTACCTGTCGCCGGCGTTGTCACGCCGCCTGCCCGAGCGTTGCAGTGCGCTGGAAGTCAGCCCATTGCTGCGCGAGCTGCTGCACGAGCTGGCGCGACAGGGCGTGACCGATCCGCGGACGCCGGCCCAGCGGCGCATGGCCGCCGTGGTGATCGACCAGATCCTCAATGCCGCAGTGCTGCCCAGCTTCCTGCCGATCGCCAGCAGCGATGCCCTGAAACAGGTGATGGCGTACATCGAGAAGCACCTGTCCGCAGCCGAGTCGGTCGCCGATATCGCGCAGCGGCATCATATGAGCGTACGCAAGCTGGAGCGCATGGCACGCAGCGAGCTGGGCATGTCACTCGGTGACTGGCGCGGTCGGGTGAAGTTCGTGCGTGCCACCGAAGCGCTGTGCACACGCCGACCGATCAGCCGGATTGCCGAGGAGCTGGGCTACTCCGGCGTCAGCGCCTTCGCAGAGATGTTCAAGCGGCACGCACAGTGCACGCCGGACCAGTACCGGAAACTGCATCAGGCGGGGTGAAGAGCGCATCGAGGGATGTCGATTTCCGTCCTCGTCGTTCGTCGGAACAGAAGAGACAGGCCTTCCCGCCTGCAGGAGCGCCGCGATGTCCCCCATCCTCACCGCCTTTGCCACCTCCCCCGACCGCGGCCAGGGCCTGGCCCGTGACATGCGCGTGCGCTGGGCGCTGGAGGAACTGGGCGTGCCCTATGACGTGCAGCTGCTGACCTTCGCCGAAATGAAGCAACCTGCCCACCTGGCGCGGAATCCCTTCGGACAGATTCCCACCTGGCAGGAGGGCGACCAGGTCCTGTTCGAATCCGGCGCGATCGTCCTGCACCTGGCCGAACAGCATGCCGGCCTGCTGCCCGTCGGTCCGGATGCACGGATGCGCGCAGTCATGTGGGTGTTCGCCGCGTTGAATACGGTGGAGCCACCCATCGTCGAGCGCTCGATGGCCTGGGTGCTGGAGCGCGAACAGCCCTGGTATGCACAGCGATTGGTGATGCTGGACGAACGCGTGCGGATGCGTCTCTCGCAACTGTCCGCGTGGTTGGGCGCGGCGGCGTGGCTGGACGGCGGGTTCAGCGTGGGCGACCTGATGATGGTCTCGGTGCTGCTGCGCCTGAAGAGCAGCGGCCTGCTCGACGAGTACCCGCTGCTGGTGGCCTATGTGGCACGGGCGACGCAGCGTCCCGCCTATCAGCGCGCGTTTGCTGCACAGTTGGCGGTATTCCAGAACGGGTAGTTCCACGCCATGGGTGGAAACACTCAGCGCAAGCTGCGCCGGCAGGCGGCCTGCACCAGCATCAGCTGCGCTACCAGGATCAGCATCGCGCCGCCTGAAAGCAGCCACGGGTCGATGTACCACTGCGCGTTGAAACTGAAATCACCGGCGGAAATGCGCTTCCAGCCATTGAAGTGCTGCATCGCTGCAACCACGAACGCGAAGCCGCCCGCTGTGTACGACAACCAGGGCACGATGAGGCTCCCCGGCCGCGCGAACAATGTCAGCACGCCCAGCACACCGATGACAGTGCGTTGTACGCGGCAGTATGGGCAGACATAGGCCATCCCGCTCCACTCCACCGCCCAGGCCAACAGGCTGACCAGCACGGCCACGCCTGCGGCTGTGTACAGGACTTTCGGCGTGATCGTCATGCCACCCTCGTGTGCCATCCGGTGCTCCTTGGTTGAAAGACCCGGGCAGGGTAGCAGTGCTGCAGCCTCATCCCTTCTTGATGACAGTCCGCTTGCCGATGGTGCTGGTCTTGCCAGCGGTCGGCCTGGCCAAGCCAGGAATCAGGAAATCGGTGGCCTTATGGCCCATCGACACCTTGGACGCCAGCCAGCGCGGCATGCGCCCGCGACCGGTCCAGGTCAGGCGCTTGTATTCCGGGTCGCGATACTTGGGCGCGACTTTGCCGGATTTACGGCGGGTGGGTTTGCGGGCGGGCGCAGGTGTTTCCGAAGCTTCGCCACCGAAGAGTTCTTCGAGGGTGTAGCCGGCTTCGGCCGCGGCAGCCTTCAACATCCGCCGCACCGCGCTGGCCGGACGGCGGCTGGAAATGAGCTGTTTCCGCTGTTCAGCGGCAACCACCAAGGCGCCCAGCTCCCGAAGGCTGAGCGATTCAATATCGATCATCATGATGGAAAGGTGTCCTGCGGCCGGCCAGCTGTCAAGCCGCCTTGCCCGGTACGTAGACACGGGCTTCACTGCCGGTGGGCTCCGATCGCCTTCGGCAGCCATCTCCGAGGACTTCGACGTGAGCAACTCATCGCATTCGCTCGCCTACCTGCTTGCGCGCATCCTGCTGATGGCACTGTTCCTGGTGTCCGGCATCGGCAAGCTCGGCGACCTCAGCGGTACCCAGGGCTACATGGAAGCGATGGGGGTACCCGGCATCCTGCTGTGGCCTACCATCGCCTTTGAGATCGGCAGCGGCCTGTGCATCCTGCTGGGCTTCCAGACCCGGCTGGTATCGATCGTGCTGGCAGGCTTCAGCCTGGTCACCGCCTTCATCTTCCACCACAACGTTGCCGACCCCACCCAGCAGATCATGTTCCTGAAGAACCTGGGGCTGGCCGGTGGCTTCCTGCTGCTGGCCTGCACCGGGGCGGGGCGCTACAGCATCGATGGGCGTGGGCGGCGCGGGTGAGCACGCGGCATGCCGCCATCATCCCTGGCCCACGGGCTGGACGCGTTGCAGACGCAGGTTGCGCCATGTCGGCTGGGAGCTGCGGAAATCCACCGCTTCGCCATCGCTGGTGAACAGCAGGCCTGGATCCACTTCAGTGACCAGGCGGATGCCATCGATGTACAGCCAGCCCTGTCGCTGCTCCAGCACAACGGACATCGACGGTTTTCCCCATTGGTCGATGCGATAGCGCCCCAGCCAGGGTTGCCAATGGGGCGCGTGCGGCCCGGTGGACCCATCGATGGGATCGTTCTGGTCCAGGCCATCCTCGCCGTTCGTACATTCCAGGTGCGCCGGCAGCCTCTCCGTCGCCGCATGGTAACGGTACGTCGCAACCTCTCCATCGGTGTCCGTGGTGAACAGCTGGTCGCTGTCGATGGCCGCAAACCGTCTGCCCACAGCTTGCGCCCCACGATGCAGTTGCAGTTCACCGCTTCCGGCAACCACGATCTTCGCCTTGCCGCTGCGCCCTATCCAGTCTCCCGCCATCCGCTGCATCTGGTCCTGGTTCAACCTGATCGGCGCCAGGGACGATAGCGGCACACGCGGCTGACGGGGCCCGAAACGCGCCGACAGCAATTGATCGAGCAGACGCTCGCCGATGCCGTACCCTGCGGACGTCGCGCGGTTGAACATCGCGGCGAATCCAGCGTTGGCCTGCCTGCAGTAGGTGAACACGCACCCGAATCCGAAGCCTCCGCCGCGATGGTGCAGCAGCCGCACCGGTGTACCACCGTAGAGGCGTTCGCTGCGCATTACACCGAGCCCGTAGTCACCGCCCAGGCCGAAACCATGCATCTCTTCCCAGAGACGGGGCTCAAGCAACTGCTGCGCGCCGGATTCTTCGCCGCCGAGAAGGAAGCCAAGATACTTCGCCATGTCGGCGGCACTGGTCCAGACGCCTCCCGACACCACCAGCGGTGTCACTGGCGGCACCTGCGCATAGCCCTCCTGGGTTCCCAGTGCCCGACCCTTGCTTGCCAGGTAGACCGACGCATCGGCCGTACTGTCGTGCATTCCCAGCGGCTCGAAGATCCGGCGTTGCAGCCATGCCGGATAGCCGATGCCCGCAACCTGCTCAAGGACATGACCGGCAAGGTCGAAGCCCAGGTTGGAATAGCGATAGCGCGTACCCACCGGAAAGCGCAGCCATGTCTGCGAGATGCTGCGGACGTGCGCATCAAAGCCCGGTGACGCCGGTTCGTAATTGTTGCCCAGCGGCGCCTCGTGCGTGAATCCCGCGCGGTTGGCAAGCAGCAGGCGCAGGGTGATGCGCTCCTGCGGGGAATGCTCGAAGCGACTGCGCACGGTGAACGACGGCAGATAGCGGGTAATGGGCGCATCCAGATCAAGAATGCCGTCCTGCACGGCCAACAGCACCGCCACCGCCGCGAAATTCTTCGAGGTGGACTGGATGCTGAACATCGTGCTGGCGTCCGCGGCCGCGCTACCCTGGCCTGATACGTGACCGAAGCCTTCAGTCCAGCGCACCTGCCCGCCTTCGACCAGGCAGACGGCAGCGGCACCGATGCCGCTGCCTTGCATGGCCGAGCGGATCACGCCGCGCTCCGCTTCGATCAGGTTCCCGGTGGTGACGGAGGGCTGCGCCGCCGTGGCAACACCGGTAAGCATGAGCGTGGCCGCCGGAACAGCCGCGACATTGGCCAGGAAGGCGCGACGACTGAGCGTACCAGGCATCAGATCACTCCACTTCGGGATGCCGCCATCTTCCCGCCAGCAGAAATGGCGGGGCATGTGTCATTCGGCACAGAGTGCGGTGATCGACGGTGCTGCGCCTTCGCCGGCCGAGCAGGCCTCAGCCCGGAGGGTCCGGCAAGCGGCTTCCCTGCGCCGAAACAAAGGCGCGGGACTCGCTCCAATAGGCCTGTGGCGGTTCCCGCAACTCTGGTCGCGCCCAGTAGTCGTCGCCATGCAATACGCTCATCACATGACGCCAGCCATCACGCGGATCATGAACCTGAAATCGACCGCGATGATGGCGCGGATGATACGCGTAGTGGCCGAGCGCCTCCTGGCGCGCTTCATCCGGCGAACGACCTGTCTGATGGACCAGCGTCCATGCACGCATGTGGCGCGCATGCGCGAGCGCGCCAAGGTACTCGTCCTCATCCAGCAGTGGCACCCGCTCACCGCGGGCCAGGCACAGTGCGTCCGATTCGGCTTCATAGTCCAGCGATGGCTGCGCCAGTTCCGGGCGCCGGTGCCAATAACCTTCCCCTTCCACCTGCAGCATCGCCCAATGCCAGGGCTCGTCGTGGAAGATCAGCGCGTGTTCGTATTCGCGGCCGGGGCTCTGGTCGGGATAGCGTTGGCGTGCCTGTTCAAGTGCCAGCGCCTCGGGCACCTGTCCATAGTGGACCAGGCACCATGCAAACAGGTGCCGGCTGTCTTCGATTTCGGTGGTGAAGTCTTCCACCGGGGTATCGGTGCTGGCCATGGTCAATCCCTGTGTGCGGATCAGATGGTACCGACGCTGCAGTTCGCGCTGGGGAGCGATGAGACCTGCGACCGGTCAGGCGAGGTCGGTTGGTGGGCCCATCAGGATTCGAACCTGAAACCAAGGGATTATGAGTCCCCTGCTCTAACCGTTGAGCTATAGGCCCGGCGCAGCGTCACAGTGTAGTGGAGGCCGCGCTCGATCGGCTACCCGGCAGCAGCAAGAGCCTCAGCCACATGCCCCAACCGCTTCTCCGCCACGTCCGCAAACCAGACCTGCCGCCGCAGGTGCGCGTGGAACAGCGCCACAGTCCTCCTGGTCTCTTCCAGCCCCTTCTGGTTGTCCGCCGCCGAAGCCAGCAAATAATCCAGCACCAGACTGCGTCAGCAATGCCAGCGTCGCTCTTCGGGCAAATCCCAGTGAATCCTCGCGCTCGTCGCGCATCACATCTTCCCAATGCAGTAGCGGCGCAAACGCGCAGCCGTTGAGAAGACCTGCTGGATACGTCATCGCAAACAGCAGCTGGCTCGACTCTACAGAAAGCACACACCCCCCAAAAAGAAAAACCCCGCACCAGGCGGGGTTTCTCTCAACGCTTCAACAGCCGCTGGAAATCAATCAATATCCAGGAAGCTGCGCAGCTGCTCCGAGCGGCTCGGGTGACGCAGCTTGCGCAGGGCCTTCGCTTCGATCTGGCGGATGCGCTCGCGGGTCACGTCGAACTGCTTGCCGACCTCTTCCAGCGTGTGGTCGGTGTTCATGTCGATGCCGAAGCGCATGCGCAGCACCTTGGCTTCCCTCGGGGTGAGGCCGGCCAGCACGTCGCGCACGGTTTCAGACAGATTGATGTTGGTGGTGTTCTCGATCGGGGACTCCACGTTGGTGTCCTCGATGAAGTCGCCCAGATGGGAATCCTCGTCGTCGCCGATCGGGGTTTCCATCGAGATCGGCTCCTTGGCGATCTTCATCACCTTGCGGATCTTGTCTTCCGGCATGTCCATTTCCTTGGCCAGCTCCTCCGGCGTAGCCTCGCGGCCGTACTGCTGGAGCATCTGGCGGGAAATGCGGTTCAACTTGTTGATCGTCTCGATCATGTGCACCGGAATACGGATGGTGCGCGCCTGGTCGGCGATCGAGCGGGTGATCGCCTGGCGGATCCACCAGGTGGCATAGGTCGAGAACTTGTAACCGCGGCGGTATTCGAACTTGTCCACGGCCTTCATCAGGCCGATGTTGCCTTCCTGGATCAGGTCGAGGAACTGCAGGCCACGGTTGGTGTACTTCTTGGCGATCGAGATCACCAGGCGCAGGTTGGCCTCGACCATTTCCTTCTTGGCCTTGCGCGCCTTGGCTTCACCGTAGGCCATGGCACGGCTGATTTCCTTCAGCTCTTCCAGGTCCAGCTGGGTCAGCGTCTCGATGTCGATCGTCGCCTGCTGTTCGGCAATGATCTGGTCCTTCACTTCGCGCAGCGCCGAGGACCACTTCTGCTTGCGCTTCAGTGCGTCTTCCACCCACTCCAGGTTGGTCTGGTTGCCTTCCCAGGAACGGATGAAGTCCTTGCGCGGCATGCGGGCGGTGACGGTGGCCAGGTTCAGCACGCGACGCTCATGGGCCTTGATCGATGCCATGGTGTCGCGCAGCTGCTTGGTCAGCACGTCGGTCAGCGGCAGCGGCAGCTTCAGGGTGACGAACACCGCCGACATTTCTTCGCGCAGGCGCGGCAGGTTCTTCTTGTCGCCCTTGGTCGCGGCCTTCTTGAAGGCGTTGAAGGCATCGCTCAGCGCCTGCATGCGCGCGGCGACTTCCTCCGGATCCGGACCGGTCGGTGCGGCTTCTTCATCGCCACCGTCGACATCGTCGTCCTCGTCCTCGTCGCCTTCGGCGTCCGCATCGGCGCTGTCATCGGCAGCGACCGCCGGCGGCGCCGGCTCTTCGTCGACCAGGTCGTTGAAGCCGACGATCACTTCGGCCAGGCGCTTCTTGCCTTCCTTGTGGGCTTCGTAGTCGTTCAGCAGCGACTCGACCGAAACCGGGAACTGGCCCAGGGCCGCCTGGACCTGCGAAAGGCCTTCCTCGATGCGCTTGGCGATAGCGATTTCGCCTTCGCGGGTCAGCAGCTCGACGGTGCCCATTTCGCGCATGTACATGCGCACCGGGTCGGTGGTACGGCCACCTTCGGTGTCGAGCGCGCTCAGCGCAGCGGCAGCTTCTTCAGCCGCGGTGTCATCGACTTCGCGGTTGCCGGTGTTGCCATCGTTGAGAAGCAGGGTTTCCACATCCGGCGCAACTTCATGGACATCGATGCCCATGCCGTTGATCATGCCGATGATGTCTTCGATCTGTTCCGGGTCGACCATGTCGTCCGGCAGATGGTCATTGACTTCGGCGTAGGTCAGGTAGCCCTGTTCCAGGCCCTTGCTGATCAGTTGCTTGATTTCGGATTGGGCAGGACGTTCGTTGGCCATGTAGTGCTCGCGCCACCGGCAGGGAGAAATAGGGAACGTAGCATTATACCAGCCCGGGGCCCTGCCTGCCGGGCGGTGGTCCCGCAGGCTCAGGGCCGGAGAAGGAAGGTCACGGGACCGTCATTGACCAGGCTGACGACCATATGGGCACCAAATCGGCCCGTTTCCACCCCTGGCGCGTGATTTTCACGACAGATCTCGACAAATCGATTGAACCCGCGTTCAGCCTCTTCCGGCGGCGCGGCCGTGGTGAAGCTCGGCCGCATGCCCGAACGGGTGTCGGCGGCCAGGGTGAACTGGCTGACCAGCAGCAGGCCGCCGCCCGTATCGCGCAGCGAGCGGTTCATCTTCCCGGCCTCGTCGGCGAATACCCGGTAGCCCAGCAGGCGCTCGGCCATCCGCCGCAACTGGGCCTCGGTATCGCCCGGCTCCATGCCGACCAGGGCCAACAGGCCAGGGCCGATCTGCCCCACGGCCTCATCGTCGACATGGACGGCGGCCTGGCTGACACGCTGGATCAGGACGAGCATCGTGGGCTTCCAATGAACAGGGCCAGCCACGATAGCAGCGCCCTTGGCTAAACTGGCGCCGATGAATCCGCAACGCAAAGCCCGGCTGGTCTACCGCGCCACCACCCTGTTCGCCCGCCTGCCCTGGCCGCTGCTGCGGGCGTTCGCGCGCGCCCTGGCGTGGGCGTGGATCGCCCTCGATGCCCGTGAGAGCCGCGTCACCCGGCGCAACCTGGAACTGGCCTACCCGGAGCTGGATGGCGCCGCGCGCGACCGCCTGCACCGTGATCTGCTGCGCTCCACCGCGCTGCAGGCCATCGAAACCCTGCGGCTGTGGAGCCAGGCGCCGGCCGACAACCTGCGCCTGCACCTGAAGCAGCGCCATGGCGAGGCCCTGTACGACGCCGCCTTGGCCAGCGGCAAGGGCGTGATCGTGGCCGCGCCGCACTTCGGCAACTGGGAGCTGCTGAACCAGTGGCTGGCCTCGCGCGGGCAGATCGCCATCGTCTACAAGCCGCCGGAGGACGAGGCCAGCGATGCCTTCCTGCAGCTGGTGCGCGGCGGCCAGAACGTACAGCAGGTGCGCGCCGAAGGGCCGGCCGTGCGCCAGCTGTTCAAGGTGCTCAAGGACGGCGGTGCCACCGGCATCCTGCCCGACCAGCAGCCCAAGGCCGGCGATGGCGTGTTCGTGCCGTTCTTCGGCGTGCAGGCGCTGACCATGACCCTGGTCAACCGGCTGGCCGAACGCACGGGTGCCACCGTGCTCTATGGCTGGTGCGAACGCATCGGGCCGGACATGGAGTTCGCCCTGCACATCGAGCCGACCGACCCGGCCGTGGCCGATCCGGACCCGCTGGTGGCGGCCACCGCCCTCAACGCCGGCATCGAACGCATCGCCCGCCGCGACCCGGCGCAGTACCAGTGGACCTACAAGCGCTATACGCTGCGGCCACCGGGCAGTAGCGAGGAAGACCCGTACGCAACTGAGGAACACCCCCACTGACGGCCGCCTGCGACCACTGGCCGCACCACGTTGAATACGACGCCGGCGCCCCCATAGAGACTGCGATGTCCGCCTCCCCCGGTCCTGCCATGCCTGCTGCTTCTTCCCTGTTCGGCGATCCGGCCGCGATCCGCTGCGAACGCGCGGTGGCCGAACTGCGCGCCGGTCGTCCGGTGCTGCTCCACGATGGCCAGGGCCAGCGCCTGGCGGTGATCGCGCTGGACAGCGCCACGACCAGCAGCTTCGCCGCCTTCGCCGCTGCCGCCCGCGAGCGCCATTACCTGTTCCTGACCGCCACCCGCGCCCGCGTGCTCGGCGTGGAGGCACCACAGGGCGCGCGCCTGCCGCTGAGCGGCGTGGCCTTCGAGGCCCTGCCCTCGCTGGGCTACCTGCGCGAACCCGGGCCGATGCCCGAAAGCTGGAGCGCCGGCGACGCCTTCGATGCCGGCGCGGTGGAGCTTGCCCGCCTGGGTCTGCTGCTGCCAGCGATGGTCGCGGTGCGCCTGGACGTCGATGACCACACTTTCGACGGTGCGGCCGAGGTGGCCCTGTGCGACCTGGCCGAAGGCGCAGCACATGCGGCCCACGACTACGAACTGGTGGCGCGTTCGCCGGTTCCGCTGCGCGACGTCGGCATGACCACCTTTGCAGTCTTCCGCGGCGGCGTGGCGCAGCGCGACCAGGTCGCGATCATCGTCGGCGAGCCGGACCTGTCGGCAGTGGTGCCGGTACGCGTGCATTCTTCGTGCCTGACCGGCGATCTGTTCGGTTCACTCAAGTGCGACTGCGGCGACCAGCTGCGGCGTGGCCTGCGCAAGCTGAAGGACCTGGGTGGTGGCGTGCTGCTGTACCTGGACCAGGAAGGCCGCGGCACCGGCATCGCCGCCAAGATGCGCGCCTATGGCTACCAGCACGACGGCCTGGACACCATCGATGCCGATGCACAGCTGGGCTTCGGTGCCGACGAGCGCCGCTACGGCAGTGCAGTGGCGATGCTGCATGGCCTGGGCATTTCGCGCGTGGCCCTGCTCAGCAACAACCCGACCAAGGCACAGCGCCTGCGCAATGCCGGCATCGAAGTGCTGGACTGCATTCCGGTCACCGGCGAGATCACTGCCGAGAACGAGAACTACCTGCGCACCAAGGCCGACCGTGCCGGCCACCTGCTGGATGTCGATGCGCTGATCCAGGCTGCCCAGTAACGCAGCCGACCTGCTACCGTCTGCGCGGTGCGGCCACGGCCGCTACCGCCCGCCCTGCTGCCTGACGGAGCCCGCGTGACCGACGCCACGATTCCTGCACCACCCGCCACCGACTGGCAGTCACTGCCGCAACGCGCAGCCCGCCTGGCCGCACTGGAAGGTGCCTTTGGCGGCCTGTTCGTCCCGGGCCTGCCACTGGCGGCGGCGGCGTGGTTCTTCGATCTGCCCGGTGGCCTGTGGACCGCTGCAGCCGGGCTGCTGATGGGTGTGGCTTTTGGTGCGTGGCTGGGCCGTCGACGCCTGGTCCGCACCCGTTGGCGGCTGGACGCACAGGGCCTGGGCCTGCGCCGCGACCTCATGTGGCAGCTGGAGACGCGCATCCCGCTTTCGCGAGTGCAGCATCTCGATCTGCGCCGGGGCCCGCTGGAGCGCCGTGCCGGCCTGGCCACGCTGATCGTGCACACCGCCGGCACCCGCATGAGCGCGGTGACCGTGAGCGGCCTGGACGAGGCGGATGCCGAGCGCCTGCGCGACACCCTGTCCCACCAGCTCGACCAGGACGCCGACGCCCTGTGAGCCTGCCGCCGCCCCTGCCTGCACCGCCGCCCACCGGTACCGAGGACCACCGCCTGCACCCGTGGTCGTGGCTGTTCGTGCTGCTGATGCAGCTGCGCCACTACTTCCTGCCACTGGTCGCGCTGCTGGTGTTCGGCCAGCGCGGCGACCGCGATCCGATGTGGGCGCAGCTGATTCCGCTGACGGCAATTGCCGCCCTGGTCCTGGTGTCGGTGATGCAGTACCTCAGCTACCGCTACCGCATCGGCAGCGATGCGATCACCGTGCGCAGTGGCCTGTTGGCGCGCAACCGCCGCGAGATCCCGTTCGCCCGCATCCACAACGTGGAAGTGCGGCAGAACCCGCTGCACCGCCTGTTCGGGGTGGCCGAGCTGCGCCTGGAATCGGCCGGCGGTGTGCGCCCTGAAGCGGAGATGCGGGTACTGAAGCTGGACCAGGCACTGGCGCTGGAACGGCTGGTCCGCCAGCGCGGGCAGGCGCCGCAGGCCAACGACGCCGTCGATGCACCGCCCATTGCCGACGTCGACAGCGAACGCGTACTGCTGCGACTGTCCAGCTGGGACGTGGTGCGCATGGGACTGCTCTCCAACCGCGGCTGGGCACTGGCAGTGGCCGCGTTCGGCGTCCTGTTCCAGACCGTGCCGCGGCCGGTGATGGACGACGCCATCCAGCGCGGCGGCCGCGAGGCCTTCGGCTATGCCAGCCACCTGCATCCCGGCGTGACCGGCGCGTTGCTGCTGGCGGCGGCGGCCCTGCTGCTGGGCTGGCTGGCGCTGCGCGTGCTGTCAGTGGTGCTGACCCTGTTGCGTTACCACGGCTTCACCCTCGTCGAGCAGGACCGCCGCCTGACGGTGTCGGCCGGGATGCTCAGCCGCACCCGCAGCAGCGTGGCACGTCGCCGCATCCAGGCCTGGACGCTGCGCGAAGGCACCCTGCAGCGCTGGTTCGGGCTGCGCCAGCTGCGCATCGACAGTGCCGCCGGTGGCCCTTCGCGTGATGAGGACCGCGCCCTGCGCGAACTGGCGCCGCTGGCAACCCGCGAGCATTGCACGCAACTGGTGCAGCACCTGCTCCCCCAGCTGCACTGGCCACCGGCGCAATGGCAGTCCATCCCGCAGCGTGGCTGGTGGCGGCTGTGCCTGGGCGCGCTGCTGCTGGTGCCGCTGCTGGCCGCCGCCGCGTACTGGCGCTGGGGTCCGTGGGGCCTGGTCGTGCTGGCCTGGCTGCCGGTGGCGTTGTTGGTCGCACACCGGCAGATGGCACGCATGGGCTGGTATCTGGACGAGCACTATGTGGCCGTGCGCGGCGGCTGGTGGAAACGCTGGTGGCGCTGGGCCGAGCTGGACAAGGTGCAGGGCCTGCGCCTGCAGCGTTCACCGCTGGACAAGGTGCTGGGCACCAGCAGCCTGCAACTGGACACCGCCGGTGCGCATGGCGACGTGGCACTCACCCTGCACCATCTGCCGCAGGCACAGGCACAGCAGGCGATGGATCAACTGGCGGCCGCGCTGGCGCGGCGCAAACTGCGCTGGTGATGCGGGGTCGGATCCCGGCCTGAATCGGGTAGTGCCGGCCGCTGGCCGGCAACTGCACATCCCCCGGTTTGCCGGCCAGCGGCCGGCACGACCGCGAGCAGGGTCAGCGAGGCATCATCGCTGCGAGGGGCCCCAATAGCCCAGGTCCCTTCGGATCTGCAGATCGCGCACCCAGCTGCCGAGAGGCTTGCGGCGCAGCGCACCCATTTCACCGGACAGGAAATCCTCGGTGGCCGCGATTACCCGCTCGCTGGACAGTCCGTCGCGGTACGGATGGATGGCATCGGCGTAACGCACGATTTCCGCCTGCAGCGCGGCGTCCGGATGCAGCGCGCGCTGCAGCATCGCCGGCAGCTGTGCCGGGTCGTCGAAATCAATCATGTGCGGCTTCGGCACGCGGTTGCGGAAGGTCACCACCGGCTTGTGCTGGACGATGAACTCCGAAACGATCGACGAGGTGTCCGACACCAGCACATCGGCGGCGCGCTGCGCGGCCATCACCTGCTCCGGCTCGATGAAGCGGGCATTGGCACCGGCCAGCGCGCGGTAGCGCTCGAACAGTTCCGGCGGACATTTGGGATGCAGGGTCAGCAGCCAGTAACGTCCACCGGCAGCGATATCGGCGGCGATCTGCGCATGCAGGTGCGGTGCCGCACTCAGCCGCTCGGTGAAGGTGGAACCAAACAGGATCACCGGGCGATCGCCGGCCGGCGCGCGCAGTGCGGCGCTCTCGCCACCGTCATCGCGGAACAGCGGGTCCAGCTTCGGCCAGCCGGTCTCGGCCACCGCGAAGTGGCCCTGCTGGGCCGCGATCTCGCGGAACGGTGTCGTGGTAGCCGGCCCCTGCGTGCAGTACAGGTCGAACATGCCGCGCACCCGGAAGTGGCCGCGCGCGCTGTCGCGCTTTTCCACATTGAAGCCATGGAACAGCTGCACCTTGGCCCCCGAAAGGAAGGTCGGCACCCAGTTCGCCGCGCTGAACACCGCCCGCGGGCGCATTGCCAGGGCCTGCTTCAGGCCGACGTTGGCCACCCCCGGCAGGCTGCTGCCGGCCGCGCCGCCTTCGAACCAGGCTGCAACCTCCTGCCCGGACGCGTGCAACGCCTGCGCCAACGGGGCGAGAATAGGCAGCGCATAGCGCTCCGTCGCAAACAACAGGTACCCGGCCATCATGTCCTCCACGACCGCTCCCATCGAACGGCCTCGCATCTCGGCGTGCATTATCGCGTTCAACGAGGCCGGGCGCATCGGCGACTGCCTGGCCTCGCTGGCCTTCTGCGATGAGATCGTGGTGGTGGACTCGCAGTCCACCGATGCGACCGTGGCCATCGCCGAGGCTGCCGGTGCCCGCGTGCTGCAGCGTCGGTTCGAGGGCTTCCGCAGCCAGAAGGCGTTCTGCGTCGAGCAGGCCAGCCACGACTGGGTACTGTGCCTGGATGCCGACGAGCGCATCAGCCCCGAGCTGCGTGCGGCCATTGAACAGGCCCGTGACGGCGGCTTCGCCGGCCACGCCGGCTACCGCTTCGCCCGCCTGTCCGAATACTTTGGCAGGTTCCTGCGCCACGGCAATGCCTACCCGGACCGGGTGATGCGCCTGTTCGACCGCCGCCAGGGCGGCTGGCGCGGCAAGCGCGAGATCCACGAGGCGGCCAGCGTCGATGGCAGCGTCGGCACCCTGCGCGGCGATCTCATCCACTATCCCTATCGATCGTTGCAGCAGCAGCTGGCCAAGACCGAGAAGTATGCGCGGATGATGGCCGAGCACGAGTTCGCGCGTGGCAAGCGCGCCACGCTGGGCAAGCTGGTGCTGGCGCCGGCCTGGCGGTTCTGGCGTGGCTTCCTGTTCCGCGGCGGCTTCCGCGACGGCTGGCACGGCCTGGTCTATGCCTATGTGCGTGCCAACTACGTACGGCAGAAGACCATCATGCTGTGGATGCTGGGCAACGGCCAGGCGGTGGCCGATCCTCCAGCCCCTGAGGAACGGCCCTGAGCCGGCTGTGTCACACTTGCCGCGCGTTGCCTGAAGATCCCCCATGAAAATCCTGTACACCAACTTCCACTATGGCGACGGTGGCGGCCACACCACGTACATCGTGTCCCTGGCGCGCGCCCTGCATGGCCAGCACACGGTCCATGTCGCAGCCCCCGCCGACAGCCGCCTGCTGCGCACGGTGGCCGAGGAAGGAATCGCCACCCCGCTGCCGATGGCCTTTGGCAGCGGCCTGCCGACCTTGCCACGACAACTGGCCGAACAGCATGCGCTGCGCCTGCTGGTGCGGGACGAGGGCATCGACCTGGTCCACGTCAACGGTGCGCGTGATCACCGCTTCGTGATGCAGGGACTGCTCGGCATGCGCCGCCCGCCGATCATCCTGACCAAGCACAACAGCAAGCCCACCCGTACGCTTGGCAATGCCTTCAGGGCCCGCTGGGCCACCGACCGCGTGATTGCGGTTTCGGCACACACCGGGCGCCTGCTGGAGCAGGGCCCGTACCGGCGCTGCCCGATCGATGTGGTCCGCAACGGCGTCGACCTGGACCGCTTCGCGCCGCTGCCGGCCGACGCCGGCCAGGCAATGCGGCAGCAATGGACGCAGGACCCGGATGCGCTGCTGCTGGTCAGCAACGCCGGCACCGATGACTACAAGGGCTGGATCGACCTTGCGCAGGCCATTGCCCTGCTCCCCGACGCGATCCGGCCGCGCGTACACATGGCGGTCGCGGGTCACCTGCCCAACGCGCAGCAACGCGCGCAGGTGCAGGCCCTCGGCGATGTCGCCACGCAGGTCCACTTCACCGGACTGCTGGCCGATACGCGCCCACTGATCGCCGCCGGCGACGTCGGCTTCGTGCTGTCCAACGACATCGAGACAATTTCCTTCGCCTGCCGCGAAATGATGGCCAGCGCCAGGCCGATGCTGGTCAGCGACTACGCGGGGCTGCCGGAAAACATCGAGCAGGGAGTCGACGGCTGGGTCGTGCCCACCCGCAACGTGGCCGCCATCGCCGCACAGGTGCAGGCGATGTATGAACAACGCCAGGCGCTGCCGGCGATGGGCATGGCCGCCCGCCGCCATGCAGAGCGTGAGTTCGGCCTGCAGACCTTCGCCGGGGCGACCCTGGCCAGCTACGAAGCGGTGCTGGCCTCAGCCTGATCTGACCGGCGCGGCTCGGACAGGGCCAGCAGCAGGGCAACCCAGGCGGCATAGAACGAGGCGGTCCGCATGTCACGCAGCATCATTTCGGTAACCCCGAAGACGGCGAATGCCACGCAGATGCTCAACCCTGCCGCGGCATGCAACCGCGACCGTTCGTCGCCACGCCACAGGCGTGGCACGAACACCAGCGCCGGGGCCACGTACACCAGCACCAGGCCAAGCCCCCCCAGCACGCCGTAGGTGGCCAGGAAATACAGCAGGTCGTTGTGGGTCTCGCCGAAATCACGCGCGACCATCGCCGACACCTTTCCCTGTCCGGCAAGTCGTTCCAGCTCCTGGCGGAAGCGGTCGCCACCACCGACACCGAACACCGGCTGCTCGCGGATCATGTAGCCAGCCGCGGTCCACAACTGAAGGCGGATGCAGACCGAGGTATCTGCCAGGTGGTCGGCACTGCAATCGCCATACTCGCTCACGCCCGCATCGATGCGATCGCGCAACGCACCATCATGGGTGGCGACGATGCCGACGCCGGCCGCGAGTACCAGGCCCAGCAGGATCTTCATCCGGCCAAGCCGGCGCCCCATCACCAGCAGGCCGATCAGCAGGAAGCAGGGAATCGCCAGCAGGCCACCGCGGGTCTGCGTCCACAGGAATGCGACCAGGCCAAGGATGCCGGTCAGCAGCTTCAGCGTGGCTTCGATGCGGGTGAAACGGGTCACCGGCAGGCCCAGCGACATCAGGCTCAGCACACCGAACAACAGGGTCAGGTCGCCGTAGGTCACCGCATTGAACTGCTGGGTGGCAGGCCGCACGCCGGTCTCCAGCGCCAACCAGCCAATGATGGCTGCTGCCGACCACACCGCAGGAAGGGTGCCCAGCATCGCCCGCGCAAGGATCCTGCGCGGCACCCGCAGCGCGGCGAACAGGATCAGCAGCATCGACAACAGGCGTGCGGCCTTTTCGACCTCCGATCCCTTCCAGATGCCATGCACGCCCAGGCTGATCAGCACGCCGACCAGCATCACGCCCATGCCGATGCCCATCCACGCATAGCGCCGGGCGGAACCGGGCAGCAGGCGCGGAGCGGCCGAGGGCACCAGCAGCAGGACGATCGACAGCAGGATCGCCAGGTAGAACCCCGCGCTGCCGCCCTCCATGGTGATCATCAGCAGCGTCGGCAACGCCCCCAGCACCACGGCGTAGGCGCCGGCCAGGAAGCCCGTCGTGCGGGAAGTAGGCAAGGAAAGCGGAGTCACGTGGTGCGGTCGGCAGGTCGATGGCGATAGACCGGCACGGTGCCGGGAGCGGCCCTCATTCTAGGACAGAGCAGGCCGCTGGTTGACGCAGACTGGCCATGTCCGTCGCTCATTCGTTCAGTCCGCATCCGGTGGCCCCTGCAGCCGGTACTCGCGCTCGAGCTCCTTCAGGTCAGGCACGCAGGCCCCGGACACCGCCCCGGCGGGAACCAGCCACCAGCGACGGCGGTTGGATATGCCGGCCATCTGCGCCTGCGAACGATCAATGCACCCCTGCATGGCATCGTCATTCACCAGCAACCAGCGATGCCGGGGGGACAAGCGCTGCCAGCGCACGGCCGCCTGCAGCTGTTCATGCCAGCGGTTCTCGAATCCAAAGGTCGCCGCGCGGCGGTCCGCCATCAGCAGATTCTGTTCCTTCCAGGCCACCAGCCCCAGTTCCGCGCCGGGCCCGAGACGCGCGCCGACGTCACGCATCAGACCACGCGCAGAGCTTGAATCATTCAGCAACGGGTAGCCGAACAGGCCGTAAAGCACCCAGGCCACGGCCAGGGTCGATAGCAGCGCCAGATGGCTTCGACGCCAGCCGGTCACCACCAGGCTCAAGCCCCCCCAGAGCCCCATCGCCAGGATCGTCCACGCCAGTGCATCGGTCGCGCCCGGCGGCAATCCGCGTCCATGGGCAAGGTTCACCTCGAAGCGCGGATCACCCAGCAACGCGAGCGCCCCGACCAGGCTCAAGCCCAGTGCCAGCAACGCGGCAAACCCTCCCAGCACGCGCTGCACATCGCGCCGCTTCAGCAGCCCGGGCAGCAGCGGCGCCAGCGCCAGGCAGAACATCGGCAGCGCCGGCAGGATGTAGACATCACGCTTGCCCTGGGGAATCGAGAAGAACAGCACGACCAGCAACCACCACGCCAGCGGCAGCAGGTAGCGTGGATCGCGGCGGCACAGGCGCCGCCGCCACGCCGGGATCGCCCATGGCAGCGCCAGGAATGCGGGTATCCACATCGTTGGCATGACACCGAAGAAGTACCACCACGGCTGGTGATGGTCCCAGGACTGCGTGTAGCGGCGGGCCGTCTGCCGCACCAGGATGTCGTTGATGTAGCCGCGGTACTCGTCCGATCCGGTGCCCAGCGCGGCCAGCAGCATCGGCGCCAGCCACAGCGATATCGCCAGCAGGAAGGCCAGCGGTGCCAGCCAGAAGCGGCCATCGCGTGCGTGCAGGGAAACACGGGGCCACTGCAGGGCTGCAGCGATGGCCGCCGGCACGATCATCAGCAGCGCCAGCATGCCCACGCCCTTGGTGATCACCCCGATACCGGCAAAGAACCAGCCCAGCCACCACCAGCGCCAGGCCGGGCCCAGCAGCAGGTGGCGCAGCAGGCCATAGTTGGCCAGGGTGATGAACAGCACCAGCAGCGGATCGATCTGCGCCTTTTTCGCCTGGAAGGTGAACTGCAGCGCGAACAGCAGTGCCCACCCCGCGCAGAGCCCGACCTGCCGCGTCCACAGCCGGCGCCCCAGATCGACCACGCACCACAGCGTGCCCAATGCGGCCAGCAGCGAGGGCAGCAGGAAGGCCACGCGCCAGTGGCCAACCAGGCCATACAGCGAGGCCTGCCACCACATCAGCATCGGCGGCTTGTCCGAATACAGCTCGGTACCGCGATGCGGGAACAACCAGTAACCGCTGTCGACCATCTGCCTGGCCACCAGCGCGAAGCGTGGTTCGTCAGAAGGCCACGGATCGCGGAGACCGAGCCCGGCCCCCAGCACCAGCAGGGCCACCACCACGAACAACCACGTCTGGCGCGACGCGTGGGTCTTCAGCATGGGACTCGAAACGGCAGCGGGGGTCAGGCTGCTTTTATCAGACGCGCGTAGAAGAAACCGTCAGCATCGTTGTCACCAGGCAGTCGCTGGCGTGCCACACCTTCGCAATCCACGCCGAACGCATCGCCCAGCGGCTGCGCCACCGCGTCCGGATGCCACTTCAGGAACGCACGCACCTGATCGATGTTCTCGGCGCGCAGGATCGAGCAGGTGGCGTACAGCAGCACCCCGCCCGGGCGCAGCATCGACCAGCAGGCTTCCAGCAGGCGCGCCTGCACGCCCACCAGTGCATCGACGTCCTCGGCGCGACGGTGGAACATCACATCCGGCTGGCGGCGGATCACGCCCGTGGCCGAACATGGCGCATCCAGCAGGATCGCGTCGAACGGCACGCCGTCCCACCACGAACCGGGATCGCTGGCATCGGCGACCAGGGTCTGCGCATGCTCACCCACACCGGTGCGGGTGTAAGTGTCACGTGCCCGGGCCAGACGGCGCGCGTCGATATCCAGCGCCAGCAGGCGCAGGCTCGGGTCACGCTCCAGCAGATGCGCCGATTTGCCGCCGGGTGCCGCGCAGGCATCCAGCACGCGGGCACCGGTCGCGGGTGCCAGCGCATCGGCCGCGCATTGCGCCGACAGGTCCTGCACCGACAGTGCACCATCGCCGAAGCCCGGCAGCTGGTTCACGGCAACGGGGGTCGCCAGGCGCAACGCATCGGCGCACAGTGCAGTGGCTTCAGCGGCAATGCCGGCCTCGGCCAGCGTCGTCAGGGCCTTGTCGCGACCGCCGTGCTGGCGGTTGGCACGCAGCCACAAGGGCGCGGGTTGCAGGCTGGCGCTGAAGATCGCTTCGGCCTGCGCCGGCCAGTCGCGTTCGATCGCATCAGCCAACCATTCCGGGAAGGCGTCGCGCGCAGGCTGCTCGGGGAACCCCTCGCGCTGGGCGCGGCGCAGGATCGCGTTGACCAGGCCTGCCTGGCGCTCACGGCCCAGCGCGCGCGCCGCATCGACCGTAGCCGAAAGCGCTGCGTGCGCAGGCAGTTCGAGCACGTCCAGCTGGGCGAAACCGACCATCAGCAGCGTGCGCAGGTCGGCATCGCGCGCCGACAGCGGCTTCTGCATCCAGGCCTGCAAGGCCGCATCATAGGTGCTGCGACGGCGCAGCACAGCGAAACACAGGGCTTCCAGCAGCGCGCGGTCGCGGCTGTCGGCCAGCTTCGGCAGCGCCCAGGCCAGTTCGGCCTTCAGCGAACGGCCACGGGTGAACACCTGTGCCAGCACGCGTGCGGCCAGCATGCGCGTGGCCGCGCCCGGTGCCGCCTTGGCGACGGAGAAATCGTTCTGCTTGGACACCGCTTATGCCCCCACGCGCAGGTCGCGGCGAGCGTTGAGGTAATCGGCAGCGGTGATCGCCTTGCCGCCTTCACGCTGCAGCACGCGCAGGCGCAGCGCGCCCTGGCCACAGGCAATGTCGATGCCGTCGCGGCCGGCGGCCAGCACGGTGCCCGGTGCCTGGCCGTGGCCTGCCTCCAGTGCCACCGCGCCATGGATGCGCACGCGTTCGCCAGCCAGCGTTGCCTCGGCGATCGGCCACGGATTGAACGCGCGCACAGTACGCGCCAGCGCGTCGGCGTCCTGCGCCCAGTCCAGCCTGGCTTCGGCCTTGTCCAGCTTGTGCGCGTACGTCACGCCCTGTTCCGGCTGCGGTCGCGCGATCGGCTTGATGCCCGCGCGCAGCAGGCCCAGGCCATCGGACAACACCTGGGCACCAAGCTCGGCCAGCTTGTCGTGCAGCTGGCCACCGGTATCGGTGGCGGCGATCGGCAGCTCCTGGTGCAGCAGCACCGGGCCGGTATCCAGGCCAGCCTCCATCTGCATCAGGCACACCCCGGTCTTCGCGTCACCAGCCTGGATCGCACGCTGGATCGGCGCAGCGCCGCGCCAGCGCGGCAGCAGCGAGGCATGCACGTTCCAGCAGCCATGGGTCGGGATGGCCAGTACCGCCTTGGGCAGGATCAGGCCATAGGCCACCACCACCATCAGGTCCGGCTGCAGGTCGCGCAACTGCTGCTGGGCAGCCGCGTCCTTCAGCGACTCCGGCTGGTAGACCGGAATGCCACGGGCCACGGCTTCGAGCTTGACCGGCGAAGGCGCCAGGCCACGGCCTCGGCCGGCCGGGCGATCAGGCTGGGTATAGACGGCCACGACCTCATGGTGGCGCGCAGCCGCGCGCAGCGACGACACCGCGAATTCCGGCGTACCGGCAAAGACAATCCTCATGGCTACCCCACTTGCAGGATGGATTCGTGCAGGAAAGAAAACGGCGCCGTCGGCCGGCGCCGTAGAGCCCGCGCGAGCCGCGCAGGCACGGGCCACCCGAAGGGTGGCCCGGATTGGCGATCACGCCACGTGCTTGCGCTGCTTGGCCAGCTTCTTGCGCACCATCTCGCGCTTGAGCGGCGACAGATAGTCGATGAACAGCTTGCCGTCCAGGTGATCCATCTCGTGCTGGATGCAGGTGGCCAGCACGTCACCAGCCTCCATCTGCTGTTCCTGGCCGTTGCGATCCAGGTACTTGACGGTGATGGTGTCGGCACGGGTCACGTCGGCGAAGATGCCCGGAACCGACAGGCAGCCCTCCTGGTACACCCGGCCCCCGTCCTTGGCGACGATTTCCGGATTGATGAACACATGCGGTTCATTCTTTTCTTCGCTGACGTCGATGACCATGAAGCGCTTGTGCACGTCCACCTGGGTGGCGGCAAGGCCGATGCCCGGGGCGTCGTACATGGTCAGGAACATGTTGTCGATCAGTTCCTGGAAGGCCGGCGTGGTGACTTCGGCAGCTTCGATCAACGCGGCCTTGGTACGCAGGCGCGGATCGGGGAACTCGAGAATGGGGAGAAGGGCCATGGCTGTTTCCGGATAGGGGGCCGGCACGCCGGCATACGTCGCAGATTCTAGCTCCAACGCTTGCCTTGCGCCCCGGTTTCTGGACTATAGTGCGCGGACCTGTTGGGGAATCAGGGCTTCACACCTATGTTGCTTCGTTTTCGTACGGTCGTCGCCGCGGCGATGCTGACCGTGGCTGCCTATGCTACCGCCGTGGAAGTGAATGGCGGGCACCCGGACACCTATGTGGTCCGAAAAGGGGATACGTTGTGGGATATCGCCGCACGTTTCCTGCAGAAGCCGTGGCTGTGGCCGGAGATCTGGCAGGCCAATCCGCAGATCGCCAATCCGCACCTGATCTATCCCGGTGACGTCCTGAGCCTGGCCTACCTGGACCGGGTAACCGTGGCGGCCCGGCCCGGCCCACGCCAGGAGGCCCCGATCGACGCCATTCCGCTGGCCCAGGTCGAGCCGTTCCTGAAGCAGCTGAGCGTGGTCGACAGCATCGAGCAGCTGCCCTACGTGGCCGGCCTGGAAGAGGAACGCCTGCGTGCCACCAGCGGCCACGCCGTCTATGTGCGCCTGGCTGACGCCCAGGTAGGCCAGCGCTGGGCGGTTGTCCGCCCGACCGTGCGCTACGCCCAGCCCAAGCCGACCGAGGACCTGACCGCCAACGGCGACGTCACCCCGGGCAGCGGCAACCTGTGGCGCGCCTACAGCGCACCCAACCACCGCCGCGGCGTGCTCGGCTATGAGCTGGCCCAGGTCGCCACCGGCACCATCACCCATGTCGCCGGAGGCAAGGTCGAGGCGTCCACCCTGGTGCTGGACAAGAACGAAGGCGGCCGCGAGGTGCGTGCCGGCGACCGCCTGGTGCCGATCGAGGCCAGGCCGTACGACCTGCAGTTCGTGCCCCATGTCCCCGCCGCAGGCGTCGAGGGCGTCGACGTACGCGTGCTGGCCGTCACCGACATGTTCACCGCCGGCGGCCCCCGCGACGTGATCGCGATCTCGGCTGGTCGCACGCAGGGCGTGGACAATGGAACCGTGTTCTCGCTGTGGCGCCCGGGCCGCCATGTGGCGCACCGCATGAAGTACCCGAACTCGTCGCGCACGGACGATTCGCTCAGCACCGGCGCCGGCCGGGTCTCGCTGCCGGACGAGTACGCGGCGCATGCCATGGTGTTCCGCACCTTCGACAATGTCAGCTACGCGCTGGTGATGCAGGGCGTGAAGCCGGTGCGCGTGGGGTACAACGCCCTGCACCCGGATGCGCGGTAGAGTCGACTGTTAGTCGACTGCTCTTCACCGCCCCCCCCGAAAGCGCCCGCGCTGCGCGCGGTAGTCGACTGACAGTCGACTCTACAGGGGCGGTCTCCGGCAAAACCTGACAACCACATGCGAAGGCGCCCTAGGGCGCCTTTGTTGCATGCGCTCGATAGTGGGGGAATGACCAAGCAAGCTGATGAGGCGCTGCTGCGCCTGGTGATGGCAGGCGGCGCGCTGGCGCCACGGCGGACCCTGCTGCGGGCCGCGGGCAGCGCGGAGGCCGCGATCGCGCAGGGCGCCGCGAACTGGCGCGCGCACGGTTGCACGCCAGAGCAGTGCGCTGCACTGGAACACCCCGACGCCCGCGCCTGGACCGTGGCGCGGCACTGGCTGGAAGACGACGACCACCATCTGCTGTCCTTCGCCGATGCGGCCTTTCCGCCGCCCCTGCTGGACGTCCCGAACCCGCCATTGGCGCTGTTCGTGGCGGGCGATCCGAGCCTGGCCTGGCGCCCCTCGGTGGCGCTGGTCGGCAGCCGCTCGCCAACCCCGGGAGGACGCGCGCTGGCCACGCGCTTTGCCGGCTGCTTCGTCGAGGCCGGACTGGCCGTAACCAGTGGCCTGGCGGCCGGCATCGACGCGGCCGCCCACCTGGCCACACTGGAGGCAGGCGGCTGCACCGTGGCGGTGATCGGAACCGGCCCTGATCGGGCCTATCCGAACAGCCACCAACGGTTGCAGGGGCGGATCGCCGCCGAGGGCGCGGTGCTCAGCGAGTACCTGCCCGGCACACCGGCACGCCCGGGCCACTTCCCCGCGCGCAACCGCCTGGTGGCCGGGCTGGCGCTGGCGACGGTGGTGGTCGAGGCCGCGCAACGCTCCGGCGCCCTGATCACCGCACGGCTGGCTGCCGAGGCGGGCCGTGAAGTCTGTGCCCTGCCCGGCTCGGTACTCAACCCACGCGCAGCGGGCTGCCACCGGCTGATCCGTGAAGGAGCCGCACTGGTCGAGCGCCCCGAGGAAGTGCTGGAACTGCTGGCCCCCGCCCTTCGCCAGCAGCTGCCGGGCTTGCAATCACGGCTGGGCACCCCCACTGAACAGGCACCGCCGGCGCTCCTGCCGGCGCGCTGGGCCGACGACCCTGACTACCAGTGCTTGTGGCGGGCCCTGGACCACGACCCAAGCAGTATGGATTCACTGATCACACGCTGTGGATTGACGGCGCCCCAGGTGTCCTCCATGCTGCTGGCCATGGAACTGGCGGGAATCGTGGTGTGCGTACACGGCCGCTACTGTCGAACTCCCTAGTTTCTTCACCTCCACAGCGTCGCGCGACGCAGGCCGAGGGGCAATGAAAGAGAGCATCCTGGACGTACTGCTGTACCTGTTTGAACACTATTTCAGCGAAGACGCGGACCTGATCCGTGACCGCGATTCGCTCCAGAACGGCCTGATCCAGGCCGGTTTCAGCCCAACCGAGATCAACAAGGCGTTCGACTGGCTCGACGCCCTGGCCGCGCAGCGGCCGAGCGTGGCCCAGGCACGGGTCGACGGCCCCGTGCGCGTCTACCACGGCCCCGAGCTGGACAAGCTGGACGTGGAATGCCGCGGCTTCCTGCTGTACCTGGAACAGCACGGCATCCTCGACGCCGACCAGCGCGAACTGGTGCTGGACCGGGCGATGGCCCTGGACCAGGACGAACTGGACCTGGACGACCTGAAATGGGTCGTACTGATGGTGCTGTTCAACCAGCCTGGCTCCGAAGCGGCCTATGCCTGGATGGAGACGCAGATGTTCA
Source organism: Stenotrophomonas sp. YJH_SMC_133 (assembly GCF_059370655.1). NCBI lineage: Bacteria > Pseudomonadati > Pseudomonadota > Gammaproteobacteria > Lysobacterales > Lysobacteraceae > Stenotrophomonas > Stenotrophomonas sp. YJH_SMC_133. The sequence continues at coordinate 161,105 of NZ_JCAFTW010000002.1, read as the reverse complement.
TGGACGAGCCAGAACCCCTGCACTGACCGTACACTTGGGGGCATAGCGCATTCAGGAGCGTCCCCGTGAGCGAGTGGTTCCATGCAGAAGGCAACCGGCAGCAAGGTCCGCTGCCGGCGGAACAATTGGTCGAGCTGTTCCGCAAGAACCAGATCACCCTGGACACCCTGGTCTGGCGCGACGGACTGCCGCAATGGCAGCCGTTGCGCACCGTCGTGGACGAACTCGGCCTGATCGTGCCGGCGCTGGACGCCGCCGTACCGCCGGTCGAACCCGAACCGGAACCGGAACCCGTCGCACCGCCTCCGCCGCAGCCGCCGGTACTGCCGGCGTCCACGCCCTACGCCGCCAGTGCATCGGCCACCGTCCTGCCGGCACCGAAAAAGAAGCTGTCCGGCTGTGCGCTGACCGCCATCATCGGTGGTGCCCTGTTGCTGGTACTGGTCCCGATCGTGGCCATCCTGGCCGCCATCGCGCTGCCGGCCTACAACGACTACACCGTGCGCAGCAAAGTCGCCGGCGCCGTGGCCGCGCTGCAGCCGCTGAAGGACCAGGTGCAGCATTTCGCCGATGACGAAGGCCGCTGCCCGGGTGCCAATGACGCCGGCTTCCCGGCCCCGGGCGACTTCGCCAACGCGGGCCTGTCGGCGGTGAACATCGGCCGCTTCAACAACGGTCACTGCGGCATCGAAGCAACGCTGGCGGTACCAGGCAAGGGCATCGACGGCGACCTGCTGTGGCTGGAATACGATCGCGACAGCGGCCGGTGGGAATGCAGTGGCGAAAGCAACGACAAGTACCTGCCGCCGACGTGCCGCGGCTGAGCCACGCGCACGCCAGCACCTCCAAGGATGATTCAACAGGGAACATGCAATGACTGAGTGGTACTACGCCGAAGGACAGCAACGCCAGGGCCCGCTGCCGGTCCAGGAGATCCGCCAGCGCTTCCAGCGCGGCCAGTTGAACCTGGACACCCTGGTCTGGCGCGAGGGCATGGCCCAGTGGGCTGCACTGCGCCAGGTGGTCGACGAGCTCGGCCTGCAGACGCTGGCCGATGCCACCACTGCCACCAGCAGCGGCGGGTTCGACCTGCGCAGCGACTATGCCGCCATCGACAGCGGCACCGCACCGCTGCCCGGCACCGGCGCGCTCAGCAGCTCGCCATACAGCGCTCCAGCCGCCGTCGGCAGCGGTGGCCACGCACAGCCTGTGGTTGGCGGTGAAGTGGTCTACGCAGGCTTCTGGAAGCGCGTGGCGGCCTACATGATCGACTACTTCGTGCTGGTCATCCCCGGCAGCATGATAGGAGCCATCCTCGGTGCGATCCTGGGCGCCAGCATGGGCGCGGTGGGCAGTGGCGAATCAGCCATCGAGATCGTGGCCCAGCTGGCCAGTGCCCTGATCAACCTCTGCATCGGCATGGCGTACTACACCTGGTTCCATGCCTCGAAGGGCGGCGCCACGCTGGGCAAGATGGCGGTCGGCATCAAGGTCGTCCGCGGCAACGGCGAGCGCCTGACCAAGGCCCGCGCGTTCGGTCGTTACTGGGCCATGCTGCTGAGCAGCTTCACCCTCGGCATCGGCTTCCTGATGGCGGCCTTCACCGAGCGCAAGCAGGGCCTGCACGACATGATCTGCGACACTCTGGTGGTCGACCGCTGGGCCTACACCGACCAGCCCCACCTGCAGCGCCGCGAGCTGGGCACCGTCACCGTGCTGGTACTGGTGTTGACGGCGGTACTGTCGCTGGTGGGCCTGGCGCTGCTGGTGTTCGCGGTCGGCTTCATCGCCAAGATGGCCTCCTGAACGGCCATCCTCACGGCTGGCTGCTTGACACGGGCTGGCCGGGCGTGATTCCTCTAATAAGGTGAAACCTGAACGCCCGGCACATTACCGGGCGTTCAGTTTATGGATTTGCGCGTGGCCGCTTCACTAATGCGGCCATTTGCTCCACCCTAGCGGCCCCTTCCCCACGGTTCGCCCCACAGACCCTGCTGCCATGCCCAAGCACCTGCTCATCGTCGAATCGCCGGCCAAGGCCAAGACGATCAACAAATACCTCGGCAAGGACTACACCGTCCTGGCCTCGTATGGGCATGTGCGTGACCTGATTCCGAAGGAAGGCGCGGTCGACCCGGACAACGGGTTCGCCATGCACTACGACGTGATCGACAAGAACGAGAAGCACGTCGACGCGATCGCCAAGGCCGCCAAGGGCGCCGACGACATCCTGCTGGCGACCGACCCGGATCGCGAGGGTGAAGCGATCAGCTGGCATATCGCCGAGATCCTGAAGGAACGCGGGCTGGTCAAGGACAAGCCGATGCAGCGCGTGGTGTTCACCGAGATCACCCCGCGCGCCATCAAGGAAGCCATCAGCCAGCCGCGCGCGATCGCCAGCGACCTGGTCGATGCCCAGCAGGCGCGCCGCGCGCTGGATTACCTGGTCGGTTTCAACCTGTCGCCGGTGCTGTGGCGCAAGGTCCAGCGCGGCCTGTCCGCCGGCCGCGTGCAGAGCCCGGCGCTGCGCATGATCGTCGAGCGCGAGGAAGAGATCGAAGCCTTCATCGCCCGCGAGTACTGGTCGATCGCCGCCGAGTGCGCGCACCCGTCGCAGCACTTCAACGCCAAGCTGATCAAGCTGGACGGGCAGAAGTTCGAGCAGTTCACCATCACCGATGGCGACACCGCTGAAGCGGCGCGGATGCGCATCCAGCAGGCCGCGCAGGGCTCGCTGCACGTCACCGACGTGGCCAGCAAGGAGCGCAAGCGCCGCCCGGCGCCGCCGTTCACCACCTCCACCCTGCAGCAGGAAGCCTCGCGCAAGCTCGGCTTCACCACCCGCAAGACCATGCAGGTGGCGCAGAAGCTGTATGAAGGCGTGGCGATTGGCGACGAAGGCACCGTCGGCCTGATCTCGTACATGCGTACCGACTCGGTGAACCTGTCGCAGGATGCGCTGACCGAGATCCGCGACGTGATCGCCCGTGATTACGGCATCGCCTCGCTGCCCGACCAGCCCAACACCTACCAGACCAAGTCGAAGAACGCCCAGGAAGCGCACGAAGCGGTGCGACCGACCTCGGCCCTGCGCACCCCGGCCCAGGTCGCACGCTTCCTCACCGACGACGAGCGCCGCCTGTACGAGCTGATCTGGAAGCGTGCAGTGGCCTGCCAGATGATTCCGGCCACGCTCAACACGGTCAGCGTCGACCTGTCGGCCGGCAGCGAACACGTGTTCCGCGCCAGCGGCACCACCGTGGTCGTGCCCGGCTTCTTGGCCGTGTACGAGGAAGGCAAGGACAACAAGAGTGCCGAGGACGAGGACGAAGGCCGCAAGCTGCCGGCGATGAAGCCCGGCGACCGCGTGCCGCTGGAACGCATCCAGGCCGAACAGCATTTCACCCAGCCGCCACCGCGCTACACCGAAGCGGCGCTGGTGAAGGCGCTGGAAGAGTACGGCATCGGCCGTCCCTCGACCTACGCCTCGATCATCCAGACCCTGTTGTTCCGCAAGTACGTGGAAATGGAAGGCCGCAGCTTCCGCCCGTCCGATGTGGGCCGCGCGGTGTCCAAGTTCCTGTCCAGCCACTTCACCCAGTACGTGGATTACGACTTCACCGCCAAGCTTGAAGACGAGCTCGATGCCGTCTCGCGTGGCGAAGAAGACTGGATCCCGTTGATGTCGCGCTTCTGGGAACCGTTCAAGGAACTGGTCGAAGACAAGAAGGAATCGGTCGACCGCGCGGAGGCCAGTGGCGCGCGCGAGCTCGGCACCGACCCCAAGACCGGCAAGCCGGTCAGCGTGCGGCTGGGCCGCTTCGGGCCCTATGCCGCCATCGGCAGCACCGCCGAGGATGCCGAGGAGAAGCCGAAGTTCGCTTCGCTGCGCCCCGGCCAGTCGATGCACACCATTTCCCTGGAAGACGCGCTGGAGCTGTTCCTGATGCCGCGCGCACTGGGCGAGGACAACGGCGAGCCGGTCAGCGTCGGCATCGGCCGCTTCGGCCCGTTCGCCAAGCGCGGCAGCACCTATGCCTCGCTGAAGAAGGAGGACGACCCGTACACCATCGACCTGGCCCGCGCCGTGTTCCTGATCGAAGAGAAGGAAGAGATCGCGCGCAACCGGATCATCAAGGAGTTCGAGGGCAGCGACATCCAGGTGTTGAACGGCCGCTTCGGCCCGTACATCAGCGACGGCAGGATGAACGGCAAGATCCCCAAGGATCGCGAACCGGCGTCGCTGACCCTGGCTGAAGTGCAGCAGTTGATGGAAGAAACCGGCAAGCCGGTGCGCAAGGGCTTCGGTGCCAAGAAGGCCGCCGCGAAGAAAGCCCCGGCCAAGAAGGCGGCAGTGAAGAAGGAAGCCGCGCCGAAGAAGGCCGCTGCAAAGAAAGCGCCTGCCAAGAAGGCCGCTGCAAAGAAAGCAGTAAAGAAGGCCGCCGCGAAGAAGGCCCCGGCGAAGAAGGCCGCCAAGAAGGCCGCGAAGTAACTCCACGCCATACGTGGATGAGGGGTAGTGCCGGCCGCTGGCCGGCAACCCCAGAAGCATCAGATGCCGGCCAGCGGCCGGCACTACCGGGTGCCAGGGTCCACCCCTTCTGCACGCAGCAGGGGGATAATGAAGGCCCACGCCGGGCCGGTCGCCGCCATGAAAGAACTCACCCTGGACTCTGCTGTCGCCACGCTCCGCGCGGGCGGCGTGATCGCCTACCCGACCGAAGCGGTCTGGGGCCTGGGCTGTGACCCTTCGCACGAGGCGGCGGTGCACATGGTGCTGCGACTGAAACAACGCCCGATCGAAAAAGGCATGATTCTGGTCGCGGCCGATCTGGCGCAGCTGGAAGGCTGGGTGCGCCTGCAGGCCCTGCCGGACGCACGCCAGCGCGCGGTGCTGGCCAGCTGGCCCGGCGCCAACACCTGGATCCTGCCGGCCGGACCCCGTGCCCAGCCGTGGGTCACCGGGGAGCACAGCGGCATCGCCGTGCGCATCAGCGCCCACCCGCTGGTGGCCGAACTCTGCCGTGCCTGGGGAGGCCCGCTGGTCTCCACCAGCGCCAACCTGGCCGGCGAACCACCGGCGCGCCGCCGCGAAGAACTGGATCCACGCCTGCTGCGCCTGCTTGATGGCATCCTGGATGGCGAAACCGGCGGCCTGGCCCAGCCCACCCCGATCCGCGACGCGCTCAGCGGCAACGTGCTGCGCTCCTGAGCGGCCGATTGCGCTGCCCCGGACAATCGCGCACCCTGCCGTCATGAACCTGCTGCGCACCGCTTTGGGCCTGTGCCTGCTGCTGCCATCGACGGCACCGGCGGCCGAGGATGTGCGGGTCTACCGCTGCGTCGCCAGCAACGGCGCCGTGGCCCTGCAGGACAGGCCCTGCAACAGCGGCCGCCAGGAAGTCCGCGACCTGCAGCGCCCGCGCGATCCAGCGCCGCGGGTGGTGCGCAGCGATGCGCCGCCCGCACCGCCGGACGAATCTCCGGTGATGCGTGACCGCGAGGTCCGCCACGTCTACATCCAGCCGCCCCAGCCGCTTTACGAATGCGTGCGCGACGATGGCCAGCGCTATACCAGCGACAGCAACGAGGGCAATCCGCGTTGGGTGCCGTTGTGGACCAGCGTCTGGCTGCCACACGGGCATCGGGGCCCATCGTACCCGGGTCCGCGCCCGGCCATCGGCACACCGATCGGTCCGCCCGTCGGCGAGGGCCCCGGTTACCGGCCGCCCGCCGTCGGCGTAGGCGTGCAGGTCCCGGCCGGCAGCGTGCTGGTGCGCGACAGCTGCCACGCGCTGCCGCCACAGGAGGTCTGTGCGCGCCTGCGCGACCGCCGCTGGGAACTGGACCGTCGCTACAACAGCGCATTGCAGAGCGAGCGCACCGCCATCAACAACGAACAGCGTGGCATCGACGCGCGCCTGTCACGCGACTGCCAGCGTTGAGCGCAGCCTGTACGCTGTGAGCATGAACAGACTGATCTGGTTGCTTCTGGCGCTGCTGCCCGGAAGCGCGTTGGCCGAAGAGGGCGTGATCTACCGCTGTACCTCCAGCAGTAGTGACGTCCCTACCCTGCAGCGCACGCCGTGCCCCACCGGCAGCAAGCAGCAGGTGCTGCGCGTGCCCGGCCCGGCCAACCCGCAGCCGGCTGCCGCTGCACCTGTGGCTGCGGAACCTGCACCCGCCCCCGTCGAAACACCCGCGCCGGTGCCGGCCGGACCGGCCGTTGCCCCTGCGGCCCCAGCGAAACCACGACGCGCGGACGAAGGACGCACCATCATGGAAGCGGGAATGGTTGAACGCGAAGGTGCCAACCAGATTCTCGACAGTGCGACCCTGCGCCGTGATGCCGATGCCCGTGCCGAAGCAGGCAACGGTCCACCGAAGCCGCCGCTTCCCCCGATCTTCCAGTGCACCGACGGACAGGGCGGTGGTTATCTGCACGAGTACGAGGCATCACCTGGTCGCTGCGAACCGATGACGGTGCAGGGCCTGGGCGGGGTCACGCCGATGAACGCGGCCGGCTGCGAAGTCGTACGCGACCGCTGCGAGGAACTTCCCGAAGCACAGCGATGCGGCAGCTGGCAGCAGCGCTTCCGCGATGCCCGCGGCCGTGAACGCTTCGCCGCACCGGAAAACCGCGATACCGCGCGCGGTGAACGCGAGCGGCTGCAGGCGGTGTTGGAGGCCAGCAACTGCCCGGTACCGGGGTGACCGCCACCCGGTAGTGCCGGCCGCTGGCCGGCAACCACAGGATCTTCAGATGATTGCAGTTGCCGGCCAGCGGCCGGCACTACCCCCTGAAAGATCAGAACCCGTAGCGCAGGAAGCCGCCATCCACCGCGATGCACTCACCGGTGACATAGCTGGCTGCCGGCAGGCACAGGAAGCCCACCGCGGCGGCCACTTCCTCCGGCTCGCCGATACGACGCATCGGCGTGCGGTTGATCACTTCCTCGTAGTAATCCGGGTCCGACAACGGACCGGAGGTCCGCCGCGTGCGGATGTACCACGGCGCCACTGCATTGACCCGGATGCCATCCTCGGCCCACTCGACGGCCAGGTTGCGGGTCATCTGGTGCATCGCGGCCTTGCTCATGCCGTAGACCACGCCGCTGCGCACATGGGTCAGGCCGGACACGCTGCCGACGTTGACGATCGACGACGATGCGTGGCGAGCCAGCAGCGGATGCGCGTAGCGCGACAGCTCGAACGCCGAGAACAGGTTGGTCTCGAAGATCTTCCGCCATTCGTCCTCTGAATACTCCGTGGCCGCCTTGGTGACGTTGCCGCCAGCGTTGTTGACCAGGATGTGCAGGCCATCACTGTGGTCTTCCACCCAGTCCAGGATCTGCCGGCGGTCCTCGTCGTCGGAGACATCGGCGGCCAGCGCGTGCACCTGCATCTGCGGATACACATCCAGCAGCTCGTCGCGCGCGGTCTCCAGCATGTCGATATCGCGCCCGACGATCATCAGGTCCGCGCCGAAGCCGGCCAGTTCGTGCGCGATGGCCAGGCCGATACCGGCGCTGGCACCGGTGATCAGGGCGGTCTGCCCGTCCAGGCGCCACCGTTGCTGGGTCATGTTTCCTCCGGGGCCGCGCCCGCTGCATTTCGATGCGGCAAGGATACGCGCTCACGGCGGCCCTCTGCCGAGGATGCGACACTGCACGTACGCCCACTGCGGAGAGCCGCCATGCGCATCCTGACCCTGTTCTCGTCCCTGCTGGCCGGCGTGCTGCTGGTGGCCTGCCAGCGGCCGCCGACGCCGAACCCGGAGAAGCCACCGGTGCCCAAAGCGATGTCGCGTGCGATGCAGGAACCGCTGGACCGTGCGAAGGACGCAGGGAAGGCCGTGGAAGAGGCCGCCGCACGCGAACGCAAGGCCGAGGCCGACGCGACGCAGTGACCTGTGGGGTCAGAGCCCTTTGCGGGGCAAAGGGATCCGACCCCACCAACGAAAACGCCCGGCCAGGGCCGGGCGTTTTCATTCGTCACCGCTGCCGATCAGAACCCGCAGAAGCAGTAGGCCAGCGCCTTCACCGGCGTGCCGTTGCCCTTCTCGCGCGCCGCGTTCTCGACAAAGCGCAGCTGCGTATCCACTTCCGGCATCGCGCGCGCCAGCACCATCCGCGCCATGCCCGAGTCGGACAGCATCCAGGCGCCGGCGCGGCTGCCGGCGAAACCGCTGACGAACTGCGCGAACGGCGTCGCCGCCTTCTCGATGTAGCGCACGCGGTAGGCATCGGCCTTGCCCAGCTTGGCACGGCTGGCGGCATCGGCCACGGCATCCTTCAGGCCACCGAAGGCATCGACCAAGCCACGTTCCTTGGCCTGCGCACCGCTCCACACGCGGCCACGCGCCACTTCGTCGACGGCCTCGACCGGCTTCTTGCGGGCGTCGGCGACGCGACCGGTGAAGTCGGCGTAACCCTTGTTGATCACCGACTGGATGACCTGGCCCACGGCCGGATCCATCGGGCGGGTGACATCGAACGCACCCGCGAAACGGGTGGTGCCGACACCATCGGTGTGCACGCCGATCTTGTCCAGCGCGCGGCTGAAGTTCGGCACCATGCCGAAGATGCCGATCGAACCGGTGATGGTCGACGGATCGGCATAGATGCGATCGGCATTCATGCTGATCCAGTAGCCACCGGAGGCGGCCAGGTCGCCCATCGACACCACCACCGGCTTGCCGGCGGCCTGCAGGGCCACCACTTCGCGGCGGATCTGCTCGGAGGCGAACACTTCACCGCCTGGCGAATCCACGCGCAGCACCACCGCCTTCACGTTCTCGTCGTCACGCGCGGCACGCAGCAGCGCCGAGGTCGATTCGCCACCGATGCGGCCGGCCGGGAGATCGCCGCCGCTGATTTCGCCGGCGGCCACAACCACCGCTACCTGCGGACGGTTGTCCACCGGGTTGCGGCGCGCATCGAGCTGGCCCAGGTAGGTGCCGAAGTCGACGTTGCGGAAGCCACCGTCGGCATCGTCGTCGGCCACGCCGCGCTCGATCATCAGATCCTCGAATTCCTCGCGGGTCTTCAGCGCGGTCACCAGCTTCTGCTGCAGGGCGAACTTGGCCAGGTCGCCACCGGCGGCGGCGATGCCTTCCGGCAGCGTGTCGATGCCGGCGGCCAGCTGTGCCGGGTCCAGGCGACGCGCCTTGGCGATGTCCGCCAGATAGCGCTGCCACACGTCGTTCATCCAGAACAGGTCGGCTTCCTTGGAGGCCGGCGAGGCCGCATCGAGCACGTACGGCTCGGCCGCGGACTTGTATTCGCCCACCTTGAACAGGTGCACGTCCACGCCCAGCTTGTCCTGCAGGCCGGTTCGGAAGTACTGGCGGTAGCGGCCCAGGCCCTCGAGCACCACCGACCCCATCGGGTCCAGGTAGACCTCGTCGGCCTGTGCGGCCAGCAGGTACTGCGACTGGCCCATGCTCTCGCTGTAGGCCACCAGCTGCTTGCCGGAGGCACGCAGGTCCTGCAGCGCGGTGGCCACTTCACGCAGCGAAGCGAAGCCAGACGGCTGCAGCTTGTCCAGCTCCAGCACCACGCGCTCGATCTTCTTGTCTTCCTTGGCCGACTCGATCACCCGCAGCAGGTCGCGCAGCTGGATCTCTTCGGCGCCGTTGTCGCCCACCGCCTTGGCCAGTGCGCGGCTGACCGGGTCGGCGCTGAACTGCTCGACCAGGCGGCCTTCCGGGGCGATCACCAGGGTAGTGCGGTCCTGCAGCGACTTGCTGGCACCGGCGCCCATGCCCGCCGCGATGACGAACATCACCAGCAGCAGGAACAGCAGGCCGAAGAACAGCAGGTTGAGGATCAACCGGCGGGTGAAGTTCATGACGTCCCACAGCCCGATGAAGAAACTGGCGACGGGGTTGCGACGCGCCGGGGGCAGCGGGGGCACGGGTTGATTCATGGAACGCTCCGGATGGCTTCTTGCCGTGGTACCAGCATAGCCGGTGCCGTGTGATGCGGCATCGGACACAAGTCAGGGGATCGCCCGCCATGGGTCGGCATGACGGGCGCAAAGGTCAGGACAACATCGACTGGCCGATGCGCAGGCTGCTGCGGCGCAGGCGCCAGCCCATCAGGATGGCAGCGGCGGTCAGGCCAACGATCAGGCCGATCCACATGCCCTGCGGGCCCATGCCCAGACCCAGGCCGAGCCCGGCGCCGAGCGGCATGCCCAGGCCCCAGTAAGCGAACATGGCGATGAACATCGGCACGCGGGTGTCTTTCAGGCCGCGCAGCGCGCCGGCCGACAGCACCTGGATGCCATCCGGGAACTGGAAGGTGGCCGCGTACAGCAGCAGGGTCGAGGCCAGGCCGGCCACCGCCAGGTCGTTGGTGTAGACACCGACGATGGCATCGTGGCCGAACAGCAGCACCGCCGCCGACAGCGTCTGCGTGCCCATGATGATCGCGTAGCCGGCCCAGGCCGCACGCCGTACGCCGAAGCCATCGCCACGGCCAACCGCATGGCCGACGCGCACGGTGGTGGCCTCGGCCACGCCCATCGGGATCATGAAGCACAGCTGCGCCACGTTGATCGCGATCTGGTGCGCGGCCGCTTCATTCGCACCCAGGCGGCCGATCAGCAGCGCGGTGACGATGAACAGGCCGCCTTCCATCAGCACGGTAATGCCGATCGGCAGGCCGGTGCGCAGCAGGTCCCAGATCGCCTTCCAGCGCGGTCCTTCGAAGTGCGAGAACAGCTGCAGGTGGGCGAAGCGCTTGGTGCGCCACAGGTAGAGGGCAAACGCCGTGGCCTGCAGCCACATCATCACCGCCGAAGCGATGCCCAGGCCTTCCGCACCCAGTTCCGGGAAACCGAGCTTGCCGTTGGCCAGCACGTAGCCCATCGGCGCCAGCACCAGCAGGCCGCCGAAGCCGAGCAGCATGGTCGGCAACGTCCAGTGCATGCCTTCGCTCAGGTAACGCATGCAGAAGTACAGGGTCAGTGCGGGCCCGCCCCAGCGCACCGCGTGCAGGAACGCGGTCGCCCCCGGCACGATGTCCGGCGCGATCCCGAACGATGGCAGCAGCGGCGGCACCACCGTGAGGAAGGTGAACATGATCAGCCCCAGCCCCAGCGCCAGCCACAGTGCCTGGCGGAACAGCGGGCCGATTTCGCGCTCGCGGCCGGCGCCGTGCAGCTGCGATACCGAGGCGGTGAGCGAGATCAGGGTGCCGATCGGGATCAGCATCGGCAGCCACAGCAGCGCCGTGCCGATGGTCACTGCGGCCAGGGTCGCGGTGGCATGGTGGCCGGCAATCACGTTGTCGACGAAGGAGATCAGGCCGGTGGACACATGCCCGAGCACAAGCGGCAGGGCGAGCAGACCGGTGGCGCCGACTTCCTTGCTGAAGCGCGGCGTGGAGGTTGCAGTAGACATAAGGTGCTTGACGCGAACTACGGTTGCGCGCGAAGGGCACAGGCACCGGGTTGCGGCCGGTCATCTTACGCGCGCAGCGCGCGCATTCCCATGACATGGCGTGAATGCTGGGTTCCGGCAGGCCCCGGCATCACGCGTTGCGATCGCGTTACCGGGAAAACCGTCCGCCCTGTAGAGTCGACTGTCAGTCGACTTCCGCGCGCAGCGCAGGTTTTTCGCGGATCAGTATGAAGAGCAGTCGACCAACAGTCGACGCTACCCCTGGACGCTACGCCTTCCGGTTTACTGACCCGCCTGGCGCTTGAGCCAGGCGTCGCGCTCGGCGGCGGGCACGGCGAGGAACGCGCCTCGCACCGTGTCACGCTCCTGCGGTGGCGTGCGCTGCGCGACCAGGGTCAGCTGGGCCAGCTGCGCCGGGCTGAGCTGGCGCAGCACGGCCAGCGCGGCCTCGCGCTGTTCCGGTGGCACGAAGCCGAACAGGCCGTGCAGCTTGGGGAACTCCAGTCCCAGCTGCGGGCCCAGCCGCCAGCCCTCGCGGAAGGCCTGGTCCTGCGCCTGGAACTGCTCGCGCAGGCGCTGCTGCTGGTCCGCCGGCAGCGCATTGAACCGCGCCGCAGCCTGCCGGATGCGCTCCCGCTCGCTCTCCGGCAGGGCGCGCCAGGCCGCGTAGTCGGCACGGCGCTGACGCTGCTGCTGGGCGTCGAGCTGGGTGAACGCAGCGGGCGTCGTGTTTGTGGTGGCCGGAGCGGGAGCCGCCGGTGAACTGCCCGGCACTGGCGGCGGCAGCGGCACGCTCAAGGTCTGCGGCGCGGCGGACAGCGACAACGGCAGGGCCAGCAGCAGGCTGGCGAGCAGGGTCTTATTCATCGGCGGCAGCGGTTTCCAGCGTGGCGCTGGCGGGCTCGGGCCGGCTCGGCCTGGATTGCGATTCGTCCACCGGCAACGGGCCGCCGGCGGCGGTCCAGGCATACAGATCGGCATCGGCCACCAGCGGATAGTCGCGGTCGGCCAGCATCATGGCGTCGTCGGAGGCTTGGGCCGGGGTCGCATCCGGCGTGGCATTGACCTTGCTCGGCGGAAGAGCTTCCACCGTGACCGGGCCAGCTTCGCCCACTACCCCTTCCGGCAGTGGAGCGTCGCTACCGGATGAATGTCCTTGCCAGTAGCGCCAGCCCAGTGCCGCGGCCAACAGCACCGCGACCGTCACCAGCAGGATCACCGGGCCGCGCCAGCGCGGCCTGGCATTGGGACGCCGCCGCTTGCCCTGGGCGGCCGCACGATCATCGCGCTGCGGTGCGCGCCAGCCGGTCGCGGGAGCTTCATTGCTGGCGGCCGGCGCAGCCGGCTGCTGAAGCTGCTGCAGGCGCTTGGCCGGCAGGTCGCGGATGCGCAGCTGCACCTGTTCGGCCAGCTGGCGCCATGCCGACGCATCGGGCTGGCCGTGCGCATCACGGGGGCAGGCATCGGCCAGCAGGTGCTGGTAGCCCGCTTCGTCCTGGTCGAGCACGCGCATGGCGATACCCTCGTCCAGACTGCCGCCCACCCGCAGCAGGAGTGCCAAGCGCGGCAGCGGCCCCATTTCGCCCAGCGCGGCCAACGGCGGCAGCCACTGGCCGCCCACCGGCTCGCGCAGCGCCTGGCGCTGGCCCAGCAGGGTCCAGAAGCGGATCGGCCACTGCGCCATCGGCAGGTCGCTGGCGACCGCGGCGAAGGCGCGCATCACCGCCACCAGGGTCTGCTCGGCTCGCGCGGCATCGCCGCACTGCAGCTCAGCCACCACCAGGGCACGGCGCTCGACGCCGCGCAGGAACGCCGACAGCGCGCCGGCCGCGGTCGAGGAAACAGGGGCGGGCACAGCCGTCATCGGTCACTCCAAAGGTCTGCCGGCATGATAGCGGCAGCCCATCGGCACCCGTAGGACTTGCGCGCGCAGGCACTTCGTGCTGCAGGTTGTGCACAGCACCACGCCCGCCTCGGGGAAAACTGCGGCATCCAGCTGAATTCACTCTGTTTCAGCAATGTTTCACACTCAAGTTGTTGATTTTGAATGACTTTGAAGTGTGGCGATTTTTTGACCAACCCAAGCGTGAGCTCGTCGCCATCGGCCTCCTGCGTTCCCGTCGACCGGTAACGCACAACGTTATCCACAGAACATGTGGATAAGACTGAATCTCCAATGGACACCGATATTTAGGTGACATTTATGATTCGACGAGGGCCCCCCGGCAGTCTCTGGCCCCTGCCATCCGCGCGCGCATGGCCCGTTACACTGGCCCGATGCTTTCACCCATTCCGACCCTGCAGGTCGCCCTGCCCGTCCCGCTGCCGCGCCTGTTCGACTACCTGTCACCAGAGGGCGATGGCCCCACGGTCGCGGTCGGCTGCCGCCTGAAGGTGCCGTTCGGCAACCGCGAGCTGGTCGGCGTAGTGATGGGGCACGGCCAGACCGATGACGGCCAGGGACTGCGCCAGGCCTTGGCCTGGTGCGACCCGCAACCGCTGCTCCAGGGCGAGCTGTGGCACAGCCTGCAGTGGCTGGCGCGCTACACCCATGCGCCACTGGGCGAGGTGCTGAGCACCGCCCTGCCGGGCCCGCTGCGCCATGGCGACGCCCTGCCCGACACCCATCACTGGGGCTGGCAGCTGACCGCCGAAGGCCGCGCCCAGCGCGAAAAACTGCGCGCCGGCAGCCGCCCCCGGCAGCTGGCCGAGCTGCTGGCCGACGCCATCGTCGATGAGGACGTGCTGGGCGAACGCATGGACGACTGGCGCACCGCCGCGCGCAGCCTGGCCAAGCGCGAGCTGGCCGAACGCGTGGCGCTGCGCGTCGCTCCGCAGCACGCGCAGCCACTGCCTGGCCCCACCCTCAACACGGAGCAGGCAGAGGCCGTGGCGGCGATCAACGCAGTCGAGGGCTTCCAACCGTTCCTGCTGGATGGCGTAACCGGCAGCGGCAAGACCGAGGTCTACCTGCAGGCCATCATCCACTGCTTGGCCCAAGGCAAGCAGGCGCTGGTGCTGGTGCCGGAAATCGGCCTCACCCCGCAGACCCTGGCACGCTTCCGCGGCCGCCTCGGCATCGCCGTGCATGCACTGCATTCGGGGTTGAACGACAACGAGCGCGCCCGGGTCTGGGCGGCGGCTTCGCGCGGCGAGGCACGGGTGATCGTCGGCACCCGCTCGGCGGTGTTCACGCCGCTGCCGCAGGCCGGCCTGCTGATCGTCGACGAGGAGCATGACGGCAGCTACAAGCAGCAGGACGGCATCCGCTACCACGCACGCGATTTCGCTCTGGTCCGGGGCAAGGCGCTGGGCGTTCCGGTTCTGCTGGGCAGCGCTACGCCTTCACTGGAGACGCTGCACAACGCCTATGCCGGGCGCTACACCCACCTGCGCCTGAAGCAGCGTGCCGGTGATGCGCGGCCACCGCGCGTGCGCATCCTTGATGTGCGCAAGCGACCATTGCATGACGGCCTCTCGGCCGACGTGCTGGCCGGCATTGGCGAGCACCTGCAGCGCGGCCAGCAGGTGCTGGTGTTCAAGAACCGCCGTGGCTATGCGCCGGTACTGCTGTGCCACGACTGCGGCTGGACCGCGCCATGCAACCGCTGCGATGCACCGATGACCGTGCATGGCGGCGGTCGTCGCCTGCAGTGCCATCACTGCGGTGCGCGGCAACCGGCGCCGCTGGCATGCCCCGCGTGCGGGAGTCTGGCGCTGCAACCGCAGGGCATCGGCACCGAGCGCCTGGAAGAACATCTCACCGCCGCCTTCGCCGACTTCCCGGTGGTGCGCATCGACCGCAGCACCACCTCGCGACGCGATGCACTGGAACAACAGCTGGCGAAACTGGGCGACCAGCCCGGCATCCTGGTCGGCACGCAGATCCTGGCCAAGGGCCACGACCTGCCCAAGCTGACCCTGGTGGTGGTGGTCGGCATCGACGAGGGCCTGTTCTCGGCCGACTTCCGCGCCAGCGAGAAACTGGCGCAGCAGCTGATCCAGGTCGCCGGTCGCGCCGGACGCGCGCGCGACCCGGGCGAAGTCTGGCTGCAGACGCATCACCCGGGGCACCCACTGCTGGAGACCCTGGTCAGCGGTGGCTACCACCCGTTCGCGCAGGCCGAGTTGAACCAGCGCCAGGCCGCAGGATTCCCGCCGTTCGCGCATCTGGCGCTGATGCGCGCCGAAGCGCAGCAGGTGGAGCATGCCAATGCATTCCTGCTGGCAGCGCGACAGCTGCTGGGCGAGCAGGACGTGGTGGAAGCCTATGGACCCATGCCGGCGCCGATGCCACGGCGCGCCGGTTACCAGCGCGCCCAGCTGCTGCTGTCTGCCGCGCAGCGGCCACCGCTGCACGGGGTGCTTTCGCAACTGGTACCGCAGCTGTATGCGCTGCCGGAAGCACGCAAGGTCCGCTGGTCGCTGGATGTGGATCCGACGGATCTTTATTGAGGGGTCAGAGCCTACCCGTCGGGTGGGATCCGACCCCGATGCCCTGGGGTCGGATCCCTTTTCGCAGAAAAGGGCTCTGACCCCGGACGCTTTCGCTTACGTCAGCGGCGACATCACGCCGCGCTGGTAGGCGGGGCGCTCGCGAAGACGGGCGTACCAGTCGGCCAGGTGCGGCAGTTCCGGACGCTGGATCGGCAGTTCGAACCAGGCATAGATCAGCGAGCCCAGCGGGATGTCACCCATCGCGAATGTCTCGCCGGACAGCCACGGCTGCTTGGCCAGGGTGGCATCGGCCATCGCCAGGTAGTCGCCGGCGCGCACGATGGCGGCATTGATCCGCGCTTCGTCGCGGTCGGCCGGAGCGGTGCGCATGATGCCCCAGATCAGGTCGGTGTACAGCGGCGCCATGCGCGAGGTGCTCCAGTCCATCCACTTCTCGGCCTGGGCGCGTTCCATCGGGTCTTCGGCGTACAGCGTGCCCAGCGCGTAGCGCGCACTCAGGTAGCGCACGATGGCGTTCGATTCCCACAGCGGCAGGCCGTGGTCTTCGATCACCGGTACCAGGCCATTGGGATTCATCGCCTGGTATTCCGGCGTCTGCGTGCCGCCGTGGCTGCCACCGACCTCGATGGACTCGTACGGCAGGCCGATTTCCTCGGCACACCACAGCACCTTGCGGACGTTGCTGGAATTGCGACGGCCCCAGATCTTCAACATGCGGTATTCCTTGCTGGCAATGCGAGCGGCAACGATACCCCTGATCGGGCGGGGTGTGTGCATGCCGGATGCGGGATCTGGCATCCGGGGATTGCCGGCCAGCGGCCGGCACTACCGGTTCCTTGCTGGCCAGCGGCCGGCATTACCGGTTCTTTTTCGGCAGCGCGCGCACGTAGGACGACTTGCCATCCTTCTTCAGTTCGAACAGGCCGATCGCCGCCAGCAGATCGCTGAGCTTGCCGTAGCCGTAGTTGCGCGGGTCGAACGACGCCTGGTTGCCGATCTGGCTGCCGACCGGGCCGAGGTGCGACCAGCCATCCTCGCCCTCGGCCGCGGACACCGCGCGGCGCAGCATCTTCACCAGCCGCGTGTCGCTGCGCATTTCCGCACCGCTCTTGCGCGGGCGCGCATCGTCGTTGGCCACCGGTTCGTTCGAGGCCTGTTCGCTGGATGCCTGTTCGGTATCCGGCACGCTGGCGTGGGTCTGGCCCAGTGCTTCCAGGTAGGTGAATTTCGAGCACGCGTTGACGAACGGCTCGGGTGTTTTCTTCTCGCCGAAACCGTACACCTTCACGCCATCGGTCAACAGGCGCATCACCATCGGGGTGAAGTCCGCATCGCTGGAGACGATGGCAAAGCCATCCAGGTTGCGCGCGTACAGCAGGTCCATGGCATCGATCACCATCGCCATGTCCGAGGCATTCTTGCCCTTGCTGTAGGCGAACTGCTGGATGGGACGGATCGCATACTCATGCAGCACCGCTTCCCACCCCTTCAGTCGCGGGCTCTTCCAGTTGCCATAGGCGCGGCGCACGTTGGCCACCCCATAGCGGGCCACTTCGGCCAACACCTCGTCGATCTTCGAGGCCGGCGCATTGTCGGCGTCGATCAACAGGGCGATGCGCTTTTCCGGTTCGCTCATGGACTCCTCGCGGGCGGTTGCCTGAACCCGAGTATCGCCGATCCACGCGGGCGCTGACGTGACAGGCGGCCGCCGTGCGAAGATTCCAGGCGCTTCCCCCAATGCCCCCACTGGAGTGAGTCGATGAGTCGCGAGCGCGTTCCCCACCTGGTTGTTGTCGGCGGCGGTTTCGCCGGTCTCTGGGCCACCCGTGCCCTGGCCCGCGAGCGCATACGCATCACCCTGGTCGACCGCCGCAACCATCATCTGTTCCAGCCGCTGCTGTACCAGGTGGCCACCGCCGGCCTGTCCGCGCCGGATATCGCTGCACCACTGCGCCATATCCTCGGCCACCAGCGCAACGTGGAAGTCCGCCTCGGCGAAGTGGTCGCCATCGACAAACAGGCCCGGCAGATCCGCATGGCCGATGGCAGCACGCTGGACTACGACAGCCTGCTGCTGGCCACCGGCGCCACCCACGCCTACTTCGGCAACGACCAGTGGGCCGATGATGCGCCCGGCCTGAAGACGCTGGACGATGCGATCGCGCTGCGCCGCAAGCTGCTGCTGGCGTTCGAGCGTGCCGAAGCAGAACCGGACCCGACGAAGAAGGCCGCATGGCTGAGCTTCGCGGTGGTCGGTGGCGGTCCCACTGGTGTTGAACTGGCCGGCACCCTGGCCGAGATCGCGCGGCATACGTTGCGCAACGAATTCCGCCACATCGACCCGGCCAGCGCCAAGGTGCGGCTGGTCGAGGCCGGCCCGCGCGTGCTGTCCTCGTTCCCGGAAGTACTTTCGCTGAAAGCACGCCGCCAGCTGGAAAAGCTGGGCGTGGAAGTGCTGACCGGTACCCCGGTGAGCGACATCGACAGCCAGGGCTTCACGCTCGGTGACCAGTTCGTACCGGCCCGCACCGTGGTCTGGGCCGCCGGCGTGGCCGCTTCACCGCTGGCGCGCACGCTGGACGTGCCGCTGGACCGCGCCGGCCGCGTGCCGGTGCAACCGGACCTGACCCTGCCCGATCACCCGGAGCTGTTCGTGGCCGGTGACCTGGCCGCACTGAGCCAGGCCGACGGCAAGCCGGTACCCGGCGTGGCACCCGCTGCCAAGCAGATGGGCAAATACGTGGCCGAGGTGATCCGCGCACGCCTGCACGGCAAGCCCGAGCCCGGCCCGTTCAAGTACGCCGACTACGGCAACCTGGCCACCATCGGTCGCATGGCCGCGATCGTGCACTTGGGCCGGCTGCAGCTGTCGGGCGTGCTGGCCTGGTGGTTCTGGCTGGCCGCGCACGTGTTCTTCCTGATCGGCTTCCGCAACCGCATCGTAGTGCTGCTGAACTGGGCCGTGGCGTACTGGAGCTACCAGCGCAGCGCGCGCATCATCTTCGGCGATGACCAGGAAGACCGGCGACCGAGGCGGTAGTGCCCGCCGCTGGCCGGCTGCCACGCGGTCCGATCCCTTTCCGCAGGAAAGGGCTCTGACTCCGTCAACATCATCCATGCATGGCGTGGATCTACCGCTTCATCGGGCCGCCGGGCGCCCGCCGTTTCGACCATGCGCGGCAGAAGTCCTCCTTCCTTGCGGTGTCGGCAATCTGCGCGGCACTCCAGTTGCGGGTAATCCAGATCGTCAGTGCCGTGCTGCTCAGATGCCAGCGCAGCATGTCGTGCCGTGGCTGCCGCCAAAGATGGCGGCGGGCAATCCAGAACGCCTCCCGTTCCACCTCTGGCACCTTCTTCTTCATCGCGTCGTCGTCGAAGAACTGCGCGGCGAAACTCCAGGGATTCATCGGCTGAAATCCTGTTCGCGGTTCACTGCTGCACGCAGCCACACCACTGGGCGCACGGTCTGCTGGCTTCGGCCAACCGCCCACCAGGGCAAGCCCGAGCAGGTACAGCAGGCCAGGCAGCAGTGCGATGCCGGCGGCCAGTACGACGACGGAGACCCATGCCTTACCGGCGGCACGCATCGTGCTCACTTCGCCTTCGGTTTCGGGTACCACAACGCGTTGACGATGACCCAGCGCTGGTCGAAGCGCCCCATGTGGAAGTAATCGACGAACCACGGCGTTTCCAATCGCACCGAGGCGGCATTGCCGGTCACGTCCAGCACCGTGCAGCGGCGGTCCCATTGATCCTTCGGGGTTTTCAGCGCGCCCTGCTTCGTCAGCGCGACCAGTTCTTCCTTCGACATGCGGCGCAGGCCCAGCCGCTCGTCGGGCGTATCGCCGAGGACCGCGCGCTTGGCCAGGTCCGGGTGCAGGGAGCGGGCGACGCGCTGCGGGTCGGCCTCCAGCTGGCCGTCGACGTAGTCATGGCAGGTGGCTTCGATGGCCGCGAGGGTGGCCGGGTCGGCAGCGGGACTGGTTGACGCGGAGAGAGCGAACAACAGGGCGACGGTGGACATCCGGGTCTCCAGCGCTGAGGGCTGGGCGATCATCGCATGGCGGCACAGAGGCATCCATGTATGCCATGGATCTACAGGGACCCAGCATCCACCGCCTGCAGCCAGGCCAGCTTGCGTTCGCGCGGCTGCTGCTTGAGCTGCCATTCGGCCCGCGAGGCGGCGGCCCGGTCCGGGTACTCGCGCACGGCCAGCACCCGCAGCGGCGGCCGGGCCCGGGTGTAGCGCGCGCCCTTGCCAGCCTGATGGGCGGCGAAACGCGCGTCCACGTCGGTGCTGATGCCGGCGTAATAGCTGCCATCGCGACATTCGAGCAGGTACAGGAACCACGGGCGGAGGGACGGGGCCATGCCCGGATTATGCCGTGCTGCACTGCAGCGGATATACTGGCGCCCGAATGCAGGAGAGAGGCGCCGCGCTGGCGCCCGCCGAAGGCGCAGGCTCCCATGATCGCTCAGGCCGGTGGGCTGGAATCCCACCAACCATGCATTCGACTCGCCGAGCTGGAGAGAGGTCACCGGGCATGCCCGGGACGATCCGCCGAAGGGGCACGCGGCCCATGCCGCTGAACTCTCAGGCAAAAGGACAGCGGGAGCGGCACCGGTCATCGTCATTCCGTCATTGCGCAGGCAATGGCGGCGTCCGCGCATGGCCGGCCCCACCGCGCCCGGAGCCTGCCCCATGTTGCTGTCCATCATCTACCTGATCGCCATTTCCGCCGAAGCCATGACCGGCGCACTTTCTGCCGGCCGCCGCCGCATGGACCTGTTCGGCGTGGTCATGATCGCCTGCGTCACCGCCCTCGGCGGTGGTTCACTGCGCGACATCCTGCTCGGCCACTACCCGCTGGGCTGGGTGAAGCATCCCGAGTACCTGGGCTTCACCGTGTGCGCGGCGCTGATCGCCACCTGGGTGGCGCGCTGGATGCACCACTTCCGCCGCACCTTCCTGGTGCTCGATGGCCTGGGCCTGATCGCCTTCACCCTGATCGGCTGCTCGATTGCGCGCGAAGCCGGCCATGCGATGCCGATCGTGCTGATCGCCGGCATGCTGACCGGCGCGTTCGGCGGCGTGCTGCGCGACATCCTCTGCAACGAGGTGCCGCTGATCTTCCAGAAGGAGCTGTACGCGATCATCGCACTGCTGACCGGCGCGGCCTACCTGTTGCTGCTGCACTGGGGCGTGGCCGACGCCACCGCGATCCTGTGCTGCCTCGGCGGCGGCTTCGCGCTGCGCCTGCTGGCGATCCACTACCGCTGGGAAATGCCGAAGTTCGTGTATCACGACGAAGTGCATTGAGGTTCGCGCGGCGGAATCCGCACCACCCCGGCGATGTACCTGGCGCTGTCGCTCATGCGCAGCGCCAGGCGCATCGCCGGTGCAGATGGGCCGGTCTCCAACTCCGACCGGCCCTGATCGCGGCCGCACCCCCGCAGGCGCTGGCCGCCATCCACACACGTGCCGCACTCAAGCGGCTTCGGACACCTTCACGTCGCGACGGGCGCGCACGGCCGCGGCCAGTCGCTCCAGCACCGTCACGGTGGTGTCCCAGTCGATGCAGCCATCGGTGATGCTCTGCCCGTAGACCAGCGGTTGGCCTTCCACCAGTTCCTGGCGACCACCGACCAGATGGCTCTCGATCATCACACCGACGATGCGCTGTTCACCGTCTTCCAACTGAACGGCGATGTCCTCGATCACCTTCGGCTGGTTGTCCGGATTCTTCAGGCTGTTGGCATGGCTGGCGTCGATCATCAGACGAGTCGGCAGCTTGGCCTTGGCCAGCGCCTGGCAGGCCTCGGCGACACTGCCTGCATCGTAGTTCGGCTGCTTGCCGCCGCGCAGGATCACATGGCAATCCGGGTTGCCAGTGGTCGACACGATGGCGGTGCCGCCCTGCTTGGTGACCGACAGGAAGTGATGCGGATTGGAGGCCGCACCCACCGCGTCGGCGGCGATCTTCACGTTGCCATCGGTGCCGTTCTTGAAGCCGACCGGGCACGACAGCCCCGAGGCCAGTTCGCGGTGCACCTGGCTTTCGGTGGTGCGCGCACCAATGGCGCCCCAGGCCACCAGATCGGCGATGTATTGCGGCGAGATCACGTCGAGGAACTCGACGCCGGCCGGCAGGCCGAGCTTGTTGATGTCGCGCAGCAGGCCACGGGCGATGCGCAGGCCCTTGTCGATCCTGAAGCTGCCGTCCAGGTCCGGATCGTTGATCAGGCCCTTCCAGCCCACCGTGGTGCGCGGCTTCTCGAAGTACACGCGCATCACGATTTCAAGTTCCCCGGCCAGCGCGTCACGCAGCGGCTTCAGGCGCTGGGCGTACTCGATGGCGGCCTTCGGGTCGTGGATCGAGCATGGGCCAACCACCACTGCCAGGCGGTCGTCACGGCCATGCAGGATCTGGTGCAGGGCCGCGCGCGAGGCGCTGACGGTGTCGGAGGCTTCATCGTCACACGGCAGCATCGCCAGCAGCTGGGCAGGCGGTGTCAGCGGTTCGATGGTGCGGATACGCAGGTCGTCGGTGTGCGGGGGCATTGGGGGAGGTCTCCGGAACGTTGGGGGTCCCCAGCGTGGCGGCATGAAAAAAGCCGCCAGGTTCGCTGGCGGCTTTCGGGAATGCGTCTGAAGCTTTCTTCAGGGTGAGCGCAGTCCTTCCTCCGCCAGTGGCTTCGGAAAGTAATACCAGTAAAAGCGGGTGGCGGCTGCGTTCATGGGTTGTATTGATAGCACAGCTTTTGCGCAGTGCAAAATGTTTCATCCGCAACTGGGGACGCGGTTCAGCGAGATGCGCGCCGGCCCTGCCCACGCGGCGGCAACCACGCAACGTCGCTCATTTGCCATGCACTTCCACGTCCAGCAGCAGGCCCTCATGGATGTCGGCCCAGCGTTCCAGCACGCGATCCAGTTCCTGCCGGGCCTCGTCCAGCTGCTCGGGGTTGAGCAGGGAACGCGCGGTGTAAAGATCGGAAACCAAGCGCCGCAGGGCCGATTCCTGGATGGCCACCGACGGCCCCTCCAGCCCCGGCAACTGCAACGCCGGGCTGTCGCCAAGAGGGCCGAACAGCGTGACCTGGAGCGTGCTCTGCATGATCGACCTTCCTGCGGATGGAAATGGGCAATGTCCTGTTTACCGCGTCTGGGTGACAGGCGCATGTGCCACCCATGCCCAGCACCGGGATCTGCCGGCGTCTGCCGCCCCGCTACAAGGCGGCCAGGTCGGCAAGGTGCTGGGCCATGCTGTCCATCGCGCCTACCGCCTGGGTGGTGGTGAAGTACTCATGCCAGCCGGTAGCGGCAATGCCGGCCATCAACGCATCGACCTCCTCGCGGCTTGCGCAGCGCCAGACCGCATAGAACTGCTCATCGCTGCCGTGCGGTACGCCCGAGGCAACGCGGCCCATCGCCAGCGGCGTGATGCGGACCGGATCGAACTGCTGCATGCCGGCGCCGATACGGGCGAAGAAGGCATTCCGCTGCTCGGGCGGAAGTGTGGTCCAGGCAGGGGTGGCGGTGTAGAGCTCGATGAAGGTGTGCGACATGGTGGTTCTTCCTTGAGGGTTCGGGGGTTGCCGGCCAGCGGCCGGCACTACCGGAGCGAGCGCAGCGCGCGTTTGCGGATGTAGGCGTTGGCGTCGCTGTGGCGCTCATGCTGCCAACGCGTACACAGCTGGCGCAGCCACTGCGGCTGAGTCTTGCCGGCATCGTTGAGCCAATTTCCGACCGAATCCTGCACATAGCGTTCCGGATCGTCGGCCAGTGCTTCCAGCAGCGCGGATGCATGTTCCGGGTGCTGCTTGAACAGTGCGATGTGCGTGGCCCAGACACCGCGCGGACGCAGTGCTTCGCAGGCGAAGCGGCGCAGGTACGGCGATGTTTCCTGTGACCACGGTTGCAGGTGCTCCAGCGCCTGCAGTGGTGCGGCAACGATGTCCGTGCGTAGTGCCAGCCACGCCCATTCGCGCACACCGAAATGGGGGTCATCGGCCAGTGTGCGCATCTGCTGCAGCTTCCCTGCCAGCGTTGCGCGGGCATCTCTGCCGATCAGGTAGCAGGCCCAGCCGCGCACTGTATCGGAGCTGTGATGCTGCCAGAGCGCAGGCGCCCCCTGCCCCGCCTCACGCAGCAGTTGCGCAGCCAGGGCCATGCGCAGCGTGATGCCCTTGCCTGAGGCGTCCCGCATGCGTTGCAGCGCCTCCGGTGCAAGCGCAGGCGCCACCACCTGCAGCAGCGCGGCAAAATCCACTGCCAGGCATTCTGCCAGATGGGTGGCGGGGACGCGGCCGGTGTTGAGTGCTTGCCGGCGTTCCGCAGGAATGGCCGTGCTCATGCTGCGGATTCCCGCCCGGCGTCCGTGTGCTGCCAGACCTTGTGCAGCAGCTGTGACAGCTGCTGCTGTTCATCAGCATCCAGGCCGTTGAACAGCCCACCGATCCATTGCGTGTGCTGCTCGAACAGCGATTCGGCCAAACGCTTTCCCGGTGCGGTCAGCACGATCTGCAGGCGGCGGCCATCCCCGTCATCGTTGCGACGCTGCAGCAGGCCTTCGCGCTGCAGGCCATCGAGCAGGCCGCTGATGGTGGCGCGGGTCACGCCGGCGCGCTCGGCCAGCACATGCGGCGGCAGTGCGCCACCGGCCCCGTGCAACAGGAACAGCACGATGAAGCGACCCTCGCTGAGCCCATGCGGTGCCAGCCGCGCGGCGCAGTCGCGATCGATCGACGAGGACAGCGAGAGCAGCTGGAAACACAGGCGCAGCGGCGCGATGTTGGCGTGACCGCGTCGCTGCGCTTCCTCGATCAGGGCATGGTGCTTGGCTTCGATCATCTCACGCACGCGATATGGTTAGGCGCCTAATCATACAGCCGAACAGCCGCTGCCTGTAAACCACAGCCGATATCAGGTGAACTTTCCCAGCAGCAGGCACGCAATCAGCCCGCCGCCCTCCCGGTGCAGCAGCTGCAGTTCGCCCGCGTGCCGCCTCGCCACATTGGCGGCCACTGCCAGCCCAAGTCCCGCTCCACCGGTGGTGCGACTACGAGAACGCTCGCTGCGCTGGAACGGTTGCAGCAGGCGTACTCGGTCGCCCTCGGCGATACCTGGGCCCCGATCCATCACCTCCAGCTGGACCCCTCGCTCAACCACGGCAAGTCGCAGTTCCACCGCCCCGGCATAGCGATCGGCATTGTCGATAAGGTTGTCGAACGCGCGCCGAAGCAGCAGCGCGTCGCCGTGCCAGGGCAGACTGTCCGGCCCCTGGATGGAGATCTCGACACCGCGCAGCAACGCTGCCTGCACGCACTCCTCCAGCAGCGCGGCCAGATCCAGCGGGCGCATCTGCAACGGCTGCAGTTCACCGCGTGCGTAATCGAGCACCTGCTCGATCATCGTGTCCATGCGCTCGATGTCCGCCACCATCCGGGCCGCCTGTGGTGTGGGCGCGAACTCGGCGCGCAGTCGCAGGCCGGTCAATGGTGTGCGCAGGTCGTGCGCCACTGCAGCCAGCATATGGGTCATGTCCTGGGCCTGCGCACGCAGGCGCTCTCGACCGGTGCCGATCGCGGCGGCCAGCATCTGTACCTCGCGCGGGCCATCATCCGGCAGGGGCGTGTCGGCTTGCAGGTCCACGCGTGCACTGGCATCGGCCAAGCGTCGTAGTGGACGCCCCAGCCGGATCGATGCCCACGCCGCCAGCGGCGCCAGCAACACGGCACCGCCCAGCAGCGCCAGTATCACCTGTCGCCGCCAAGCTGCCAGATCACTGTGATCGCTGCCGACCACCCGCCAGCGGCCATCGGCCTGGCGCACGCCCAGTTCAAACGGCGGCCATTGCATCGCGGTCAGCAGCGCGGCCTGCGCCTTCAGTACACCGACCCGCGCCGTGCCGTCGAGCACCTCGCCGCCTTCGATGACCTGCACATCAGGCGCCTTGCCCTGTCCGCTCCAGACCAGGCGCACCTCCTTCGCCGGCAAACCCATCTGCAGCGCCGCCAACTGGCTGAGCCAGTCACTGGCATTGCCCTTTGGTGGCGCATCCTGCGTCGCCAGATGCAGGCCCAGTGGTGCCGCGGCCTGCTCCCCCCGCAGCACCTGCACGGCCTGGTCCAACCGCATCGGTGGCGGCGCGGGCCGAGGCATCCAGCCAACCACGGCCACGCTGACCAGTGTCGCCAGCAGCAGGCTGGCCAGGGCCAGCATCGTGATCCAACGCGCGGTCGGCCACCGGCTGTTCACAGCACCTGTACCTCGGCGTGGAAGCGATAGCCTTCGCCACGCGATGTCTGCACCAGGGCTTCCGCACCGGGCGAGGCCTGCCCGAGCTTGCGGCGCAGGCGGCTGATGGCCAGGTCGACCGCGCGGTCGACGCTGTCACTCGGCTCGCCACGGCTCAGCTGCAGCAGCTGCTCGCGCCCCAGTACCCGCCCGGGGCGTTCGGCCAGCGCCAGCAACAGGCTGAATTCACCACGGCTGAGCACCAGCTCGTTCCCATCCGGCGCCAGCAGGCGACGTTGTTCCGGCAGCAACCGCCAACCAGAAAAGCGCAGTTCACTGGCTACCTGCGCGCGCAGCTTGTCCTGCCGGCGCAGCAGCGCGCGTACCCGCGCCAGCAGCTCGCGCGGGTCGAACGGCTTGGCCAGGTAGTCGTCCGCGCCCATCTCCAGGCCGATCACCCTGTCCGGTGCGCTGCCCATCGCCGACAGCATCAGGATCGGAATGGCCCGTGCCTGCAGCCGGCGGCAGACCGACAGGCCATCCTCACCGGGCATCATCCAGTCGAGGATGATCACGTCCGGGCGATCGACCTGCAGCAGCACGTCCAGCGCCGTCGCGTCCGCTGCCACCCGTACCTGGTAGCCATGCAGCAACAGGCAATCGGCGATGGCATCACGGATGCTGGCGTCGTCATCGACAACGATGACACGGGCGGGAGTCGTCATGCAGGCAGTATCAGGCAGGTCTGTATCAGGACGGTATCAACGCCGATATTCCCGCGATACGCCACTGCGCGCCAATGGTCACCCATGATCACTGCGGAGACCTGCCTTGCGCCTCATCCCATTCGTCCTGCTTGCTGCCCCGCTGGCTGCGCTGGCGTCCGATTCCCCCGAACACATCCTGCCGATGTGGATGCAGGGCGGTCATCCGGCCGTGGCCGTGTCGCTGGACGGGCGTGCCGAACCGCTGCGCTTCGTGGTCGACAGCGCGGCAGGCGCCACGCTGGTCGATGACCGCGTCGTGCGGCGCTACGGTCTGGGAGATGCGGATGCGGAGGTATCACAGGCCCAAGGGGCAAGTGCAGCCTCCGCGCGGCTGCAGCGCATACGCAGAACGTCCTGGCAGCTGGGCAGTTGGCAGCTGCAGGCCCAAGCCATGAAGGTCGATCTGTCGTCGTTGCCGAAGGACGATGATCCGGCCATTGACGGCTTGATCGGCAACGATCTGACCGGACGCTGGGACACCCGTTGGGACTTCGGCCGCAATCAACTGGCGCTGTGGACACCCGGCGGATTGAACCTGGAAGGACCGGGTTGCCAGCCCAATGCGCTGCCCGGACGCACTGACGGCCTGCGCCAGTTCGGCTTCATCATGCTTGCACTGGGCGCGCCCTCGGTGGACGCCATCGCCGTGGTCGACACCGGTGCCGCGCAGACCGTCCTCAACGCCGAAGCAGCCCGCGCACTGGGGCTGCGCACCGACGGCAGCGACGCACGGGTGCGGGTGCGTGAAAAGGGCACCGAAGGCCTGGGCGGCGGAAAGCAGGCAACCTGGCTGTACACCCTGCCCGGCATGGCCGGCAACGGCTGGCAGCACCCCTCGATGGAGGTCCGCATCAGCGAACTGCCAGTGTTCAAGGCGATCGGCCTGGAGGGCCGGCCGGCGCTGATCCTTGGTGCGGATGCAATGCGCGGCGGCCAGGTGGACATTGGTGCCGGCGCGTCCCGGATCTGCCTGCGCCGGCCGCAGGCCAGCTGACATCCGGCAATGACGCCAGCGGCAGCCTGGCGTAGCATCGCCGTGCGCCCCACCAGGAGTTCCACGCATGTGCCGTGCTGCCCTGATGTTGCTGACGCTGTTCCCGCTGGCCGTGCTGGCTGCACCTCCCCCGGTACCCTCGCCGGCCCGCATCGACGCCGAAGCGCAGCGGTTGATGCAGGCCGCACAGGCGCGCGGCATGGCACTGGCGGTGATCGACGGCGGCAAGGTGGTGCACGTCGCCGCCTACGGCGAGCGCAATACCGCAGGCGAACCACTGCGCACCGATACGGTGATGTACGCCGCCTCGCTGACCAAGATGGCATTCGGCCATCTGGTCGCGCAGCTGGCGCAGGACCGCAGGATCGATCTGGATGCCAGCATCGCCACAGCGCTGGACAAGCCGTTGCCGGATTATCCGCCCGAAACGAAGAAGTACGCCGACTACCGCGTGCTGGCCGATGATGCGCGCTGGCGCCAGCTCACCCCTCGCCTGCTGCTCAACCATGCCAGTGGCTTTGCCAACTTCGGGTTTCTTGAACCGGACGGCCGGCTGAAGTTCCACTTCGATCCAGGCAGCCGCTACGGCTATTCCGGCGAAGGGCTGATCCTGCTGCAGTTCGTGATCGAACGCGGACGGCTGGGCGAGGATGTGGGTGCGTTGATGCAGCAGCGGGTATTCGACCGCTTCGGCATGACCCGCACCAGCATGATGTGGCGCGGGGACTTCGCCACCAACCTGGCCGACGGCTGGACCATGGAGGGCACCGCCGAGCCGCACGATGAGCGCAGCCGCGTGCGCGCGGCCGGTTCGATGGATACCACCATCGCCGACATGGCCCGTTTCGCCGCCGGCTACGTGCGCGGCGATGGGCTGTCAGCGACGATGCGCAAGGAGCTGGTGCGGCCGCAGCTGCCGATCACCACCGCCAGCCAGTTCCCCACCCTGCAGCCGGAGCTGCCGAAGGCGCTGCAGCGCAAGGACCTGGCGGCCGGCCTGGGAGTGGTGACGTTCCGTGGCCCGCAAGGCGCGGGCTTCTACAAGGGCGGCCACGATGATGCGGTCGGTAATACGCTGGTGTGCGTCGAGCAGCAGCAGCGCTGCGTGGTGATCCTGGGCAACGATGTGCGCGCCGAGGCGACCTTCCCGGCGCTGGTGGCCTTCGTGCTCGGCGACATCGGCGTACCGTGGCAGTGGGAGTACGGCGCAGCGAAGGCATTCGTGAAGTAGATCCACGCCATGCGTGGATGACCTCCCTTCAACGCGCCTGCTCGAAGAACATCAGGTAGACCAGCCGCCCATTCTCCGGCCGGTCGCCGAAGGCCGGGCCGGCGGTATGCCAGAACCACGGGCGCAGCAGCACCAGACGGTTGAAGCGCATCGGGATGCGCATGGTCATTTCCCACTGGCTGTCGTCGACGCTGTCGCGCTCGATGATGTCCCGATGCATGTCGCCGCCGTTGGCGTAGCCCAGCGCAGCCAGCTCGTGGGCGTTCAGCGCCATGCGCTCGGTGTTGGTGCGGCGATGGCGGAAGAACTCGGTACCCCCTTCGCAGTGCTCCGGGGCGCTGAGGTAGAGGATGCCGGACCAGTGCGAATGGTCGGTGTGCACCTTGGCGCGACCCACATCGCTGGCCAGGGTCAGCCGGAACTTGCCGTGCGACTGCAACGGATTGACCGGCCGCAGCGGCTCGTTGACCAACCGCGACGCGGCCTCGGACAGGCCGTCCAGCTCCAGCCGTTCGAGCGAATTACGCCCGGGGAATGCCCCCTCCTGCGCCGGGTAGGTCAGGCCCAGGCCGGCCTGGCGCAGGCCGTGTGCATCGGCTGGAGAAAGGAAGTCGTCGACGACGATGAACGAGGTAGGCATGGTCTGCGAGCGTAGCGACGCGGCGCCATGGCGGCAACCGGGCAACAAAAAAACCCCGCCTCGCGGCGGGGTTTTTCCTTGCATCGGGGAGACGCGCCGGCCAGGGCCGGCAACGTCCGACGCGGGCGTGGACCTTAGAAGTCCATGCCGCCCATGCCACCCATGCCGCCCATGCCACCGGCGCCGCCCATGGCCGGCTCGTCCTTCTTCGGAGCTTCGGCAACCATGGCTTCGGTGGTGATCATCAGGCCAGCGATCGAGGCCGCGTTCTGCAGCGCCGAACGGGTCACCTTGGTCGGGTCCAGGATGCCGAACTGCAGCATGTCGCCGAACTCGCCGGTGGCGGCGTTATAGCCGAAGCTGCCGGTGCCTTCCTTGACCTTGTTGATGATGACCGACGGCTCGTCACCGGCGTTGGCAACGATCTCGCGCAGCGGGGCTTCCATCGCACGCAGGGCGATCTGGATGCCGTGGTTCTGGTCTTCGTTGGCGCCCTTCAGGCCGGCCAGCGCGGTGATCGCGCGGACCAGGGCAACGCCGCCGCCCGGAACCACGCCTTCTTCAACGGCCGCACGGGTGGCGTGCAGGGCGTCGTCGACGCGATCCTTCTTTTCCTTCATTTCGATTTCGGTCGAGGCGCCGACCTTGATCACGGCAACACCGCCGGCCAGCTTGGCCACGCGTTCCTGCAGCTTCTCGCGGTCGTAATCCGAGGAGGTGTCCTGGATCTGGGTCTTGATCTGCGCCACGCGTGCATCAACGTTGGCCTTGTCGCCGACGCCGTCGATGATGGTGGTGTTCTCCTTGGAGACCTGCACCTTCTTGGCGCGGCCCAGGTCCTTGATGGTGGCCTTCTCCAGCGACAGGCCGACTTCTTCGGAGATCACGGTGCCGCCGGTCAGCACGGCCATGTCTTCCAGCATCGCCTTGCGACGGTCGCCGAAGCCCGGAGCCTTGACGGCCACGACCTTGACGATGCCACGGATGGTGTTGACGACCAGGGTGGCCAGCGCTTCGCCTTCAACTTCCTCGGCCACGATCAGCAGCGGCTTGCCGGCCTTGGCGACGCCTTCCAGCACCGGCAGCAGGTCACGGACGTTGGAGATCTTCTTGTCGTGCAGCAGGATGAACGGGTCATCCAGGTCAGCGGTCTGCGACTGCTGGTTGTTGATGAAGTACGGCGACAGGTAGCCGCGGTCGAACTGCATGCCCTTGACCACGTCCAGCTCGTTGTCCAGGCCCGAGCCTTCTTCAACGGTGATGACGCCTTCCTTGCCGACTTCCTTCATCGCGTCAGCGATGATCTGGCCGATCGACTCGTCCGAGTTGGCCGAGATGGTACCGACCTGGGCGATCGCCTTGTCGTCGGCGGTCGGCTTGGAGATGTTCTTCAGCTCGGCGACGGCGGCCGAAACGGCCTTGTCGATACCGCGCTTGAGGTCCATCGGGTTCATGCCGGCGGCAACGGCCTTGGCGCCTTCGCGGATCAGGGCCTGGGCCAGCACGGTGGCGGTGGTGGTGCCGTCGCCGGCATCGTCGTTGGTGCGCGAAGCAACTTCCTTCACCATCTGCGCGCCCATGTTCTCGAACTTGTCAGCCAGTTCGATTTCCTTGGCGACGGAGACGCCGTCCTTGGTGATGGTCGGGGCGCCGAAGCTCTTTTCCAGCACGACGTTGCGGCCCTTCGGGCCCAGGGTGGCCTTGACGGCATTGGCGAGAACGTTGACGCCGCGCACCATGCGCGAACGGGCGTCTTCACCGAAACGAATATCCTTGGCAGCCATTGCATTTACCTCATTGGTAGCGCCGGACGATGCCCGGCGGCTGGGAGTTTGGGATCAGGTTGAAACAGGTCGCGCCGAGGCTCAGCCGATGACGGCGAGCACGTCGTCTTCGCGCAGGACCTTGTATTCGACGCCTTCGCTCTTGTACGAGCTGCCGGCGTACTGGCCATAGATGACCTTGTCGCCGACCTTCAGCGACGGCGCGCGCACGTTGCCGTTGTCCAGCGGCTTGCCCGGGCCGACGGCCACGACCTCACCCTTGGTGGACTTTTCCTTGGCCGAGTCGGGGATGACGATGCCACCGGCGGAGATTTCGTCGGCTTCGATCGGCTTGACCACAACGCGGTCGTGCAGCGGCTTGATGCTCATAGGAGACCTCTTAAGTGATTGATTGGTCTAAAAAAGTCCGGCGATGTTAGCACTCACCCCAGGCGAGTGCCAGAACCGCACGTGAAGAAACCCGACAACGTCGGGAGCAGGGCAGAGATGGAGCCCCGCCGCCCCCTTTCAAGGGCGGAATGAAAAAAATTTTTCCACCCGCGCGCCTCGGCCAAGGCGTCGGTCCTGGACAATTTCGGTGACAAGCGTCGCACTGTCAGATATCTGACGTTCATTTACGACAAAGTGTCACTGGATCGGCCTTAGGCTCGGTCAGGCATTCCCAATCACAAGGAGTAGTCGATGCGATTGCTGTCCCCGCTTGCCGCCGCCTGCCTGCTGGCACTGGCCGCGGCGCCGGCCCAGGCCGAGGTCTTCATCAACGAACTGCACTACGACGACAGCACCGCCGCCGGTGACGTCGGCGAAGCCATCGAAGTGGTCGCTACCGCAGGTGAAGACCTGTCCGGCTACCGCCTCTACCTCTACAACGGCAGCAATCCTTCGGCCGCCACGGTCTACGCCAACAACCCGGTCCCGGCCGGCACCGCCGCCGGTTGCGGCAGCGCCAGCATCGCCGTGGTCAACTACCCGACCAACGGCATCCAGAACGGCCCGAACGACGGCGTCGCCCTGGTCGACGCCAGCGGCAAGGTGGTCCAGTTCCTCAGCTACGAGGGCGCCATCACCGCCTCCGGTGGCCCTGCCGCCGGCATGACCAGCCAGAACATTCCGGTGGCCGAGACCAACAGCACGGCTCCCGGCACCTCGCTGCAGCTGACCGGCAGCGGCAGCCAGTACGCCCACTTCACCTGGGCCGAGTCGGCCAGGCAGACCTTCGGCAGCTGCAACAACGGCCAGACCTTCAGTGGCGGCGGCACCCCGGGCCCGAACACGCCGCCGTCGGTGTCCACCACCACCCCGGCGCAGGGCAGCAGCACCTTCCCGGCCGCCGCCGATCTGGAAGTGGTGTTCAGCGAGACGGTGAACTTGGCCAGCGGCGCGTTCGCGCTGAGCTGCGGTACCTCCGGCAGCGTGCCGCTGACCTTCCCGGCCAGCGGACGCAGCGTGAAGCTGTCCACCAACACCGCGCTGGTGGCCGGTGAAGCCTGCCGCTTCGACATCCGCGCCGCGCGCATCACCGACCTGCAGGGCGCACACCCGGCGGCCGACAGCCGCATCGCCTTCACCGTGGCCAGCACCGGCGGCAATCCGGACCCGGGCAACCCGGGTGTGCCGGCCGGCTACTACTCCAAGGTCAACACCAGCAGCCCGAGCCAGCTGCGCTGCTCGCTGCACGCGACAATCAAGGGCCACACCGCCTACCCGTACAGCGGCTCGGGCACCAGTACCTGGACCATCCTGGAGATCGCCGACGAGGACCCGAACAACCCGAACCGCATCCTCGACGCGTATCGCAACCGCAGCTACGCCAAGGTGACCGATCGCGCCGGCAGCGGCAGTGGCCTGAAGTACAACCGCGAGCACACCTGGCCGAACTCGCTGGGTTTTGCCACCACTACGGGTGACAAGGGCCTGCCGTACGCGCCGTATACCGACACCCACATGCTGTACCTGACCGATGCACAGTGGAACGCCGACCGTGGCAACAAGCCGTTCGGCAAGTGCGACGCCAGCTGCGGCGAGCGCGCCACCGAGGCCAACAACGGCCAGGGTGGCGGCAGTGGTGGCTATCCGGGCAACTCCAACTGGGTGCGCACGCCGGACGGCAACACCGGCACGTTCGAGGTGTGGGGCAAGCGCAAGGGCGACATGGCGCGTGCGGTGATGTACATGGCGATCCGCTACGAGGGCGGCAAGGATGCAGCCACTGGCCAGTCCGAGCCGGACCTGGAGCTGACCGACGACCGCAGCAGGATCGTCAAGACCAGCAGCTCGCCGGCCTACATGGGCCTGCTGTCGACGCTGATCGACTGGCACCTGTCCGACCCGCCGGATGATGCCGAGCGTGCGCGCAATGACGTGATCTACAGCTTCCAGGGCAACCGCAACCCGTTCATCGACCACCCCGAGTGGGCGACCCCTGGCCTGTTCACCTCGGCCAAGCCGGCCACCTGCCAGCTGGCCAACTGACCGCGCAACGCAGCGGTCCACGGCCGCCGCCGGGTCCTGACCCGGCGGCGGCCCTATACTCGACGGCCATGTCGACCGTCGATCCCGTCCTACTGCTGTTGACCACCTGCCCGGACCGGCCCAGTGCCGAGCGCATCGCGCACGCGCTGGTTGGCGAGCGCCTGGCCGCGTGCGTGACCCGCCTCGATGGCGCGCAGTCGACCTACCGCTGGCAGGGCGAGGTGACCACCGACGCCGAGCTGCAGCTGCTGGTGAAGACCACCGCGAGTCGCGTCAATGACGCAATCGCCCGGATCGTCGAACTGCATCCGTATGAACTCCCGGAGTGCATCGCGGTCGAAACCCGGGCCGGCCTGCCGGCGTATCTGGACTGGATCCGGGCACAGACCCGGGAGGACACTGATTGAAGACTCTGTTTGCGCGTGGCGCCGCCCTGTGCGCCCTGATGTGGCTCTCGCTGCCCGCCTTCGCCCTGGATGAGAAGGATCTGCTGCCGGTGGACCAGGCGTTCGCGCTGACCGCCAGTGCCCCCGAACGGGGCCAGGTGCAGCTGCAGTTCAAGATCGCGCCCGGCTATTACCTGTATCGCCACCGCACCAGCGTCAGGGCCGACCCGGCCTTCAATGCCGGCGCGCTGCAGATGCCCAAGGGCGACAAGCACCACGACGATTTCTTCGGCGAGGTCGAAACCTATCGCGAGCGCCTGCAGGCCACCCTGCCCGGCACGCCGACCGAGGCCGCCAGCACCATCAGCCTGGAAGTGCGTTACCAGGGCTGCGCAGATGCCGGTGTCTGTTACCCGCCGCAGAAGCGCGTGGTGCAGGTCACCCTGCCCGGCAGCGGTGCACAGGCCGCGGCCCCTGCCGCGCGCGCCGGTGCGGCCAGTCCGTTCAACAACCCACTGGCCGGTGCCGGCAACAGCGGCGGCCTGCGCCTGCCGGGTGCGGCCAGCAACAGCCAGGCGCTGCCGCTGCCGTCGGAGCAGGCGTTCGGCTTCGATGCCATCGCCAGCGACGGCAACACCCTGCTGCTGCGCTTCAGTCCGGCACCGGGCTACTACCTGTATCGCGACCGCACCTCGCTGAAGCTGGAAGGCAGCACCGGCGTGCAGGCCGGCACGCCGCGCTGGCCAGCCGCGCAGTCGCATCGCGACGAGCACTTCGGCGATGTCTCGGTGTACTTCAACCAGGTGGAAGTGCCGCTGCCGTTGCGGCGCACGGTTGCCGACGCGGTTGACGGCACCCTCGTGGTGACCTTCCAGGGCTGCCAGACCGATGGCATCTGCTACCCGCCAATGACCCGCCGGGTGAAGCTGTCGATCCCGGCCGGCAAGGTCAGCGCCAGCGCCGACCAGGCACCGCCGCGCAACGAGGTAATCAGCCCGTTGGCTGCGGCGCCACGCGAAGGCGCCAACGGCGCCCCCCTGCGCCTGCTGCCGACGGTGCCCAATACGGATGCCGCCCCCCCGGCCGTCGCAGGCACCGTGGACGGCAATGAATTCGCCGCCGATGCGCGCGGTGACAACGCGCTGCGTACGCGCCCGCCGGCGACCACACCGAACCCGGACCGTTCGTTCGTCTGGGTGCTGCTGCTGGCGCTGGCCGGCGGCCTGGTGTTGAACCTGATGCCCTGCGTGCTGCCGATCCTGTCGCTGAAGGTCCTGAGCCTGGCGCAGAGTGGCGAAAGCCCACAGCGCGCACGCAGCCACGCGCTCTGGTACACCTTGGGCGTGCTGGTCGCATTCGCGGTGATCGGTGCGTTGATGGTGGGCCTGCGCGCAATCGGCAACGCCGTCGGCATCGGCTTCCAGCTGCAGCACCCGGGCGTGGTGGCGGCGCTGGCCTACATCATGTTCGCGGTAGGCCTGAGCCTGTCCGGCGTGTTCACCCTGGGCGGCGGCATCGGCAACCTGGGCCAGTCGCTGGCCAGCCGCAGCGGCCCGGCCGGTGACTTCTTCACCGGTGCGCTGGCCTGCGTGGTCGGCAGTGCCTGCGTCGGCCCGTTCATGGGTGGCGCGATCGCCTACGCGTTCATTGCCCCGCCGCTGAAGGCGATGACCGTGTTCCTGTTCCTCGGCCTGGGCCTGGCGCTGCCGTTCCTGCTGATCGGCTTCGTGCCGGCGCTGGCGCGCCGCCTGCCCAAGCCCGGCCCGTGGATGGAAACGCTCAAGCACGTGCTGGCCTTCCCGATGTACGCCACTGCGCTGTGGCTGCTGTGGGTGCTGGGCAAGCAGCGCGGCGTGGACGGCATGGCGCTGGTGCTGGGTGGCCTGTTGCTGTTCGCCTTCGGCCTGTGGCTGTTCGAGCGCAACCGCTGGACCGGCTCGCGTGCAGTAACCCTGCTCGGCGTGCTGCTGGCGATCGGCGCATTGGTACCGGCCTGGGGCGTGACCCAGCTGGCAGCGCCGGCACGCGCCGCACAGGCCGCCAGCGACAACGTGGTGGAGTATTCGCCGCAGTTGCTGGACCGCCTGCGCGCCGACAACCGCGTGGTGTTCGTCAACATGACCGCCGACTGGTGCGTGAGCTGCAAGGCCAACGAGCGTGCCGTGCTGTCGCGGCCGGAGTTCAAGGACCTGCTCAAGCGCACCAACGCGGTGTACATGCGCGGTGACTACACCAACGTCGATCCGCAGATCACCACGTTCCTGGAAGAGCACAAGGCCGTCGGCGTACCGCTGTACGTGGTGTACGGCCCCGGCGCGCCGCCGACCGTGCTGCCGACCCTGCTGACCCAGGCGGTGGTGGAGGAAGCGCTGCTGCGCACCGCACGATGAAGTGGCAACGGCCAGCGCTGCTGTGGACAGCGGTGCTGGCCGCCGGCCTCGGCCTGTGGGCCGGGCATCGATTGGCTCCTGCGCCGGTTGCGCCTGAGGCCATGCCAGCGGCGCCTGCTGTGGCGGCTGCGGCACCTGCCCTGCAGGTCGGCGACAGCCTGCCCGCGCTGTCGCTGCCCGATCTTGAAGGCCGGCCGCTGGACCTGCGCCAGCACGCTGGCGGTCGCCCGCTGTTGATCAATGTCTGGGCCAGCTGGTGCGCGCCCTGCGTTGAAGAAATGCCCGAACTGGCGCGTTTCGCACATATCCAGGGCGAGCACGGTGTGCAGGTGCTGGGACTGGCGCTGGATACGCCGGAGGACGTGCGCGGTTTCCTGCAGCGGGTACCGGTGGATTATCCGATCGTGATCGAGACCCCGGGGCCGCGCGATGCCAGCGTGCAGCTGGGCAATACCCAGGGCCTGCTGCCCTACAGCGTGCTGTTCGATGCGCAGGGGCGGCTGGTGAAGGCAAAGCTGGGACCGTTCGCCCACGGCGAGATCGACAGCTGGGTGAAGTGAGGGTGTTTTTTGCAGGGCTTGCAGCCCTGCACCCTGCTCGATGCAACGGCAACAGCCAAAGCCAAAGCGGGCATTCCGTGGGATGGCGGGGCGGTGTCGGAGTGCGGGGACGCTGCAAGTACGTCCCTGTAAGCTTGGCAGCCGCATCCATGCGGCTGACACCCCGCACTCCGACACCGCCCCGCCTCTGACAGATCTTCGCGGCTGTTGGTAGGTGTCGACCTTGGTCGACACATCTGTCAGATATCGAATGAAATTCCGGGGTCAGATCCGTTTTCCTACGGAAAACGGATCTGACCCCAAGAGTATTTCCGACAGATCGCAGGAAACTGTCGAAGGCGGGGTGGGTCCGGTTGAGGGGGCGTGAGCCGCATGGATGCGGCGACCGAGCTTACATGGGTGAGGGCGCTTTGCTTGCGAAGCACTGCTTCGCAAGCGCCCGAACGCACAGCCGCCAGCGGCTGGGCCGGGCCCCGGAGGGGGACTTGCAGCGTCCCCCTCAACCGGACCCACCCCGCCAACCCACGGGAAGCCAGCTTTTGACGTTGACGTTGCTCCGGCTTGTAGCGGGTGCAGGGCTGCAAAGCCCTGCAACAAAACCCTCCTTGACCGTAGCCCGTCCGCCACGGAGAATTCCGCGACTAATTCTCATTTGCTGTTGCGCAGGATGCGGGCGGCAGCCTTCCAGGCCCTCCTCCTTCCATGTTCAAGAACGTCCTGTTCCAACTGCACTGGCTGCTGGGCATCACCGCCGGTGCCGTATTGGCCGTGATGGGCCTCAGCGGCGCCGCGCTGTCCTTCGAGGACGAACTGCTGCGGGCGGCCAATCCCGGCTTCGCCGAGATCGCCGAGCACCATGCCGATGGCCAGCTTCCACTTGCGCTCAGCGAACTGGTGCCGCTGCTGCAGGCCGGCGGTGATCGCCCCCTGCAGCGCCTGCGCGTGGACGCCACCGGGCAGCGGCCCTCGGTGGCACGCTTCGCTGGTGGCAAGGAACACTGGGTCTACTTCGACCCGTACAGCGGCGAGCGCTTCAGTGCCTTGCGTGGGCAGGCGTTCTTCGACTTCGTCGAGGACCTGCACCGCCACCTCGCCGCGGGCGAGCGCGGCAAGTGGATCACCGGCAGCTGTGCGATCGCGCTGCTGTTCTTCACCCTGTCCGGTCTTTACCTGCGCTGGCCGCGCCGCTGGTGGCACTGGCGCAGCTGGCTGGCGGTGGAATGGAAACGCAGCGGCCGTGGCTTCCTGTGGAGCCTGCACTCGGTGGTCGGCACCTGGGTGCTGCTGATCTACCTGATGAGTGCGCTGACCGGCCTGTGGTGGTCCTTCGACTGGTATCGCAGTGCCGCCAATACGCTGCTTGGCGTCGCACCGGCCGCCAAGCACAAGGTCGCCACCGGCGCCACCCTGAACCTGGAGCGCATCGAAGCCACGCTGTATGCCCTGCCCGGCGTGCACACCGGCTACATCGACCTGCGCCTGCCGGAAAAGCCTGGCCAGGCGCTCAACGTGCGGGTGATGGCTGGCGATCCGTCACAGCGCGGTGGCCACCATGACCGTGCACATGATCTGCTGCAGCTGGATCCGGCCAGCGGGGCAATCCTCGATTCGCGCCCCTACGCGCGCCAGGGCGCCGGCGCGCAGCTGGCCACCAGCGTGTTCGCATTGCACTCGGGCAGCTACTTCGGCATGCCCGGGCGTGTCGTGGTGATGCTCAGCAGTCTGGCCATGAGCCTGTTCTTCATCACCGGCTGGATGCTGTACCTGGACCGCCGCCGCAGCCAGCGTGCCGCGCGCGGGCTGCGCCGGTCGCTGCCGGTTGCCACCGATGATGGCCGCGCACCTTGGCTGGTCGTGCATGCCAGCCAGAGCGGGCTGGGCGAGCAGCTGGCCTGGCGTGCCGCCGCGCAGCTGCAGGCCGCTGGCCATGGCGTGCAGGTACTGCCATTGGCCCGGGTCGATGCCACGCAGCTCGCGCGCACTGCGCAGGCATTGTTCGTGCTGAGCACCTTCGGCGATGGCGAACCGCCGGATGCGGCACGGGGCGCTGCGCGGCGGCTGCTGGCACAAGCGCCCGATCTGTCGGGCCTGCAGTTCGGCCTGCTCGCCCTGGGTGACCGCCAGTACCCGCATTACTGCGGCTTTGGCCGCCAATTCGATGGCTGGCTGCTGGGCAACGGCGCACGTGCGCTGTTCGAGCGCATCGATGTCGATGCCGCCGCGATACCGGCGCTGCGCCAGTGGCAGCAACATCTCGGCGCGCTGACCGGCATCGCCACCGATGACAGCGTGTTGCCGGCCGCGACGCAGATGCACGAGTGGCGCCTGCTCGGCCGTGACCGCCTCAATCCAGGCAGCATGGGCGGCGCCATCTGGCGCATCCGTCTTGCGCCACCGGCCGATGTGCAGTGGCAGGCGGGCGACATCCTGCACATCGCGCCCCGCCACAACGCGCGGCACGCCGCTGCGGTGCTGAAGGCACATGGGCTGGATCCCCAGCAGCCGCTGCTGATTGACGGCCAGCCGCGCACGCTGTTGGCGCTGGCCAGCGAGCGCGAGCTGCCCGATGCCGATGCTGCGCTGGCGGTGCAGGATGCGTGCCTCTGGCTGGCAGGGCTGCCACTGCTGCCGGGGCGCGAGTACTCCATCGCATCCTGTACGGATAACAGTGCGGTCGAACTGGTGGTGCGGCTGGTCCATGACGAAACCGGACGCACCGGCCTGGGTTCGGGCTGGCTGTCGCTGCATGCGCCGGTCGGTGCCAGCATCGTGGCCCGCGTGCACCGCAACCCCGGTTTCCATCGCGTTGGCGGTGCGCCGATGGTGCTGATCGGCAATGGCACCGGCATCGCGGGCCTGCGCAGCCTGCTGCGCGAAGCCGCGCATGCAGGTGAACACGGGCACTGGCTGCTGTTCGGCGAACGCCAGCGCGCGCACGACTTCCTGTTCGCCGATGAGATCGAAGCGTGGCAGGCCGATGGCCATCTCGCGCGGGTGGACCTGGCGTTCTCGCGCGATGGTGAGGGCGGCTATGTGCAGGATCGCCTGCGTGCAGCAGCCGATGCCCTGCGCGACTGGATGCAGCGTGGTGCGGTCA
Organism: Stenotrophomonas sp. YJH_SMC_133; assembly: GCF_059370655.1. Taxonomy (NCBI): domain Bacteria; kingdom Pseudomonadati; phylum Pseudomonadota; class Gammaproteobacteria; order Lysobacterales; family Lysobacteraceae; genus Stenotrophomonas; species Stenotrophomonas sp. YJH_SMC_133. The sequence goes on along the minus strand of NZ_JCAFTW010000002.1, from coordinate 120,679 downwards.
TCCACGTCTGCGGTTCGCTGCTGGGCATGGCCGAAGGCGTGGACCAGGTGCTGCGCGAAGCACTGGGTGATGAAGAAGTGGAAACGCTGCTGGAGACCGGGCGCTACCGTCGCGACGTGTATTGAGCCACAAGGGTAGTGCCGGCCAGCGGCCGGCACTACCGGAGCACGATCAGGCCGCAGCGCGCGCCTGTGGCATCGACTGCAACTGGAACGCGCCCACCGCTTCGGCCAGCGCGTGTACCTGCGCCTGCATCTGCGCGGTGGAGGCACCAGCCTCTTCCACCAGGCTGGCGTTGCGCTGGGTGCTGGCTTCCATCTGCACGATGGTCTGCTTCACCTGCGCGATGCCGGCATGCTGGTCCTGCGATGCACTGCGGATACCGGCCAGCAGCTCGGCCAGCTGCTGCACGCTGCCAACGATCTCGCCCATCGTGATGCCCGCCTGCTCGACCTGCTGGTTGCCCTGGCCAACACGCGCCACCGAATCCTCGATCAGTCCTTTGATCTGCTTGGCCGCTTCGGCACTGCGCTGGGCCAGCAGGCGCACTTCCGCAGCCACCACGGCGAAGCTGCGGCCCTGCTCACCTGCGCGCGCTGCTTCCACCGCGGCATTCAGCGCGAGGATGTTGGTCTGGAAAGCGATGCCATCGATCAGCTGGGTGATGTCGCCGATCCGCCGCGAGGCCTCGCTGATGCCATGCATGGTCGCGACCACCTGGCCGACGGCCTCGCCACCGCGCTGGGCCACCGCGGCCGCCCCCTGCACCAGGGCATCGGCGCGGCCCGCGGCATCGGCGTTGCGGCCAACGGTGTCGGTCAACTCGTGCATCGACGCTGTCGTCTCTTCAAGGTTGGCCGCCTGCTGTTCGGTACGCTGCGACAGATCATGGTGACCGGCAACGATCTCACCCACACCGGTGTCGAGGCTGGACGTCGCCTGCTGGATGCGGGTGACGATGCGGCCCAGTTGCGCGACCGTGGCGTTGGCATCGTCGCGCATGCGTGCGAACACGCCCTGCAGCTCACCTTCCATGCGCACGCTGAGGTCACCACGGGCCAGCGCCGCCAGAAGCGCCTGCAGATCGCCGAGGTTGGTCTCGAAGGTCGCCAGCAGGCGGTTGATGCTGGTCGACAACGTGCGCACGAAGCCCTGTTTTCCCTCCAGCGCGATGCGGCCGTGCAGGTCGCCATGTGCGGCGGCGTCGACCAGTGCTGCCACTTCGGTTTCCAGCAGCGTTTCCAGCGCGCGGCTGCGCCACTCCACTGCCACGCCGAGGAAATGCCCTTCGTCGGTGATGGCATTGGCGATCAACTGGTAGCGGACGCCGGCATGACCGATCTCGCGCTCCTCGCGCTGGCGCACGCAAGCCAGACTGGCCAGTGCCGGATGCAGGCGTACCGCATCGCTCCCCACCAGATCTTCAAGCCGGAGTGCAAGCTGCTGCAGCAGCGCCGGATTGGCGTACGCCACCAGGCCTTCGGCATCGATCACCATCAAGCCGGCCTGTGCGCTGTCCAATGCCTGGCGCACGCGGGTGTTGACGCGGGCCACCGCACGCTCGGTCTCGATGCGCGCGCGCAGGCGCTGCTGCATGTCGACCAGGCGCTGGGCCAGCTGGCCGATTTCATCGTTGGCGTTGTAGACGCGCAGGGTGGTTTCGAGACGGTCGTCGGCGATGTCGCTGGCGAAACGCAGGGTGTCCTGGATCGGCTGGCGCACCGCACGCAGCACCAGCACCAGGCTGGTGATCAGCACGCCGACCACCAGCAGCAGGGTCAGTGCGAACACCACGCTCATGGTGCGCGCGCCGGCCTGCTGGCGTGCCTGCGCCCTGCCCAGCGCCGCCACCTGTGCCTGCTGGAATGCGGCCAACGCCGGCGCTACGCCCGTGGCGGTATCCAGCAGCGACTGCGCTTCCACATCCAGGCCGACGCGGGCAGCGGTATACCCCAGCAGTGCGGCCTGATACGCCTCCATCCCGGTGCGCAGGGTGTCCTGCACATCCGCAGGCAGGCCCGCCAGCGCGAGGTCGAACGGCAGCTTCTCCTCGCTGGCGCGGTCGGCGTGGGTGGAATCACCGTCGAGCAGCAGCAGTGCCTCCTGCCTTCGCATCTTCTGCAGGGACAGCGCCAGCGCGGGCCGCTGCTGCACATCCACCTGCGCCTGCAGGGTGTCGGCGGCCTGCTGCAGCTGCGCAGCGAGGCCGGCATCACCACGGCCCATCTCGTCGACCCGTTCGAACAGGGCGGCCACACCCTGCGAGAACGCGTCGGCGGCTTCGGTCAGCGCCTGCAGGGCCTTGCGCCGGCCCGCATCCATCGGCATCGCGCGCAGCGCCTGCAGATCGGTCTGCAACGCCTTCTGCGTGGCCAACAGCTGCGCGCGGTCGGCATCATCGAAACTGCGTGCATACTGGGTCTGCAGGCGACGCGCTTCGGCCACCCGCGTGGACAGGCTGGCAGCCAGATCGCTGCCGCGCTGGTAGCTGGCCTGGCTGCGCGCAGCCAGTGCGTTGGCATGGCCAGTCCAGGCGTAGACAGCAGCGATCGCCACCAGGCCCAGGCCGCAGATCCACAGTGTGGCCTTGAGCTTGTTGGCCACGCTGAGCCGATGTGGCTGCAGCCAGCGCAGCAGCCCGGGGGACGCCGAGTGCAACGCAGCAAGGCGCGTGCGCAGGGACCGGAGGTGGGGGACAACGGCCGACATGACAGACTCCAGGCGGAAAGACGCACCTGTATCGGCCTGACTCAGGACAACTTTAGCGCTTTCTTCGTCTGCGTCCCCCCATCGCTGGTGGACGCGGCCTTTGTACCGGGTGCAGGCGACGGAGGCATGACACGGCCGCCGCGCTTGACCTCAACCCCGGTTGGGGGAGCACAGTGGACATCCCTCCCCCGCCCGGTGTCTCCATGACGACGCTCGATGTCCCCCGCTACCTGCAGCGCCTGCAGCTGGATGCACCGCCACCGCGGACCCTGGCCGGCCTGACCCTGCTGCAGCAGCGCCACAACGCACTGCTGCCCTTCGAGACCCTCAGCTGCCTGCTGCGCGATGCGGTGCCGATCGACCTGGACAGCGTGCAGCGCAAGCTGCTCGACGAGCGCCGCGGTGGTTACTGCTTCGAACTCAATGGCGGGTTGCTGGCGCTGCTGCAGGCATTGGGCTTCGATGCGCAGCCATTGAGCGCGCGGGTACTGCTGGCCGCCCAGGACGGCGAACTGACCGCGCGTACCCACCTGCTGCTGCGCGTGAACGTAGACAGCGGCGACTGGCTGGTGGATGCCGGTTTCGGCAGCCTGACCCCGACCGTGCCGCTGCGCCTGCATGATCCGCAGCCGCAGGCCACGCCGCACGAACGCTATCTGCTGCAGCGCCTGCCCGACGAGGGTGATTTCGTGCTGTCGGCCGAGTCCAACGATGGTTGGCGGGCGATGTATCGGTTCGACCTGCAGGCGCCGGCACCGATCGACAACGTGGTGGGCAACTGGTACGTGTGCACCCATCCCGATTCCAGTTTCCCCGGGCAGCTGCGCGCGTCGCTGACCGGGCCGGACTGGCGCCGCACCATCGGCAGCGGCAACTACACCGAGTATCGCCCCGGGCAGGCACCGGACAAGCGCCCGCTGCATGATGTGGGTGATGTGCGTGCCGTGCTGCAACAGCGCTTCGGCATGCAGCTACCGGACGACCCGCGACTGGACCCGGCCATCAATGACTGGCTGCAGCGCTCGCGCGCCGCGACCTTGTAGGGCCGAGCCCATGCTCGGCTGAGCTGGAGCGGCTGGGCCAACAGCAGCCGAGCGTGGTCTCGGCTCTACAGAGCAGCGCGCGCCTGCAGCGCAATGCGATTGCCTTCGCTGTCGCGGATCTCGGCCACGCGCCAGTCGCCCGCATCGGCGGGTCCGAAGCACAGCTCGGCGCCCGCTTGCAGTGCTCGCTCCAGGCTCGCATCCAGGTCATCGACGCCGATGTAGACGCGCGCCCCCTGTTCGGAAGGCCGGTAGTCCGCGCCGAGCACCAGCGCAATGCTGGCACCGGCGGCCTCATCGGAGAACGGCAGGTAGGCCATCCGGCAGTCGTGCAGCACGACAGGTTCGTCCACCGCGACCTGCAGCCACCGCTGGTAGAACGTGATGGCACGGTCCAGGTCACTGGCCGGGATTTCCACATGCAGGATCGGGTTCACTGGCACTCCTTGCTCGGTCCACTCAGATGATGCGCAGGGTAATCGCCTTCAGCACCGCACGGGTGCGATCGCGGGTGCCCAGCTTGTCGAGTATGGCGGACACGTAGTTCTTCACCGTGCCCTCGGCCAGGAACAGGCTGCGCGCGATCTCCTTGTTGCTGTAGCCACCGGCCAGCAAGCGCAGGATCGCCACCTCGCGTTCCCCGAAGGTATCGGTGGGCGGTGCTTCATCGTGGAAGCGGTAGCGGGCGCGTACCGGCTCGGTGCTGACCGGCAGCAGCAGGGTTTCACCTGCGGCGACGCGCTCGATCGCCTCGCGCAGGTCTGCGGGTGCGGCGTCCTTGAGCAGGAAGCCCTGTGCGCCGGCCTCGCTGGCACGCAGCAGCAGGTCACTTTCATCAAAGGTCGTCAGCAGCAGCCACGGCGTGGCATCGCCGCGCGCGCGCAGCTGGCGCACTGCTTCGATGCCGTCCATCCCGGGCATGCGGATGTCACTGAGCACAACATCCACGCGCTGGGTGGACAGCGCGTCCAGCAACGCCTGGCCCTCCTCGGCCTCCAGCGCCACGTCCACGCCCAACCCCTGCAACAACGCACGCAGCCCGGCGCGGACCAGCGCCTGGTCGTCAGCCAGGGCAACACGGATCGCGCTGCCGTTCATGCCGGCACCCAGGCGGTCAGGTGCATGCCGCCCTGTGCGGTGCGGGCCAGTTCCAACTGGCCACGCACTGCGGCCAGGCGCTCACGCATGCCGGCGATGCCGTTGCCCTCGCGGATACGTTCGGCGCGCTGGCCGTCGTCACGGATGTCGATACGCAACCGGGAATCCTCCTCGTTGATCGTCAGCCATACGGTGTCTGCGTTGCCATGCCGGGCGGCATTGGTCAGCGCTTCCTGTACCAGGCGCAGCACGGTCTCGGCCATCAGCGGGTCAACCACGCGCACGCACTCGCCGATCTGCAGCTGCAGCTTCGGGCGCGGGAACGGCGCGGCCAGCGCGTGCAATGCGGTGGCCAGATCGAGGCCGCGATCATCGCGCATCGATTGCACCACCTGGCGGATGTCGGCCAGCAACTCGCCGGACAGCTGCTCGGCCAGCACCAATCCTTCGCGCCCGGCCAGCACAGGGTCGGCCGCAAGGGCACGCAGGTTCAAGCGCATCGCGGTGAGCTTGTGCCCGGCCACATCGTGCAGTTCGCGCGCCAGGCGCAGGCGCTCGGCGTCGCGTGCACTGTCGGCCAGCAGCGCGCGTGTCGCCAGCAGGTCGGCATTGACGCGGGCCAGGTCATCGCGGGCCAGCGCCGTGCTGCGGGCATAGTGTGCGGTCAGTGCGGCAAAGGCCTGGAAGCCGCCATAGAGCAGCACCACCAGCAGCGGCTGGCTGAAGCCGCTGTGGCGCAGCACGAGATACATGGCGAGGTTGGCCAGCAGTGCAACAGCCAGCACGAAGCGCGGTGGCCAATGCTCGGCCAGCTGCGCCACCAGCACCACCAGCAGTACCGGTGCGGTGCCGGTACGCGGCTGCAGCGCAACCAGCACGACCGCCAGCAACGCCTGCAACACCGCCGCGACAGCGCGCACGCGGGATGGCACCGACGCCCAGCCGTGCACCACGAACAGCAGCAGGAACACGGCAAGCAGCAGCAGGCTCAGCCCGGCACCGTTGCGCTGCACCGCGAATGACAGGCCCACCACCAGCACGGTGGCCAGGCCGGCGAGGCTGAGGGGACGCAACAGATGGCGGAACAGGCTGGGCATGGCCAGATGCTGACCGCCGCACACGCCGGCGGCAATGGGTCCGGCGCAGAAAGTGACTTCTGGCACGTCGAATCGATGACCACTGGCCCTGAACCCGGTGCAGCGCCGCACGCAGACTGGCGCCACACCGCCACACACACTTCCGGAGCCACTGCCATGATCCGCACCGCCCTGCTCAGCACCGCCCTGACTGCCCTGGCCCTCGCCGGCAGTGCCCACGCCGCCGACCTGGCCGTGACCGTGCACGACGTCCGTGTGCAGACCGGCACCCTGCGCGTTGCGCTGGTCGACAGCGCCGCTGCCTGGGACGGCAAGGCCAGGCCCGTGCAGGCCCAGCAGGCGGCGCCCAGCGGCGACAGCGCCCACTTCACGTTCAAGGGCGTTCCGGCCGGCAACTATGCCGTGCTGCTCACCCACGACGAGAACGACAACGGCAAGCTCGACACCAACCTGGTCGGGATGCCGGTGGAGGGCTACGGCTTCAGCAACAACCCGCAGGTGATGCGCAAGCCGACCTTCGACGAGGCGCGCGTCGACGTACCGGCCGCCGGCACCGCCATCGACATCACCCTGCGCTGATTCCTGCATCCAGACCCGAGGCCACCATGGACCGTCGCCGCTTCCTTCGTACCCTGCTCAGCAGCAGTGCCTGTCTGGCCCTGGGCACCACCGCGCTGCGCAGCGCTCCCGCCTTCGCCGGCGACCCGGCGCGGTTCGCGCAGGGCATGCAGGAACACCCTTGGCTGCTCGGCTGGCGCAGCGTCGGCAGCGAAAGCCTCGGCCCGGCCACCGTGCAGTTGCAGGGAAAGCTGCCGTCAGGCCTGGCTGGCACGCTGTACCGCAACGGTCCGGCGTGGACCGAGCGCGATGGCTTCCGCTACGACCACTGGTTCGACGGCGACGGCATGGTGCATGGCTGGCGCTTCAATGGTGATGGCAGCCTGACCCATCACGGGCGCATGGTTGCCACGCCGAAATTCACCCGTGAACAGAAGGCCGGCCGCTTCCAGTATCCGGCCGCCGGCACCAGCATTCCCGGTGCGCTGGCGGTACGCAACAACGATGATGCCAACGTGGCCAACACCTCGGTGACGATGATCAATGGCCGCCTGTTCGCCCTGTGCGAATCCGGTTCGGCGTTCGAAGTGGACCCGGATTCGCTGCAGACGCTTGGCCCTGTCACCTGGCGTCCGGACCTGGCGGCGCTGCCGTTCTCGGCGCACCCGCTGACCGACCACGACGGGAGCCTCTGGAACTTCGGCTCGATCAGCCTGATGGGGGGCCATGGCCTGCTGGTCTGGCACATCGGTGCGGACGGCCAGCTGCGCAGCGCAAATGTGATCGAAACACCCGAGCATGGCTACCTGCATGCCTTCGCGATGACCGACCAGCACCTGGTGTTCGTGATGATGCCGTTCGATTTCACCGGCGCAGGTGGCAGCTTCTTCGAGCGCATGCAGTTCGCACCGCAGCGTCCGGTGCGCATCGCGGTGGTCGCCAAGGATGCGCCGGACAAGGCGCAATGGTTCGAGGCCCCGTTCGCGGCGATCTACCACTTCGGCGACGCGTTCACCCGCGATGGCGGCATCGTGCTGCGCGCAGTGCGCCACGACGACATCAACGAGGCGCGCTCGCCGATGAAGGAAGCGATGGCCGGTGATGGCGCACACGCGGCCAACAGTGGCGCCAGCCTGGTCGAGCTGCATCTGGACCTGCGTCGTGGACAGGCCCGCTGGCAGACGTTGGGCATCAGCGCGGTGGAGTTCCCGTTGTTCGACCCGCGCTCGGCGAACACACGTGGCGCACGGCTGTATGCGCCGACCATCGACGGCACGGCCACTGCGCCGTACTTCAACGCGGCGGCCGCGTTCGAGATCGAGCACGGGCGCCGCCAGCTCTGGAACTACGGGGCGGACATCATGGCCGAAGAGCATGTGTTCGTACCGCGCCCGGGCAGCCGCAACGCCGATGACGGCTGGCTGATCGGCACCCTGCTCGATCCGGTGAACCAGCGCAGCGGCCTGGCCGTGCTGGATGCGCGCCATGTGGATGACGGTCCGCTGGCCCAGGCGTGGCTGCCGTATGCGGTGCCACTGGGCTTCCACGGCACCTTCGCCGCGCGCGGCTGAGTCCACGCCACGCGGACACCGTTGTTGGCATGCTGGGTCTCCCCTGCCCCGTGGAGTCCTGCATGTCCCTGGCCGACCACCGACGTACGCTGGCACCGCACGGTTTCCTGCGCGTGGCGATCAACCTGGGCAACCCGGTGCTGGCACAGGGCGATGCGCGCTCACCGCGCGGCCCCTCGCTGGAACTGGCTACCGCGTTGGCGCAACGGATGGGGGTGCAGGCACGCTTCACCTGCCACGATGCCGCAGCCTCGGTGGTCGCCGCAGCGGGCGAAGACGGCTGGGATCTGGCCTTCCTGGCGATCGATCCGGCGCGTGCCGACCGCATCGCCTTCAGCGCTCCGTATGTGGAGATCGAAGGCACTTACCTGGTGCGCGAAGACAGCCCGGCGCAGCAAGTGGCCGACCTCGACCGCGACGGACTGCGCATCGCGGTGGGGCGTGGCGCGGCCTATGACCTGTTCCTGAGCCGGGAACTGCGCCATGCCACGATCGAGCGGGCGGACACCTCGGCAGCGGCCATCGCCCTGTTCGACCAGCACCGCCTGGATGCCGCCGCCGGTGTACGCCAGCCGCTGGCGGCCTGGGCGAAGGCACATCCCGGCCATCGGGTGCTGGCCGATCGCTTCACCGCGATCCAGCAGGCAGTGGCGGCACCGGCCTCACGCCCGGCCAATGCGCTGCGGGCGCTGTTTGAGGAAGTGGAAGCGATCAAGGCGGGCCCGTTGCTGGAGGAAGCGTTCGCGCGTGCCGGGCAGGCGGTCACCCTGGTGCAGTGACTGTAGAGTCGAGATCGAGCACCGCGCGGCGTTACAGATGCGCGTCCGCCATGTGCTGCACATGCTCGGCGGCCTGCGCATGCAGCCAGTCGCGGAACGCGAGGAAGCCGCGATGGCTGGCCGAGCGCTGCGGGTACACCAGCCAATGCGGCCACGCCGTCTTCAGGCGCTGGCTGGACAGCGCGACCAGCTGGCCGGATTCCAGCAGCAGGCGTGCCCGGGTCACCCGGCCAAGGGCCACGCCTACGCCATCCAGTGCGGCGCGATGGTGCGCCTCCGAATCATCCAGCACCGCCACGAAGCGCGATGGCGGGCTCTGCCCGCTCAACGCGAACCAGGCGCCCCACGCGCCGTCGGGATCACCGAGCAGCGGCCACTGGGTCAGCGGTACACGGTCGATGCCCCCCATGCGCTCGATCAGCGCGGGGCTCGCCATCGGCACCAGCCACTCGTCGAACAGCGGTTCCACCACCAGGCCCGGCCATTGCCCGCTGCCCAGCCGCAGCGCGGCGTCGAACTGGCGCTGCCGCTCGAAATCAATCAGGCGCTCACTCGACTGCAGGTTGATCTCGATCTGCGGATGCTCAGCCACGAAGTGACCCAGGCGCGGCACCAGCCAGGCCGATGCCATCGATGGCACCGCACTGATCGTCAGCACGTGCTCGGCACGCGCGGCATAGGGCTGGAAGGCTTCGTTTATCGCATCCAGATGCGGCCCCACCTGCTCGAGCAGGCGCTGCCCCTCAAGGGTAAGGGTGATACCACGCGGCTGGCGGATCAGCAGCGGCTGCCCGAGCCGTTCTTCCAGCTGCCTCATCTGGTGGCTGAGCGCGCTGACGGTCAGGTTCATCGACGCCGCCGCGCGCGACAGGTTGCCAAGCCGGGCGGCAGCCACGAAGCCCTGGAGGGCATGGAGCGGAGGGCGGGACATTAGGCTTGAAATTCTCTCAAGTCATGCTTGCGGAAATGTCGCTTTTTGCCCGTCCATGCTGCCCGTATCGTGCAATCCACTCAAGTGGAGGCACGCTCATGAACATCTTCGGCGGCTTGTTGTTCCTGCAGGGCCACGTGGCCAGCGCCGAGCTGGCACGCCAGCTGGCCAGCCCGTCCACACCTGCCCCGCAGTCCGCGCGGCAACCGGCCGCGCCGGTTCAGCCGCCGCGAGCCCGTTGAACGCTCCTCAACCTGCATACCAGCGTTGGACGTGTTCAGGCAGCCACGGGATCGGATCGATGTCCAATGCCTGACAACCGTCGAGGGTGTCACGCAGCGCTCTTTCGCCGGGGCCACCGGGGATCCGCAGGCCTTCGTCTTCGGGAAGCTGCACCGCCGCCCAGTCGTGCAGCCGGTCCATGCGCAGGCGAAGCGCGGCTCGCAGCCATCCCTTCAGTGGATAACAGCGATAGCCCTGTTCGCCCAGGCCGGCAACCGCAAGCGACAAAGCGTGGTTGGCACCACGTACCCATTCGGTGCGGCCTCCAGCCTTGTCCTGGACCGTCATCGGCGCCGGAGCGCGGTGCGCCTTGAACGGCGAACGCAGCTGCAGCTCCAGATCCCGCGCATCGCGCTCGCTTTCCGCTTCCACCAGCGCACCGGCGTCGAGATCGAAGAACTCGAACCAACGCCGGTGCAATGCGCTGATGCGCCCAAGCGGATCACGTGAGAAACCAATCTTCGCGTAGTCTTCCCACGCACAGGGGAAGACGTAGGCGAAGACACGACCGTCGATGCGGATATCCGACTGCATGTGCGCAGGCTGCCTCGACAACAGCCCGCGTGCAACCGGGCGTTACCGTGGACGCTGTAGCGCTTCCTGCACTGCGGCAGCCACGTCGGTATTGTCGATGTAGCTGCCGTCGTTCCAGCGCACGTGCTGACGGTAGCCGGCATCGACGCCCCGCACGCGCTTGCCCAGCAGCGCCGCGCCGGCGCCCCTGGCCCACAGCGGCACCAGCGCGTTGGAGTGGTTGCCGGTGGGGCGGAAGCTGATTCCGGGCATGCGGCCGCGACCGTTGTTGCGTACCGGTGCGAAAGCCACGTCCTGTGCATCCGGGCCCATCGGCATGCTGTTGTCGTGGTCGGTGGTGACGATCAGCAGGTTGCGCTCCCAGCCACCGTTGCGCTCGATCCAGTCGACCACCGCCTCCACCGCGTCATTGAACTCCACGGTCTCTTCGATCAGCCGGCCATGCTGCGGCTGATCGCTGCACTGGCCGTAATGCCATTCGGTGCCGCACGCACTGGTATGTGCGGCCCAGTCGGTGGCGCCGCCTTCCACCATCAGGTACAGCCCCTTGGACGAGCGCTGCTGCAGGAACTGCAGTGCGCCACGCGTCATCGTCGCCAGATCGGGCACGCTGTCGATCTTCCTCACTCCCGAAGGCGTGCCTGCATCCTTGCCCAGCACCTGCAGCTGGCGCGCCTGCTGCAGTGTGTTGGCCACGCGCGGTACACCGATCAGCGGCCGGTCGGCCGGCAACCGTCCCTGCGCCAGTGCGGCGAACGCTTCCTTGCTGCGGATCAGGCGCCACGGTCCCGCCGGATTGCCGCCGATGGTGCTGCCCGCTTCCAGCTGCTGCCAATCCTGCTGCGACACCCACTCCCATGGATTCGCACAGCCCTCCGCCTTCGCCGCGTCCGTACCTTCATGGCAGGCGCGGCCGTCGACGCTGTAGCCCGGGCCACCCGTGCCCATCACCAGGTCCATGTGGCCCTGCGCCAGCATCTGGTGTGCGATGGCGTGATAGTTGCTGCGCGATTCGTTCTGCGCCGCGAACGCGGCCGGCGTGGCATGCGCGAACGGCACCGAGGTGACCACGCCGGTGGCCATGCCCAGGCGCTTGGCGCGCAGCGTATTGAACTCGACCGGCTGGCCATCGTTGTTGAAGTTGATGGCGTTGTTGTAGGTCTTGATCCCCGAGGACAGCGCAGTGCCCGCCGCCGCACTGTCGGTAGCCACCGCGGCCAGGTACTGGTAGCCCGCAAAGGGCAGGTCCTGCGCAGGAACCGGCGCGTCATCCCAGGCCTTGCCCGGGTCGTAGCCAAGCGTCTGCGCGTTGTCACCGGTCGGCTGGCTGCTCGCGTTCAACGGAAAGGTGGTCACCGCCAGGCGCAGTGGGAAATCCGCATAGGGTGCGCCGTCACGGCTGCCGTACTGCCAGTAGGCGGCGGCGTCCCAGGTACCCCAGCCGGCACCGTCGTTGATCATCACGATCACATTGAGCGGACCGGCTTCGGCGGTGGAAACAGCCTCGGCGCGCAGGCTGGGCTGGCAGCCGCCAAGTGCGGCCAGCGCGAGCAGCAACGAAGAATGAAGCCAGCGGCGTGGAATGCGTGCAGTCATCGGATGTCCCGTCGGGCCATCGGCGGCCCACAATGGCGATACGTTATATCGTTGCATTATTTCAGCTTCGTGCAGCCGCCGCACACTATCCTCCTGGGTCCCCACTGCCATCGTCGCTTCCATGCCGTCTCCTGCTCCTGCGCGTGCACCGCTGTCGTCCATCACCCTCGATGCGGCAACTTTCGCGGTGATTCACCAGCACAACGCGGATATCGCCAGGCAGCCGGCCTCGCTGACCAAGCTGATGACCGCCTACGCGGCTTACGAATGTGTCGAGGAGCGCGGGCGCTCGTGGGGCGCCGAAGTCACCATCGCCGCCGACGACGTGCATGCGGTCGCCGACGATGAAACGCGCATGGGCCTGGTGCCCGGCGAAACGGTCACGCTCGCGCGCCTGCTGGAAGGGTTGATGATCGTCTCCGGCAATGACGCGGCGCTGGCCATCGCGCGCCACCTGGACGGATCGCAGCCTGCGTTCCTGGAGCGCATGAACCGGCACGCACGCCAGCTCGGCCTGCGCAGCAGCTGGTTCGCCAGCGTCTCCGGCATCACCACGCCGCACCATGCGTCCAGCGCGCGCGACATGGCGGTGCTGGCCGCCTGCCTGCTGAATGACCATCCGCAGATACTGGCAATCACCGCGCAGCGCGCGTTCGTGCATGGCAGCTTCAGCCGCAACAACCAGAATGCGCTGCTTGGCGATGACGGCGTGGATGGATTGAAGACCGGCTACACCCAGGCAGCAGGCTTCTGCCTGGCCGCCACCGCATGCCGGGCAGTGCCCGGGCGGGATCAGCCGGTACGCCTGATCACCGTGGTATTGGGTTCTGAAAGCCGCGACGCGCGCGATGCACTGGTGCGCGATCAGCTGGCGGCAGGATTCGCCACGCTGGCCAGCAGCACCGCCGGGGCCTGACGCCCGAAGCCGCTCAGCGCCGCTTGACCGTCGCCACGATCAGCCGCTGCAGCTCGGCCTCGGCGTTGGTCTTGTCCAGCGCGCCTGCCGCCACGGCTTCGGACAGGGCTTCAGCCGCACCGAGAATCGCCCAGCGCCCAGCAAGGGGCACCGTGCCATCGGCGGCAAACGGACCCAGCCATGCGTCGCAGTTGTCGATGAAGTCCTGCTGGTAACGCCGCCGCACCTCGTGCAGTTCCGGCGCTCCTACCAGCGCGGCGAGGATGCCCTGCACTTCACTGCCCTGGCTGAGGATGCAGTCGATGTAGCCGGAGGCGATGGCCGCCGCACGGTCGGCCAGCTGCGCGCGGGCGCGGCCGATACGCTCGTGGAAGACCACCGTCTGCCGCCCGTCATAGTCATCGTAGAGCGCGGCCAGCAGGCCGTTGCGGGTCACGAAGTGATCGTAGGCCACCGGCTTGGTCACGCCCGCCGCCTCGGCCAGCCGTCCCAGCGTCAACGCGTCGGTGCCTTCTTCACCGACCAGCGCCCAGGCCACGTCCAGCAACTGGCGAGCGCGTTGCTCGCGGGTCAATCGGCGGCGCGTGGGAGCGGCGTTGGCGGGCATCGGCGGAACACGGCGATCAGCGCATCGGAGTGCCTATTTTACGGCCGATCGCCAGCGCGGTCTGCAGATGCGCTCCAGCCGCACCGGTATCGGCATCCAGCAGCAGGTCGGACGTCAGCACGCGTGCGCCACAGTAGTCGAAGATGCCCATGTCGATCTGCGTCTTCATCGCCGCATCGTAGCCGCGTCGTTCGACCATCGCTGCATCGGCACCGCCCAGCCCCACCAGATGCACGTTCAGGCGCTGCAGCTTCTTCACCAGCTTGCCCTGCGCGTCCTGTGCGTAGGCCCATTCGTTGGTGAAGACACGGTCGATCCAGCCCTTCAGCAGTGCCGGGAACGACCACCAGTACAACGGGAACACCAGCACCAGTGTATCGGTGGCCTCCAGCCGTGCGTGCTCGGCGGCGATGTCGGCCGGTACCGCGCCAGTGCTGCGGAACAAGGCCTGGTCCTGGGCGTTGAAGCGCGGATCGAAGCCTTCGGCCATCAGATCGGCGTAGGCCACGGTGTTGCGGGCGTCGGCAGCAGTGATGGCATCGCCGATGCGATGCGCCATCGCATGGGTCAGCGAACCGGGTTCAGGGTGGGCGATGACAATGAGGCTGTGCATGGGGGGTCTCCAGAAATCAATACCTACCAATAGTAAGTAGTGATTTTCGGGATACCAGCGCCATCGATGGGACGCTGTTTTCGCATCCACCGTATAGTGCGGCGGTGCCCTGTGAGACACCCGAACATGGATCGACGCCTGCCCCTGACGATGCTGATGCTGCTGTCGCTGTTGCTGCCATCCGCCTTCGCAGGTGAACTCAGTCCCAGTGATGCGAAGGCACTGCGCGAAGATGTGCGCGCCATGATGACTGCATACGCCCGCGGCGATGCGGACTTCCTCATCGAACGCACCCATCCCAGCCTCAAGCGACTGGCCGGCGGCGATGACGCCTTCCAGGCGCTCACCCGTGATGCGTTGAAGAAGCAGCACAACGCCGGTGTAGTGGTCATCAGCGAAGATGTAGGTGTGCCGACCCGGACCTATGCTGCCGGAGAGGAAGAAGTCTGCTTCGTGCCACGCCAATCCCTGATACGGGTGCGTGAAACCCCAATGCGCAGCACCACGTTCATGGTGGCCGTGCGCCGCGTTGGTGGTTCCGGCTGGACGTATCTGGATGGCACCGGGCTGCAGGGCAATCCAAACCTGCTTCGCCAACTGCTGCCGGCGCTGGAACCCGACGTGACCTTACCCAAGCGGGAGATCGAGGCGCTGTAGTCGCCGGCCCCTCCCGCCTTGCACGGCGTGGATCTAGCGGAACAGCGCGTTCAAGGCAGCCCCGGAGGCCGCCTTGTGCAGCCCATCGAAGCGTCCGTCCTGCACGATCGGCTGGGTCGCCTGCATCAGCCCGCCCCACGCGGCACGGGCGAGTGCGCCGCCCAGGCTGATCCGGCGAATGCCGAGCGCGGCAATGTCCTGCAGGCGCAGCGGTGTCGGTCCACCGACCAGCAGGTTCACCGGCTTCGACCCGGCAGCGGCGACCACCGCGCTGATCTGCTCGCGCGTGCTGATGCCAGGTGCATACAGCACGTCGGCACCGGCCTCTGCGTAGGCACGCAGGCGCTGCAGGGTGTCCTGCAGATCCGGCACGCCAACGAAGAAGTTCTCGGCGCGGCCGACCAGCAGCACGTCGCCACCCGCGCGGTCGATGGCTGCACGGGCAGCGCGCAGGCGCTCGACCGCCTGGTCGATCGGACGCAGCGGTGCATCGGCCACGCCGCTGGCATCCTCGATCGACAATGCCGCAATGCCGGTGTCGATCGCCGCGGCCACCGCCTCCTGCACCGCCTGCGGCGTGACGCCGAAGCCATCACCGAAGTCGGCATTCAACGGCAATGGGGTCGCTGCCACCATCACGCGCAGATGCGCCAGCGTGGCCTGCAGCGAAACCGCTCCGTCCGGCCGTCCTTCGCTCCAGGCGCAGCCGGCACTGGTGGTGGCCAGTGCCTGGAAGCCCTGCCGCTGCAGGTAGCGGGCACTGCCCACATCCCATGGGTTGGGCAGCACGAAGCAACCCTGCGCGTGCAGCTGGCGGAAGAACGCGCGCTTTTGCTGTGTGTCGGCATCGGGCGAGATCATGGAAGGGCTCCGGGGCGGCAGACCTGCACCCTAGCCCGCCCAGCGGCCACGCTCAACGACAACGGGGCGCACCTGCATGAGGTGATGCCCCCTGCTTATTGGACGCTGTGGATGCGGGTGCCCGAGCGTGCTTGCCTGCCCACACGATGCCGCCACGGAGCCCTTCATGCACCCGGACCCGCAGACCCTCACCGACGCCGGCGATGATGACGCCCACTGGGCCGACCTGCTTTCGCCGGCACGGCGCCGCCTGATCGCTTCGGCGGGTCTGGCCGCTGGCGGCCTGGCCAGTGCCTCGACCGCCGCCGCAGCACCGCGCGGCAACGACGCGGTGAACACCACCGAGCCTGGCCGCCCCGGCTTCCGTGCCATCGTGCCGCCAGCACCGGAAGGGCACAGCCCCTGGGGCCAGGCCACGGCCAGCGAACCGACCCCGCGCCCGGCCAGCGTGCGTCCCGGCGAGGCCACCCTGCCCGTGACCCCACGCGCCTACACCGACATCAAGAGCTATCACGCGCACATCTACTTCGACGAGGACAGCTTCGAGAAGGCTGCGCTGCTGCGGCGCTGGACGGCCGAGCGCTTCCCGGTGGAGCTGGGCAACTGGAACCTGGAACCACGCGGGCCGCACGTCACCCCGTCGTTCTACTTCGGCTTCACCAACGACCTGCTGCCGGTGCTGGTGCCTTGGCTGCAGCTCAACAGCCTGGGCCTGACCATCCTGATCCACCCCAATACCGGTGATGGCCGCGCCGACCACCTGTATTACGCGTTGTGGGTAAACCGCGCGCAGCCGGTGAATGCCTACAACTGGCCGGCACCGAAGCCTGGAGAACGGGAACCGCTGGAAGAGGTGTTCCCGAACGTGGTGCCGACGGTGCCGCTGGAGACGTGAGCGGGGGCGTGGCGGGGGGCAGTGGGTGGCGTGCGGCGCACCTTGGGCTGCCCCTCGGTGGGTGCGTAGCGTGCTACGTACCGAACGTCCTCCATCCACGCATCGCGTGGATCTATTGAATGGTGGCCTCATCCGCGCGTGGCGTGGATCTACTGCAGCACCACCCATGACAGCATCAGCCCTGCCCATGCCTGCCGCCATCGTCGGCCTACGTGCATGCATCCCCGGCCTGCGAGCCATTCAGCGCGCCTTGATCCAGCGCCCGCCATACGGCCACAAGCGCTCCGGCAGATTTCAAACGTTCGATTGAAACGCTGCAAACTTCGCCGAACTGGACAGCATCCGCCGGTTCCGCCAGACTGCCGCCCTTTCCCGTCTTCCGGATCCCATGGCGAAGCTGCTGGTCCTGCACGGCCCCAACCTCAACCTGCTCGGCACACGCGAGCCGGAGGTCTACGGCCACACCACGCTGGCCGACATCGACCAGGCCCTGGCCAGCCAGGCATCGGCCGCCGGGCACGCGGTGGAGAGCCTGCAGTCCAATGCCGAGCACGTGCTGGTGGACCGCGTGCAGGCCGCACGCGACGACGGAACCGCTTTCATCCTGATCAACCCCGCCGCCTTCACCCACACCTCGGTCGCCCTGCGCGATGCGCTGGCCGCGGTGGCGGTGCCGTTCATCGAGATCCACCTGTCCAACCCGCATACCCGCGAACCGTTCCGCCAGCACAGCTACTTCAGTGACAAGGCGGTGGGCGTGGTGTGCGGCTTCGGTGCCGACAGCTACCGCTACGCGATGGACGCGGCGCTGCTGCGGGTATCCGCCACCTGATTGTCGACCCGGGCGCCCACGGCGCTCTCCTCACCTAGATAGAAACCAAAGAGGCCCTCATGGATCTGCGCAAAATCAAGAAGCTGATCGACCTGCTGGAAGAGTCGAACCTGGCTGAAATCGAAATCAAGGAAGGCGAAGAGTCGGTGCGCCTGTCGCGTGCCCCGGTGGCCGGCTATGCCGCTCCGGTCGCCGCCCCGGTGTACGCCGCTCCGGCCGCCCCGGCACCGCAGGCAATGCCGATGCAGTCGCCGACCGAAGCCTCCACCGGCGGTACCGCCAAGCCGGGCCCGGCACTGCCGGAAGGCCACGTGCTGCGCTCGCCGATGGTCGGCACCTTCTACGCGTCGTCCGCCCCGGACAAGCCGGCCTTCGTCACCGTTGGGCAGCAGGTCAAGGAAGGCGAGACCCTGGCCATCATCGAAGCAATGAAGATGTTCAACCCGATCGAAGCCGACACGTCCGGCACCATCGTCGCCATCCTCGGCGAGAACGGCCAGCCGGTGGAATTCGACCAGCCGCTGTTCGTGATCGGCTGAGGGGCACGCCATGCTCGACAAAGTCGTCATCGCCAACCGAGGGGAGATCGCGCTGCGCATCCTGCGCGCGTGCCACACCCTCGGCATCCGCACGGTGGCCGTGCATTCCACGGTCGACCGCAACCTCAAGCATGTGGCCATGGCCGACGAGTCGGTCTGCATCGGCCCGGCGCCGTCGCCGCAGAGCTACCTCAACATTCCGGCGCTGATCGCCGCGGCTGAAGTCACTGACGCGCAGGCGATCCATCCCGGTTACGGCTTCCTGTCGGAGAACGCCGACTTCGCCGAGCGCGTGGAAGAATCCGGCTTCATCTTCATCGGCCCCAAGGCTGACACCATCCGCATGATGGGCGACAAGGTCGAAGCCATCCGCGCGATGAAGTCGGCCGGCGTGCCGTGCGTGCCCGGTTCGGGCGGCCCGCTGGGCGATGACATCGTCGCCAACACCAAGATCGCCCGTGAGATCGGCTACCCGGTCATCATCAAGGCGGCCGGTGGCGGTGGCGGTCGCGGCATGCGCGTGGTGCATGCCGAGGCCTCGTTGAAGACCTCGATCGAAACCACCAAGAGCGAGGCCAAGGCCGCGTTCGGCAATGGCGAGGTCTACATGGAGAAGTTCCTGGAGAACCCGCGCCACGTGGAAATCCAGGTGCTGGCCGACGGCCAGGGCAACGCCATCCACCTGGGTGAGCGCGACTGCTCGATGCAGCGCCGCCACCAGAAGGTGGTGGAAGAAGCGCCGGCACCGGGCATCACCGCCGAACAGCGCGAGCAGATCGGCAAGGTCTGCACCGAAGCCTGCGTGCGCATCGGCTACCGCGGCGCCGGCACCTTCGAGTTCCTGTACGAAGACGGCCGCTTCTACTTCATCGAGATGAACACCCGCATCCAGGTGGAACATCCGGTCACCGAAATGGTCACCGGCATCGACCTGGTGGCCGAGCAGCTGAAGATCGCCGCCGGCCAGAAGCTGTCGATCAAGCAGAGCGACGTGGTGCTGACCGGCCACGCGATCGAGTGCCGCATCAACGCCGAAGACGCCGAGACCTTCGTGCCCAGCCCGGGCACCATCACCGGCTTCCATCCGCCGGGTGGCCCCGGCGTGCGCGTGGATACCCACATCTACAGTGGCTACCGCGTGCCGTCGAACTACGACTCGATGATCGGCAAGCTGATCGTGCACGGCCCGGACCGCGAAACCGCCATCGCCCGCATGCGGGTGGCGCTGAGCGAGATGGTGGTCGACGGCATCAAGACCAACATCGCCCTGCAGCAGCGGATCATGCGCGACAAGGGCTTCCAGGCCGGTGGCCAGAACATCCACTACCTGGAAAAGCGTCTTGCCGAGCGCAAGAACAAGCCGATCGCACTGACCTGATCGGCAGCAGGTACTGGACATGAAAAGGGCGGGGATATCCCCGCCCTTTTTCCATTGCCGTAGAGCCGAGCGTGGGCTCGGCTCTGCAGCAGGTGCATCAGCGCTTGTCGGCAGCTTCGGCCGGGATCTGCGAATTCGCCAGCGGGCGTACACCATTGGGCGAGCTCGGGTCGACGATCACCATCGTCTCGGTGGACCCATCGGGCCACACCACCTGGAAGGTACTGCCTGCCGGCAACGATGCGAACGGCATGCCGCTCTGCGCGCGATAGACCGCAGCGACCTGGCTGGCACCCACGCGGCGCACATCTTCCTGCGCCTTCACCGTGGTCAGTTCCACTTTCGACAGATGCCGGTAACGATCTTCATAGGTGTCGATCATCAACAGCCCGACCGCGCCGGCCGAATAGGCCACGAACAGTGCCACCCAGAACCAGAACTTGGCCCCATGCAGGAATCGACGGTAGTTCATTGCCCGCCCCTCTTGCCAACCAATCGCTTGATCCACTGCTTCATTTTCCCCGCACCTTGCCGCGAAACCGCAGCGTCATACACGAAATCCCGGAAATCCTGCGTCCCATCCTGCGAACAGATCCCTCCATTCGCACAAAAACTGTTGACCAGCACGCTGTCGGCACCACACGGTAGACCGAGCTCGCAGGCCGCAACCCGCCACGCCAGTTCACTGAGCTGTTCACCCGCCACCAGGCCAGTGAGCGCCTGGTCGCCCGCCGCGCGCACGCCCATGCCCGGTGCAATGGCCATGAAGGCCTCCGGATCGCGCGATGTGCGCACCCGCTCGACCAGGTCACGGCGGTACTCGGAGCTGTCATTCAGCGGCTCGCCTTCGGCAAACAGCGATGCTTCCGCTGCGAGGTTGCCCTGCGTGGCTGCCTTGCGGCGCTCGGCCAGCACCAGCGCGGACCCCAGCTTGTCGCCCGGCACGAAGCCGCCACAGCGCTGCGCCACGCGCTCGCGCGCCTGCACCATCGCCGGTGCAGCGGTCAGGCCCAGCCCGGCCAGCACATTGTTGTCCAACCGATAACCGCCCGGATCGATGGCGTACTGCGCGCAGTAGTCGTAGACCCGGCTGAGCATCCAGCGCGCCTCGTGATTGCCGTCGTCGGCCTGCACGCGCAGGCGCTGCGCGTAGGCGTACAGATCGGTGGCATCCTCGATGTCCGCGCGCAGGTCCAGCGGCAGGCCCGAAGGCAGCGCGTTGCCGCGCTCGAACGCCGCCAGGCGACGCGCCAACGCTTCCGGCACGACCGGCAGGGGCGCCGCATCGTCCGACGCAACCTGCGCCGTCGGCAGTTCGCCTGCGGTCACCGGTACCGACCCGGCATGGCCGCTGGCCCGATACCCGGCCACGCCCAGCACGGCCACCGCCGGCAGTACGAGCAACCAGGTTTTCAGGGTCGGAGCAAAGGCCATTGGCGGCAGTGAACGTTCATGGCGCACAGGAAAGCACCAAGTTTAGCAAGGCCCGCCAGGCCTGTCTCAATCGGTTCCGTTCATCTCCGAGCGGCATCTCAGGCAATACGGAGACGCTCCGATGGTCTAGCATGGCCCCCTTTCCCGCGATTGCCCCCACCGCCATGCCGTTCCTGGAACTGACCCTGCGTTGCACCGAAGCTACCCAGCCCCGCTATGAGAATGCGCTGGAGGATGTCGGCGCACTGGCCGTCACGCTGCTTGATGCCGAGGCCGATACCAGCAACGAACAGGCCATTCTCGAGCCGGGCGTGGGCGAGACCCCGCTATGGGACACCCTGGTGCTGAGCGCACTGTTTCCCGCCGACAGCAACGCGTTGCTGCTGCTGGCCGCGCTGGAGGCGTTCGACCCGGAACTGGACTGGAGCAGCGGCAGTTTCCGCGCGGTCGAGGACGAGGACTGGGAACGCGCCTGGCTGGACCAGTTCCAGCCGATGGCTTTCGGCAGCCGCACCTGGATCGTGCCGTGGAACCATGAACTGCCGGAGGCCGCACAGGCTGCCGACGCCGCCGTGGTGCGGCTGGACCCGGGCCTGGCGTTCGGCTCGGGCACCCACCCGACCACCGCGCTCTGCCTGCGCTGGCTGGACCAGCTGGCCGTGGATGGCCTGCTGCAGGGCCAGCGCGTGCTCGACTTCGGCTGCGGCTCCGGCATCCTTGCGCTTGCCGCGCTGAAGCTGGGCGCCGCTGAGGCCATCGGCGTGGACAACGATCCGCAGGCCCTGGTCGCCACCGCCGACAATGCCGAGCGCAACGGCGAACAGGCGCGCATGCACGTGTACCTGCCGCCGGACGAACCGGTCGCCACCTACCCGATCGTGGTCGCCAACATCCTCGCCTCGGCACTGGACGCGTTGGCCGAGCTGCTGGCCGCGCGCGTGGCTGCCGGCGGCCGTATTGCCCTGTCCGGCATCCTGCACGGCCAGGAAGGTGAACTGCTGCAGCGCTATGCGGAATGGTTCGACGACCTGCAGGCGACCCAGGATGGCGACTGGATGCGCATCACCGGCGTGCGCCGCGCCTGATCGTGGTTGAATGACTGCTGGATCCGAGCCCGCACCCTGAGCATGTCCGAGCCGAACCCACCGCGACGCCCTCTGGCAACCTTCCTGCGCACCGCCCCGGAAGGTTCGCCCGTGCCTGCGACCGATGCGCGCACGCAGGAACCGGAAGAACACGCGTCGCCTGCCATGCAGGTGCCAGCCGGGCCCGCCGAAGCGGCGCATGTGGCGGCGGAGATGCAGCACGACGATGCGCCTGTCATCGTTGATGACATTGCGGCCATCGCGTCGGCACCGGTTGCAGTGCCGGCGACGACGACCGCCGTTGACGCGCCGAGTTTCCTTGGCAGTGCGCGCCCCCGCAGCCTGCCGGCACCGCGCTGGCACTGGCTGCTGGTTGCAGGGCTGGCGCTGCTGCTGGTGCTGCAGAGCGTGCTGGCCGACCGTGCGCGGCTGGCCGCCGACGCCGGCAACCGTGCTTGGCTGGGCACGCTCTGCGGCCTCCTGCGCTGCAGCCTGCCGGCCTGGCATGAACCCACCGCCTTCACCATGACCAGCCGCGAGATCCGGCCGCTGCCCGGGCAGGCCGGCGTGCTGCAGGTGCAGGCCAGCATCCGCAACGACGCACGCTGGGCACAGGCCTGGCCGGACCTGCGCCTGTCACTGTCCGATGCTGATGGCCGGGTGATCGGCAGCGGTGTGTTCACGCCTGCGCAGTACCTGGGCGAGAACCCCGGCGCCGCCCTGCTGGAACCGGGCCAGAGCGCGCGCGTCGCCTTCCGTGTGCAGGAGCCCGCCGCATCCACCGTCGCATTCACCTTCGACTTCCTCTGAACGTGAAAAGGCGACCGGCCGTGGCAGGCCGGGCACGCTCGCGCTAGACTGGCCGCCACCACCTCGTCCGGCCGCGCGCACCGCGCGCACGGGCCCACCGAATCGGGAACCCCCTTGAACGCTGTCCTCTCTCGTCCTGACAACAGTCGTGGCGCTCCCCGGCCACCGCTGCGTGAACATGTCGCCCAATCCGTGCGCCGTTACCTGCGTGACCTCGATGGCTGCGATGCGGACGATGTCTACGAGATCGTGCTGCGCGAGATGGAGATCCCGCTGTTCGTGGAAGTGCTCAACCACTGCGAAGGCAACCAGAGCCGCGCCGCCGCGATGCTGG
The DNA here is from genome assembly GCF_059370655.1 of Stenotrophomonas sp. YJH_SMC_133. Lineage (NCBI taxonomy): Bacteria > Pseudomonadati > Pseudomonadota > Gammaproteobacteria > Lysobacterales > Lysobacteraceae > Stenotrophomonas > Stenotrophomonas sp. YJH_SMC_133. The sequence goes on along the minus strand of NZ_JCAFTW010000002.1, from coordinate 97,520 downwards.
GCATCCACCGTGCCACCCTGCGCAAGAAGCTGAAGGAATACGGCATCAGCGCGTAAACGCGCACAGGTAGTGCCGGCCGCTGGCCGGCAACCCCACGAACGGTGGCAGGATGTTGCAGTTGCCGGCCAGCGGCCGGCACTACCGGTAGAACCGCGCCATGCGTGGATGGAAACCGGCAGAATCAACCGCCGCCGCCCGCCTTCCAGTAATACCGCACCACGTGGAAGAACACCGGCGCGGCGAAGCACACCGAATCCAGCCGGTCGAGCATGCCGCCATGGCCCTCGATCATGTGGCCCCAGTCCTTGATGCCCCGGTCACGCTTGATCGCCGACATCACCAGGCCGCCCCAGAACCCCATCAGGTTGATCAGCAGCGACAGGCCGAACGCCTGCAGCGGCGTGAACGGGGTGATCCACCACAGCGCCGCGCCCAGTGCGCTGGCACTCAGCACGCCGCCGACGAAGCCCTCCACCGTCTTCGACGGCGACAGCTTCGGCGCGATCAGGTGCTTGCCCAACAACTTGCCCCAGATGTACTGCAGCACGTCCGAGGACTGCACCACGATCACCAGGAAAGCAAACAGCAGCACGTTGCGCGAGGGGTCATGGCCCGGCACGTGCAGATTCAGCAGCAGCGGCACGTGCGAGATGCAGAACACGCAGATCATCAGCCCCCACTGCACCTTCGCCGTGCGTTCCAGGTAGTGCGTGGTATCGCCGCCGATGGTCGACAGGATCGGCAGGAACAGGAACGCATAGACCGGAATCAGCAGCGTGTACATGCCGTACCAGTCGATCCACACCAGGTAGTACTGCCACGGCAGCACGATGTAGAACGCGGCCAGCAGCGCGTAGTAATCGCCTGAGCGGGTCGGCGCCAGGGTGATGAACTCGCGCAGTGCGAACAGCGAGATGATCGCGAACAGCACGATCACCCCGGCGCGGCCGAAGAACAGCGCCAGCCCGACCACGATCGCCATTACCCACCACGCGCGGATGCGCGACACCAGGTTGGCGATGACCGCGCTGGGCCGGCCGCGCTGGCGCCATCGCAGCGTTTCGGCCACCAGCGTGGCCAGTACCAGCACCGCACCGACGCCAGCGAACAGCAGGCCGGTCTGCTGGCCCACGCTCTGCGCTGCCAGGTCGCCGGACACATCGATCAGGAAACTCATGCGCGCCCCCCGTTCGGCGCCAGGTCCAGCAGCGCCTGCCGGCTGCGGGCCAGGAAGGCCGCCTTGTCCTCGTCGGCCTGCAGCCGCAGCGGCGTACCGAAGGTGGCCGTGCACAGCAGCGGCAGCGGCAGGAACCGGCCCTTGGGCATCACCCGCTTCAGGTTGTCGATCCACACCGGCACGAATTCCAGCTCCGGCCGTTGCCGTGCCAGGTGATAGATGCCGCTCTTGAACGGCAGCAGCGGCTCATCGCCCACGTTGCGGGTACCTTCCGGAAACAGGATCAGCGAGCAGTCTTCGTCCACCGCGTCACGCAGGGCCTGCAGCGGATCCTGCTGGCGATGGCCGGCCTCGCGCTCGACCAGCACGCCGTTGAACACCGCATCGATCAGGTAGCGACGCAGGCCGTCGCGCTGCCAGTATTCGGCCGCGGCAACTGGCCGCACCTGGCGCCGCAACGCAGGCGGCATCGACGACCAGATCAGCACGAAGTCGCCATGGCTGGCGTGGTTGCCGTAGTACACGCGGCGCTCGCTGGACGGCGCGCAACCGATCCACAGCGCGCGTGCGCCGGTCACTACATGGATCGCACCACTGCAGGCGCGGGCAATCAGTTCGGCGAACATTGGTCCCTCCCGTTCACGTCTGCGGCCACAACACGGCCAGCACCAGCAGTGCGAACTGCACCGCTGTCAGCAGGTACTGGCGCAGCAGCAGGCGACGCATGCCGGCCCAGCGCGCGTCCCAGCCCCGCAGGGGCGCCTCGGGCGACGCGCGGTGCAGGCCACTGTCGTGCAGCAGCTGATCAGTGCGGCGCGCGGCGGCATCGCCGTCCAGGCGCTCATCGCGCAGCAGCTGCAGCAGGCTGGCGTCCAGCGCAACCCGCCACGCGTGGTACGTCTGGGCCACCCCTGCAGACATGCTGGCCAGCAGCAACCCTGCAGCGATCATCGCCAGGCCCGGCTCGGTGCCGAGCAGCAGCAATGCCACCAGCAGCAGCCCCAGCGACAGGCATGCCGGCCAACGCCCCTGCCGCAGCAGCAGCTGCATGGTCGCCAGATCGGGAACCGTGCTCATGCGCGCACTCCTGCCGCGTCGGTGATGGCACGCAGATGGGCCGTACCCAGCACGATGCCAGGGCGCGCAGCACGCACGATCGCCACCGCCGCGTCCGCATCGGCCGCACGACCACTGCGCAGCAGCCAGGTGGCCACGCTGGCGGCGCTGCGCGAATAGCCTAGCGCACAGCACACCAGCAACGGTCCGTGCGCATGCAGGCGCTCGATGGCCTCGGCCGCTTCGCGCAGCTGTTCCGGTGCAGGGACCACCAGGTCCAGCATCGGCACGCTGGCATACGCGGCGCCCGGCGCGCGGCAGGACAGCTCGGCACAGGCATCGACCACGCCCACCAAGGGTGCCGGCAAGGCCGCGCAGGGAATGCGCCCCAGCCACACGCCATCCATCACCGGCACTGGCTGCGGCGCGCGCCGCGTCCACAGCCGCGAGTTGATCCAGGCTGCGCCCAGGTACGGCGCCAGCAGCCAGCGCGCGGCCATGGTCAGGCGACCATCGGCGCGCTTCTGGAACACCGCCGTACCCAGCCCGGCATAGGCCAGCGCCACCAGCAGCAACGACACCACCGGCCACAGCAGCCACAACGCGGCGCCACGCAGAAGCACCACCGGCACCAGCAATACAGCGGCCCCCAGCAGGTACAGCGCTGCCAATCGCCAACGTTTGGCATCACGCGCGGTGTGCCAGGCCCGCAACGGTGGCGTGCCCTGCTCCGGCCACAGCCAGACGCACAGCCAACCGGCCAGCAGGCCGGTCGGGATATCGATGAAATGATGCTGGAACGTGGTCAGCACCGAGACGCCGATCAGCAGCGCCCACAGATGCAGTACACCGCGCCACACCCCGTGCAGATACTGCGCGAACTTCACCCACAACACGATCAGCAGCACGATGTGCAGCGACGGCGCCTGGTTGAACGGCTTGTCGAAGCCCAGCAGCACGTCGAACAACCAGCCAAACACGCCGCCGATCTCCGGCCGTTCGAAGCTGAAGCGCAGCGGCCACAGCAGAAAACAGGTAACCGCGATGACCTGCGCACTGAACAGCCGCAGCGCATGCCGGTCCAGTTCCAGCCGTTGCCGGCACAGGAAGAACGAGATCGCGTAGAACAGGTCGATCGACCAGTACGGCACGATCGTCCACGGCACGAACGGGATGCGTGTCTCCCACGCGAACGCCATCACCGGCAGGGTGGCGTGGCGGCCGGCCATCCAGTTGGCGAAGCCATAGCTGGCGAAGAAGAACGGACCCAGCAGGGCCAGCCACAGCAGGGCGCGCCGCCAGGGGCGCCCTTCCGCGGCCAGCGGGGTTGCGGCGAGCGTCGCCATCACGCGGTCCGGCGCGCCAGCGACACGGTGAAGATGCCGAAGTCGTCGATGCGCTGCGCCACCTTCTCGAAACCGGCCAGGCGCACCAGCTCATCCATCTCCTGCTGGGTACGGCGGCGCATCACCCACGCCGCGCCACCGCGATGGCTGGTCAAGGCGCGCGCGATGAATTCCAGCTGCGGGTGCCAGGGTTGGCCGGTGTAGGCCAGGTAGCCTCCCGCCGGCACCGTTGCGGCGATACCCTGCAGCGAGCGCAGCACGGCGTCGTTGTCGGGGAACAGTTCGTACAGGCCCGAGACCACCGCCAGTGTCGGTGCTGGATCGACCTTGGCCAGTTGCGCCGGATCGAACGCATCGCCCTGCTCGAAGCGGGCGATGTCGGCCGCACCGAGGCGCTCGATCAACGCTTGGCCCTGGGTCACGTTCAGATCGCTGAAATCACGCAGCACGATACGGTCGGCGCGCTGTTCGCCCTGGCCCAGCGCTTCCAGCACATACCGGCCATGGCCGGCGGCCACGTCCAGCACACGCACCGGCGTGCCCTGCCCGCGCAGGCGCTGGGCAGCGTCGCGCAGCAGTTCCTGCAGGTGCTGGCCGCGCACGCGGATGCCACGCCAGCCGATTGCATCCAGGTAGTTGCGGTCGACCATCCGCCCCAATGGGCCCTTGCCGCGCGCCTCATTCCGGTAGATGTAGTCCAGCGTGCTACCGGAATCGAAACCGGTCCGCAGGCCCAGCGCGATGCCTTCGGACAGCGTGCCGCCGAAGCGCAGGCCGCCACGCACCACGCGCCAGCGCAGGTCGGCCAGGCTGTTGCGCTCCGGTGGCCAGGCCAGGATCTCGGATTCTTCGAAGGTTGGCCCGTGACGGTGCGCGTCGCGCCGTGACAGCTCGCGCAGCGGCTCGGCAAAACGCGCCTGGATGAAGCTGCGGATGCGCGCCAGTGCTGGTGCACGATCGCGCTCGCCGAGCGTGTCGTGGAAGAAGCCCGGCAGATGCACACGCTCCTTGATCGGGCTGGACAGGCGCTCGTAGAAGCGGTCCTGCGGGCCACGGTGCACGACGAAATCCGAGCCGGACACCAGCAGCTGCACCGGTACGCTGATTGCCTGCGCATCGGCCACGATGCGGTCGGCCGCCTCGTACAGGCCCAGCAGCACGCGCACCGAAATCGGCCGGGTGATCAGCGGGTCGGTGCGATAGCTTTCCACCCGCGCCGGATCGTGGGTCAGCCACTGCGGCTTGACGTAGCTGTTGACGAAGAAGTTGCCACGCAACTTCTGCATCAAGGCCAGGCCCGGCCGCGCGAACGGCACGTACAGCTTCACCTTGAACGCCGGCGAGGCCATGACCAGCGCGCGCAGGCGTGGCGCGTAGTCGTGCACCCAGGTCGCGGCGACCACCGCCCCTACGCTCTGCGCGATCACCACGATGTCTTCCACCGCAATGCCGTGCTCGGCGCCGATGTGGGCGATGAAACTGTCCAGATCACGCACCAGCGCCGGGAAGCCCGGTGCATCGCCCCGTGCGCCCGGCGAACGGCCATTGCCGCGCGCGTCCCAGGCGAAGAAGGCGGTGTCGGGCAGGTCCAGCTCATCGACCAGGTGGGTGACCCGGCCGGAGTGCTCATGGCCGCGGTGCAGCAGCACGATGGCCTTGGTGGCCGGCGTTGCGGTGGTGCCCGCCCAGTACCGGTAGAACAGCGGTACCTGGTCGAAGCTGTGGAATTCCCGTTCCTGCGCCTGACGCATGCAATCTCCTGATTGTCTTCTTGTATCTGCTTGATTAATTCGGCGAAACCGCTGCTTCCCGCAGCCCCCGACGGACGCGGTTGACCATCGTCAGCACGCACAGCACCGCCATGACCGCGGCCACGCCAGTGACCGTCATCGCGCCAACCCACTCGAACGCCAGCAGCAGGCCCAGCGCACCGATCACGAACGCGCGGTCGCTCTTGCCCATCGGGCCGTCGTAGCGGCGGCTGGCACCGACCATCAGCCCCAGCACCCCGGCGTACTCGCTCAGGGCCGCGGTCCAGGCCAGCAGCCACAGCGTCTCGGGGCGCACGCCCGGCACGCTGAGCAGGCTCAGGTACAGCGCCGCATCGGCGATCACATCGCACAGCTCATTCAGATAGGCGCCCAGCCGCGACTGCTGGCCGAACTCGCGGGCCAGCATGCCGTCCACGGCGTTGAGCGCCATGCGCAGCAGCATCCACAGTGGCAGCAGCAGGTACAGCAGGGGCTGCGCCGGCGCGCAGCACCACACTGCCGCAGCCACCAGCAGCGAGACCACGGCGGCGGCCACGGTCACCGTATTGGCGGTAATCCCCATGCGGTACAGACCGCGTACGGCCGGACGCAACAGGTCCTGGAAACGTCCTTTCAATGCATAGATCGACACGATCTGAACCCGCTGATCCCTGGCAGTTCCGGCATAGCCTACCCCATCAAATGCGGATACCGGCCAGTTCCGGCTGGGCCAGCCAGTCCTGCCATGGCAGCCCAGGATCGATATGCCGGCGCAGCCAGATCACGTCATGGCTGCGCTGCAGGGCATTGCGCACCGCCTGCACGGCCCGCTCGCGTCCCCCTGCATCCGCAAACCCCGCCTGCAACGACAGCAGCCGGTAGACACCCCCGCGCGAACGCTGGAAGTGGATGATGCCGCCGGCGGGGAGCACGATCGCCCCCTCATCCAGGCCATCGGCGTACAGATACAGCTCGAAAGGCTCCAGCCACTGCTGTGTGTGCATCACCCGCAGCAGCTCGGCCAACCCAGGCGAGCGCCGATGCAGCGCGATGGCATCGCCATACCAGCGCTTGTCGTCGTCCAGGTAGACCTTGAACTCCAGCCGCCGCCAGCGCCGACGTTCGCGGCGCTGCACGTCCCAGGACAGGATCTCGGCCTGCTCGCCCCAACGCTCCTCGGCTTCGGCCTGCAGCGTCGGCACATCGGCCTGGGCGCACCAGGCCGCGCCTTGGCCAGAACGCGCATGGCGCACATAGCGGGCCAGGAACAGCAGCGCCCCTTCGGCATCGACGGCGGCCTGCAGGCGGTTGGCAACGGTCATGGGACGGCATCCTGCACACGGGGAACAGGCGGCACCGTGCCGTGCCCAGCGGTGGCTGGCAAGCCCGCGAGCCGTGCCCATTACGGTCAATCCGGCTTTGGACGCAGCGAATCTGCCCCTCCGGCGCCCGCCACCGGCCCCCACCGCCTACAATATCGGCCCCGCTCCGCTGCCGATTCTGTCCCATGACTGCTGATCTGTTGCCCGTCCGCCGGGCCCTCCTCTCCGTTTCCGACAAGACCGGTCTGGTCGAGCTGGCCACTGCGCTGGCGGCACGCGGCGTGGAGCTGCTGTCCACCGGCGGCACCGCCAAGGCGATCCGCGATGCGGGCCTGGCCGTGAAGGACGTGGCCGACGTCACCGGTTTCCCGGAAATGATGGACGGCCGGGTCAAGACCCTGCACCCGATGGTGCACGGCGGCCTGCTCGGCCGTTCGGGCCTGGATGATGCGGTAATGGCCGAACACGGCATCGGTGCCATCGACCTGCTGGTGCTGAACCTGTACCCGTTCGAATCGGTCACCGCCAAGGCCGACTGCACGCTGGCCGACGCGGTCGAGAACATCGACATCGGCGGCCCGGCCATGCTGCGTTCGGCAGCCAAGAACTTCGCCCGCGTGGCGGTGGCCACCGACCCGTCGCAGTACGCCGAACTGCTGGCCTCGCTGGACGCCAACGACGGCCAGCTGTCGGCCGCCACCCGCTTCGCGTTCTCGGTGGCCGCGTTCAACCGCGTTGCCCAGTACGACGCCGCGATCAGCAACTACCTGTCGGCGGTCACCGCCACCGACGCCGCCGTGCCGGCCCGCGCCGAGTACCCGGCGCAGATGAACTCCACCTTCGTGAAGGTGATGGACCTGCGCTACGGCGAGAACCCGCACCAGAGCGGCGCGTTCTACCGCGACCTGTACCCGGTGCCGGGCACGCTGGCCACCTTCCAGCAGCTGCAGGGCAAGGAGCTGAGCTACAACAACCTGGCCGACGCCGATGCGGCGTGGGAATGCGTGCGCCAGTTCGATGCACCGGCCTGCGTCATCGTCAAGCACGCCAACCCGTGTGGCGTGGCCGTCGGTGCCGGCAACGGCGATGCCTACGAGCTGGCCTACGCCACCGACCCGACCAGCGCCTTCGGCGGCATCATCGCCTTCAACAAGCCGCTGGACGCCGCCACTGCCAAGGTGATCCTGGACCGCCAGTTCGTGGAAGTGCTGATTGCCCCGGACTACGAGCCGGCCGCGCTGGAATACGCGCAGAAGAAGGCCAACGTGCGCGTGCTGCGCATCCCGCATGGTGATGGCCTGAACAACTTCGACAGCAAGCGCGTGGGCTCGGGCCTGTTGCTGCAGTCCTCGGACAACCGCGGCATGACCCGCGACGAACTGAAGGTGGTCAGCAAGCTGGCGCCGACCGACAAGCAGTTCACCGACCTGCTGTTCGCCTGGAAGGTGGCCAAGTTCGTGAAGTCCAACGCGATTGTGTACGCCAAGGACAACCGCACGATTGGCGTGGGCGCCGGCCAGATGAGCCGCGTGTACTCGGCCCGCATCGCCGGCATCAAGGCCGCCGATGCGAACCTGGTGGTCGAGGGTTCGGTGATGGCTTCCGATGCGTTCTTCCCGTTCCGCGATGGCATCGACGCCGCTGCTGCCGCCGGCATCAAGGCGGTCATCCAGCCGGGCGGTTCGATGCGCGATGCCGAAGTGATCGCCGCCGCCGACGAACATGGCCTGGCGATGGTGTTCACCGGCGTGCGCCACTTCCGCCACTGATCCGCATCACGAAGCCGGGCCCTGCCCGGCTTTTCTCTTCCGTACCCGAGAACCCTGTCCCATGAAGATCCTCGTCATCGGCTCTGGCGGCCGCGAACACGCCCTGGCATGGAAGCTGGCCCAGTCCTCCCGTGTCACCGAAGTGATCGTGGCACCCGGCAACGCCGGCACCGCCAGCGAAGACAAGTGCCGCAACGTGGCGGTGAAAGTCACCGACATCGACGGTCTGCTGGCGCTGGCCCAGGCCGAAGGCATGGCACTGACCGTGGTCGGCCCTGAAGTACCGCTGGTGGCCGGCGTGGTAGACCGCTTCCGCGCCGCCGGCCTGCGCATCTTCGGGCCGACCGCCGCCGCCGCGCAGCTGGAAGGCAGCAAGGCCTACGCCAAGGACTTCCTGGCCCGCCACAACATCCCCACCGCGTTCTACGCCGTGCACACCGACGTGGACGCCGCCCTGGCCTACATCCGCGAGAAGGGCGCGCCGATCGTGGTCAAGGCCGATGGCCTGGCCGCCGGCAAGGGCGTGATCGTGGCGATGACCCTGGCCGAAGCCGAGGACGCGGTACGTGACATGCTCTCGGGCAACGCGTTCGGCGATGCCGGTGCGCGCGTGGTGATCGAGGAATTCCTCGACGGCGAGGAAGCCAGCTTCATTTCGATGGTTGACGGCGTGCATGCGCTGCCGATGGCCACCTCGCAGGACCACAAGCGCGTCGGCGACGGCGATACCGGCCCGAACACCGGCGGCATGGGCGCCTATTCGCCGGCCCCGGTGGTGACGCCGGAGGTGCATGCACGGGTGATGCGCGAGGTGGTGAACCCCACCGTGCAGGGCATGATCGCCGACGGCATCCCGTTCACCGGCTTCCTCTACGCCGGCCTGATGATCGATGCCAGCGGCGCGCCGAAGGTGATCGAATTCAACGTGCGCTTTGGCGACCCGGAAACGCAGCCAGTGATGCTGCGCCTGCAGTCGGACCTGGTCGAGCTGGTGGAAGCCGCCATCGATGGCCGCCTGGACCAGGTCGAAGTGCAGTGGGACGTGCGCCCGTCGCTGGGCGTGGTGCTGGCGGCCAGGCCGTACCCGGAAGCGCCGATCACCGGTGACGTGATTTCCGGCCTGGACGACGTGCCGGCCAGTGCCAAGGTGTTCCATGCGGGGACTGCATTGGACGCGCAGGGCCACGTGGTCAGTGCCGGCGGTCGCGTGCTGTGCGTGGCCGCACTGGGCGACAGCGTGCGCGACGCGCAGGCCAATGCCTATGCCGGCGTGGCCAAGGTGACCTGGGCCAACGAGTTCCACCGCAACGACATCGGCTGGCGCGCGATCGCACGCGAGGGGTGAGGCACACCCCCGCTTCCATGCATGGCGCGGATTGAATACCACGGTAAAGCAAAGGCCCGGCATTGCCGGGCCTTTGCTTTACAGGACTGCTTCGAGACCCTTCCGATCAATCAGGTTCAAAAGCTTCAGCGACGGCCCGCTCGGCTTCTTCTCGCCCTGTTCCCAGCTACGGACCGTCGAAACGCTGGTGTTGAGCACACCTGCGAACACCGGCTGGCTAAGTTCCAACGACGTGCGAAGTGCACGGATCTGGGCGCTGCTGTATTCGGGCACAGGCTCCAGACAAAGCGCCTCGTACATGCTCATGCGCCGCTTGTCGATGAAGCCGCTGGCGTAAAGGCCCGCCGCGCCTTCATGCACCGCATCGAGGATCGCACTCTTTGCACGTCTATGTTCAACCGTCTTTGTCATGGCAAATCTCCCGCAGTTCTCCGCAGATAACTGCCCTGTCCAACTGTGCAGGGCTCATTCCCAAGAACTCAGACGCATACAGCTGAAGGGCATCCCGTTCCGCACTACTGATGGTCGCGCGCGCGCTCTTGTCGTAGCAGAAGAGAAAGAACCAGTAGCGCCCCACCTTGGTTGCGACAATAACGCGGGCGCTACCGCGCTTTCCGCGGCCCGGCAGCGCAACTCGCTTTTTGAGAAGGCCGCCCCCTATGTCTGCATCAATCAGGCCTTGACGCATTTCCACCACCGCGCGGCACAAGGCTCTATCGGTCAGTGAAGAACGTCGTGTACTGCGGTTGAAGCTTCGAGTGCGGAAGACACGTGACATGATCATACCGTGCCACTGAGTGGTACGGCGTGAAAATCAGCGTCCATCGCATGCTGCGGTCGGCGCAGTTGCCGCCCTGGCGTCAGGATTGATCCACGCCATGCGTGGATGCGCTCCAAAAACAAAAAGGCCCGGCATCACCGCCGGGCCTTTCTTCATTCCAACGCCTTCCCGCTTACGCGGTGAACAGCGCCTTCATCTTCTTCAGCGCGTTCGCCTCAACCTGGCGGATGCGCTCGGCCGACACGCCGTACTCGTCGGCCAGTTCCTGCAGCGTCACCTTGCTGTCGGCGTCCAGCCAGCGACGGCGGATGATGTCGCGCGAGCGGGCATCCAGTTCGGCCAGGCCTTCGCGCAGCAGCTGCATCTGGTTGTCTTCGCTGTCCTCGCGCTCGTAGGCCATCGACGGATCTTCGTCATCGGCAACCAGGAACGCAGCCGGCGACGGCGGTGCGTGTTCGTTGTCCTCGTCGGTCGGCGCGTCGAAACCGATATCGCGGCCGGACAGGCGCGACTCCATTTCCATGACCTCGCGCTCGGACACGTTCAGGTCCTTGGCCACCGCGCTCACTTCCGCCGCGTTCATCCAGCCCAGGCGCGTCTTCGACTTGCGCAGGTTGAAGAACAGCTTGCGCTGCGCCTTGGTGGTGGCGACCTTCACGATGCGCCAGTTCTTCAGGATGAACTCGTGCATCTCTGCACGGATCCAGTGCACGGCGAAGGAGACCAGGCGCACGCCCATGTCCGGGTCGAAGCGCTTGACCGCCTTCATCAGGCCGATGTTGCCTTCCTGGATCAGATCGCCCAGGGCAAGGCCGTAGCCGTTGTAACCGCGGGCCACGTGCACCACGAAGCGCAGGTGCGAATGCACCAGCTCGCGGGCAGCGTCCAGATCGTTGCCGTCGCGGAAGCGACGGGCCAGGTCCTGTTCGTCATCGACCGACAGCACCGGGATCTGGTGCACGGCACCGATGTAGGCGTCCAGCGAACCGAGCGCACTGGGAATCGGGAGATTGTTTGCCACAAGGGCAGTAGAGGTGTTCTGGCTCATAGGCACCCATCTTAGCAGTCCGGGATTTGGACTGCTAAAGGAGGAAAAAGTTCCAGCATCCTATTGATGCAACACTGGTCCCAAACAGAGCCCTACCGTAGCGCGATTTGATGACAGTGGCGAGCGCGCTTTTCGGGATTCACAATCCCTTGGAATTCAAGCAATTACCTGCCGGGAACCGGCCGATTCCGGTCAAGCGGAGCTGAACGGGCCGTTCTGGAGGCCCATTCAGGCCAGGGAACGTTGTCCGGCGTTCAGGCCCGGCCGCCAGCCGGCGCTCAGAGCACCGAGCGCGGCGGCAGCGACCAGTCGATCGGGGCCTGGCCGCGACGCTGCAGGTACTCGTTGGCCATCGAGAAATGGCGGCAGCCGAGGAAGCCACGATGGGCCGACAGCGGCGACGGATGCGGGGCCTTCAGAACGCGATGGCGACGGGTATCAATGACCTTGCCCTTCTGCTGCGCGTAGGCACCCCAGAGCATGAACACCAAGCCTTCGCCTTCGCGGTTGAGCACGTCCACCACGTGATCGGTGAAGCCTTCCCAGCCGCGGCCCTGGTGTGCGCCGGCCTTGCCCTCCTCCACCGTCAGCACGGCATTGAGCAGCAGCACGCCGCGCTGCGCCCATGGGATCAGGCAGCCGTGGTCCGGGCGCGGGATACCGAGATCGCTCTCGATCTCCTTGTAGATGTTCAGCAGCGACGGCGGCACCGGCACGCCCGGCGGCACCGAGAAACTCAGGCCATGCGCCTGGCCCTGGCCGTGGTACGGGTCCTGGCCGAGGATCACCACCTTCACCTGCTCGAATGGCGTGGCGTCGAACGCGGCGAAGATCTGCGGGCCGGGCGGGAATACCGCCGCGCCACTGGCCTTGCGCTGGCGCAGGAAGCCGGACAGCTCGCGCATCTGCGGCTGCAGGAGGTAATCGCCGACATGCTGCTTCCAGCTCGGTTCCAGCTGGATCGTCGGGGTGTCCGCTACTTCATCAATCATTGCACCACTTCATCGAATCAGGGGTCCATCGTTCAACCGGGCCAGGCGCAGCTGGAACAGCACCTTGGTGACCAGCAGCCGTTCTTCGATCGGCTTGAGTACCAGGTCGTTGGCGCCGGACTGCAGCAGCCCGGTCTGGTTGTGCGGGTTGCCGTCGCCGGTCATCACCAGCACCGGCAGGCGGCGCTTGCCGTAGCCGAAGTCCACGCGCACGCGCTGCACCACGTCGCGGCCGCTCAGTTCGCCCTTCAGGGTGACGTCGGTCAGCACCAGGTCGATGCGATGGCGGCTGCGGCCCAGCGACTCGGCGGTGAGCAGGGTGAACGCCTCTTCGGCGCTGACCACGTGCAGCACGTTCAACTGCTGGCGTTCGAGCATGCGCTTGGTGGCCTCGGCCACCACGCGGCTGTCCTCGATGTAGAGGATGGTCGCGCCGGGAATGGTCTGCGGCTGCACATAGCCGCGGATGAAGGTCGCCAGCGCCTCGTGGCCCAGCGCCTTGTCGAAATAGTCGGTGACGTACTCGGTGAAGCGACGCTGCTCCAGATGCTGCTGGGCATCGCCGGACACCACGATCACCGGCACGTAGGCCTGGCCGGCCGCTTCGCGGATCATCCGCGCCAGCGCCAGGCCGTCGCCATCACGCAGGGTCAGCGAGGTGGTCACCAGGTCCACCGGGCCCTGCGCCAGCGCCTGCTGCGCATCCTCGATGCTGTCGCAGCCAATCACCTCCACGCCCGGCAGGTCGCGCTGCAGGACGTCGGCGATCAGCTTGCGGACCAGCTTCGAGCCATCGACCACCATCACCCGCGTCGCGGGCCCTTCAAGGTGCTTCAGCGCTTGCGGTTGCATGCCGGTCTCAGGTGTCGGTCGGTCGGGTCTGGCGCAGGAAGTGGCCGGTGACCAGCCACGCACCCAGCCAGCCCAGCAGCAGCGTGCCGAGCAGGACCAGGCCACCGTGCAGCAGGTCCAGGCCGTGCAGCACGAACGGGCTGCCGTAGCTGCGCGAGAGTTCGGCCAGCGGCACGCGCAGCGCGGCACCGGCGGCGCCGATCAGGGCCAGCGCAACCGCGCCGGCGCCCAGGCCATACCACGCACCCAGGTACAGGAACGGGCGGCGGATGAAGCCATCACTGGCGCCGAGCAGCTGCAGCACGCCGATCTCTTCGCGGCGGGCCTGGATGTCCAGGCGCACGGTGTTGCCGACCACCAGCGCGGCACCGACGCCGAGCAGGACCGACAGCACCTGCACCAGCCGCGCGCCGAACGCCAACCAAGCATCCAGGCGCTGGCGCCACAGTGCATCGTGCTGCACCAGGTCGGCCTCGGGCAGGCTCTCCAGCGCGCGTGCCAGGCGCGCGTCGTCCTTGCCCTGGCCGGGGGTGATCACCAGCAGCGAGGGCAGCGGGTTGTCATTGAGTGCGTCGATCGCCTCGCCGAGGCCGGCGTCGCGCAGTTCCTGCAGGCCCTGCTCGGGCGTGCGCACGTTCACTTCGGCCACGTCGTCGCGGTCGCGCAGCTGGCCGGCCAGGCGCAGCGCACCGGGGCCATCGACGTTGCCCTTCAGGAACACATTGATGTCGCGCGACTGCTGCACGCTGCCGGCGAACTGCTTGAGGTTGTCCAGCGCGATCGACAGGCCCAGCGGCAGGGCCAGTGCCAGCGCCATGACCATCACCGTCAGCAGGGTCGCCCACGGCTTGCGGCAGGCACGGCCGAGGCTGAACACCACGCTGTGCGCGTGGTGCTGGAACCAGACGCCCACGCGCGAGGGGGCGGCGGCTTCGCTGTTTTCGTTCTTCGCCATGGGTTACTCCGCCAGATCCTGCGGCGAGATGTCATCCACCAGCCGGCCGTGGTCGAGGATCAGCACGCGCTTGCGCATGCGGCGCAGCAGCGGCAGGTCGTGGCTGACCACCAGCACGCTGGTGCCGCGCGCGGGCAGCTCGGCGAACAGAGCCATGATCTCCGCCGCCAGGGTCGGGTCGAGGTTGCCGGTCGGTTCATCGGCCACCAGCAGCTTGGGCTCACCGACGATGGCGCGGGCGATGCCAACGCGCTGCTGCTCACCGGCCGACAGCTGCGAGGGCAGCGCCTTCTCGCGGTGGCCCAGGCCCATCCGTTCCAGCACCGAGCGCACGCGCTTGCTGATGTCGCCACGGCGGGTGCCGCGCAGGATCAGCGGCAGCGCCACGTTCTCGGCGATCGAGCGGTCCATCAGCAGGCGGTGGTCCTGGTAGACCGCACCCACCGCGCGACGGTGGCGGGGCACATCGCCGCCACGCACCTTCAGCAGGTTGCGCTCGTCGAACACCACCGCGCCACGGCTGGGCCGCTCGTCCAGATGGATCAACTTGAGCAGGGTGCTTTTGCCCGCACCGGAATGGCCGGTGACGAACAGCATCTCGCCCGGCGCGACCTCGAAGCTGACATCGGTCAGTGCCTCGTGGCCACCGGCGTACTGTTTGCTGACATTGTCGAAGCGCAGGACACTCATGCCCCGATTATGCAGGACCGGCGCGACGTCGTGGAGACGGTCACACGATCGGTAGTGCCGGCCGCTGGCCGGCAACCCACACAACTGCCGGCCAGGGTGGGTGCCGACCGTTGGTCGGCACGCCCTTGAAGCCACCCGACCCACGGTCGGGTGCTACCAGCTGATCGGCGCTGCCGATCAGCTGCCCGACAGCATCCGGCGGATCTTGCGGCCGATGCGGGTCAGGAACGAATCGCCGGTATCAGCAGCCGTGCGCACCGGCTTGGCCACCACCTGCACCGGCGTGACCGGGCTGGCGCCATTGCCGGCGGCGTTCTGCACGCCCTCGGCACCCTCGACCGGACGACCGTGGCGACGGCGGCGGCGCTTGCGCGGCTTGTGCTCGCCGTCCACCGCAGCTTCCGGTGCGCCTTCGGCACGCGGGGGGCGCGGCGGACGCGGGGCCTGGGCAGCGGCGCCTTCGGCACCGGCGGCCGGCGCGGCAGCGCCCTGCTCGCCTTCCGCGCGTGGCTTGCGCGGGCCACGCGAACGGCGTTCGCCGCTGCGCTCACCGTCACGGCCACCACGGCCACCACCACCACCGCCGGAACGGCCGCCACTGCGGCCACCGCCCCGACGCTCTTCCTCGGCGGCACGGGCTTCGCGCGCTTCGCGGAAGATCTGGCCGACGCTTTCATTGTCCTCGCCTTCCTCGCCTGCAGCCGGAGCCGGGCGTTCCGGGCGCGGCAGCGGGGTCAACAGTTCCTTGGTGACCGGCTCGGACGGAATCTTCTGCTCGATGTAGGCCTCGATGTCCGGCAGGCCCATGGCATAGCGTTCGCAGGCGAAGCTGATCGCGTCGCCCTCTTCACCCAGGCGCGCGGTGCGGCCGATGCGATGCACGTAGTCTTCGGCGTCGAACGGCAGGTCGTAGTTGTAGACGTACTTGATGCCGTCGATGTGCAGGCCGCGCGCAGCCACGTCGGTGGCCACCAGGATTTCCAGCTGGCCCTTCTGGAAGCGGTTGAGCAGGCTCTCGCGCTTCTTCTGCGGCACGTCGCCGGACAGCACGCCGACACGGTAGCCGGCCTTTTCCAGCGAACGCGCCACGCGCTCGACGAACACCTTGGTGTTGACGAAGACCATGGTGCGCGCGCCTTCGCTGCGCGAAAGCAGGCCCAGCAGCAGCGGGATCTTCTCATCGTCGGCCGGGAAGTAGATGCGCTGGCGCACGCGCGCGGCGGTGATGGTCTCGGCTTCGACCACCAGCTTCTGCGGCTCGTTCATGTGCTCGTAGGCCAGCTCCAGCACGCGGTGGCTGAGGGTGGCACTGAACAGCAGGGTCTGGCGGGTGGTGCGCTCCGGCATGCGGCGCAGCAGGAAGCGGATGTCCTTGATGAAGCCCAGGTCGAACATGCGGTCGGCTTCGTCCAGCACGCAGATCTCGCAGGCGTGCAGCGACACCACCTTGTGCTGCTTGACGTAGTCGATCAGGCGGCCCGGGGTGGCGATGATCACGTCCACGCCCTGCTGCAGCAGCTCGCGCTGCTTGTCGTAATCCACGCCGCCATAGACCAGGGCGAAGCGCAGGCCCAGGTCGGAACCGAACTTCACCGCATCCTTGTGGATCTGGATGGCCAGCTCGCGGGTCGGGGCGAGGATCAGCGCGCGCGGATCTTCCGGCTTGCGATCGGCCAGCGCCGGACGCGTCAGCAGGCGGTTCACGACAGCGACCAGGAAGGCCAGGGTCTTGCCGGTGCCGGTCTGGGCCTGGCCGGCAACATCACCGCCGGGCAGCGCGACCGGCAGGGTCAGCGCCTGGATCGGGGTGCAGCGGGTGAATCCGGCTCCTTCAAGGCCGGCCTGCAGGGCCGGGTGCAGCTCGAAGGAGGAAAAGGTCAAATCGGTCAGCGGTTTGTCGCTCATGAGTCCGTCTTGGTATGGCCGCCGGCCCGTGGGGCGGCTGGCACTTCATCGTCTAGGGGCACCGTCGCAAACTGCGGCCCCTGCGGCGGGTTGGCAGGCTGGGACCACCCGGTCCGCGCGCCGCACAATGGCCCAGTTTAACGCACTCGGGCCGGCAAACCGGAATGCCCCGTCTCACCGGATGGAGAGACGGCGCGCCTTCATCCAGCCACACGGGACTTGAACGACCCCGCCGGTCCCGCTGGTGTCGCCCGCTGCCACCCCCATCTTCGGGAAGACAGTGAAATCCGACACATACCGGGCTTCGAAGCGATCACGATACGCTGGGTTCCAGCCGGCGCCTGTCCCCGCCCTGCGATAGGGGTACACTGCCGGCCGTGAGCGTCCAGGCATCCCGCCGAACGCACCGCGGCAGTGCGCCGCGAGGCAACGACGAGGGTCGCGCCACCGGGCATGGCCCAGTTCACCCACCTCCGGCATGGCCGGGTGCAATCCAAGACGAGAAACCAAGATGAGCGACAAGGTTGTACATGTCGGCGACGCCGACTTTGATAGCGCAGTGCTGAATTCCAAGGAACCGGTGCTGGTCGATTTCTGGGCCGAATGGTGTGGCCCGTGCAAGATGATCGCCCCGGCGCTGGACGAACTGGCCGATGCCTACCAGGGCCGCGCCAAGATCGCCAAGGTCAACGTCGACCACAATCGTGCGCTGGCCGCCAAGTACCACGTGCGTTCGATCCCGTACCTGGTCGTGTTCAAGGACGGCGAGAAGGTCGGCGAGCAGATCGGTGCGGTGGGCAAGGCCCAGCTGGCCGGCCTGCTGGACAAGGCCCTGGCCTGATCCTGCTGTTTTCCGGCAGCCGCCACCCGCGGCTGCCGGCGGACGCCCTGCGTCCATGATGAATGCTGTTCCCGGCAGCCCTTGCACGGCGCCGCAGGCCGATGATAGTGTCGGCACATCCGGCCGCGTTCGCGTGCCGCACCCTCTGGACGCAGTTTCTTCCAGACCCATTCCCAACGTTCGCCGCCCCAGCCGGGCGCTCGCACCTTCAAGCGAGGAATAACGCTCTTGTCCGATAACACTTCCGAAACCGGCAGCGCCGATGCGCCCGCCGAAAAGCGCGTGCGCAAGCCCCGCGTGAGCAAGGCCGCCGCCCCGGCAGCCGCCGAAACCAGCGCCGCTCCGGCGCAGCCGACCCTGCCGCTGGCCGCCGCGCCCGAGGCACCGGCCCCCGCCCCCGCACCGAGCGCGCCCGCCGCCGAGGCCCCTGCCAGCAGTGGCGGTGGCGAAGGTGGTGAGGGTCGCGAATCCGGCCAGCCGCGGCAGCAGAGCCACCAGGGCGGTGGCCAGAACCAGGGCCAGAACCCGTACAACCAGAACGGCCAGCAGGGCCAGGGGCAAGGCCAGGGCAACCGCCGTGACCGCTTCCGCAACCGCCGCGACCGTGACCGCAACAACAACCGCTTCCGCGACGACGGCATGCCCAACGACGGCGGCGAGCAGCAGCCCTTCGTGCCGCGTCCGCACGCCAACGTGCCGGAAGGCTTCCCGGTCTATTCGCTGAGCGACCTCAAGCGCATGCCGGCACAGAAGCTGCTGGAAATCGCCGAGCAGCTGCAGATCTCCGAAGGCGTGGCACGCGCCCGCAAGCAGGATGTGATCTTCGCCCTGCTGAAGGTGCTGACCCGCCATGGTGACGGCGTCGCCGCCGACGGCGTGCTGGAAATCCTGCCGGACGGCTTCGGCTTCCTGCGCGCGGCCGAAGCCAGCTACCTGGCCGGCCCGGACGACACCTATATCTCGCCCAGCCAGATCCGCCGCTTCAACCTGCGCACCGGCGACCACATCTCCGGCCGCATCCGCTTCCCGAAGGACGGCGAGCGCTACTTCGCGCTGAACATCGTCGACACCATCAACGGCGAGCCGATCGAAGCGTCGAAGAACAAGGTGCTGTTCGAGAACCTGACCGCCCTGTTCCCGCGCCGCCGCTTCACCCTGGAGCGCGGCAACGGTTCGTCGGAAGACATCACCGGCCGCATCCTCGACCTGATGGCGCCGCAGGGCAAGGGCCAGCGCTCGCTCATCGTGTCGCAGCCGAAGGCCGGCAAGACCATGATGATGCAGCAGGTCGCCACCGCCATCACCACCAACCACCCGGACGTGCACCTGATCGTGCTGCTGATCGACGAGCGCCCGGAAGAAGTGACCGAAATGCAGCGCACCGTGCGCGGCGAGGTCATCAGCTCGACCTTCGACGAACCGGCCGCGCGCCACGTGCAGGTGGCCGAAATGGTCATCGAGCGCGCCAAGCGCCTGGTCGAGCACAAGAAGGACGTGGTGATCCTGCTCGACTCGATCACCCGCCTGGCCCGCGCGTACAACAACGTGGTGCCGAGCTCGGGCAAGGTGCTGACCGGTGGCGTGGACGCCAACGCCCTGCACCGCCCGAAGCGCTTCTTCGGTGCCGCGCGCAACGTGGAAGAAGGCGGCAGCCTGACCATCATCGCCACCGCGCTGGTCGACACCGGCTCGAAGATGGACGAGGTGATCTACGAAGAGTTCAAGGGCACCGGCAACAGCGAAGTGCACCTGAGCCGTCGTATCGCTGAAAAGCGCGTGTTCCCGGCCATCGACATCAACCGTTCGGGTACCCGCCGCGAAGACCTGCTGATCGAACCGGAACTGCTGCAGAAGATCTGGATCCTGCGCAAGCTGCTGCATCCGATGGATGAAATGGCGGCGATGGAGTTCCTGCTGGACAAGATGAAGAACACCAAGTCCAACGACGAGTTCTTCGGTTCGATGAAGCGCTGATCCACGGCATTGCATCGAAAAGAACCTGCCGCTCGCTGCGGCAGGTTTTTTTTTACCTGCAGGGCGACCCACTTCACTTCACCGCCGCCCGGTTTTGGCGATAATCCGCCCGATGCCCTGCCCGGCCCCGAGGGCCTGGCCACCGATTCCCGCTGTCGCCCCTTCCGAAGAACCGGTCGGGTCCAGCCTCCTGCCGGATCCGTCGACGCATGCGAACGCTGTCTCCCCGCCTCAACCTGGGCAAGCTGATCCTCGCCCTGGCCCTGCTCAGCGCCATCATCGCGCTGGCCAACACCCTGCTGGCCAGCTACCGGGTGCAGCGCGACCAGCTGGTCGGCAACACCCTGGAGGCCAACCGCGTCTACGCCACCAAACTGGCCGAAACGACCCAGAACTTCCTGCTGGCTGCCCAGCAGGAACTGGCCTACGCCGCCACGCGGCTCGGCCAGGGCAACCTCGACCCGGCACAGGCCCAGGACGAAGCCAGCCGCCTGCAGCTGCAGACCAACAGCTTCAACTCTTCGCTGGTGGTGGATGCCGACGGCCTGGTGATCGCCACCTCGCCGCAGACCCTGCAGCTGCAGGGCGAAGTGCTGCACAGCGTCGGCAACAATGCCGCGCTGGCCGCGCGCCAGCCGATGATCAGCGACCCGTACCAGTCGGCCACCGGCAAGCTGCTGGTCTCGCTGTCGCACCCGATCTTCGATCGCCAGGGCCACTACCGTGGTTACGTCAGCGGCACCCTGTACCTGCGCCAGCGCAGCGCACTGCACACGCTGCTGGGCAAGCACTACTACCGTGATGGTTCCTACCTGTACGTGGTCGATCGCCATGGCCGCCTGCTGTACCACGCCGATGGCAAGCGGGTGGGCGACTACGTGGTCGGCAACCCCGCAGTAAAGGCCGTGGTGCGCGGCGAGCGTGGCGCGCAGCAGGTGCGCAACAACCTGGGCGTGTCGATGCTGGCCGGCTATGCGCCGGTGGCGGCCACCGGCTGGGGCATCATCGCCCAGCGCCCGACCGAGGCCACGCTGCAGCCGCTGTCGCGGTTGATGACTGCGGTAATCTGGAACGCAATCCCGCTGGGCCTGCTGTCGCTGCTGATCACCTGGTGGTTCGCCCGTCGCATCTCGATGCCGCTGTGGCAGCTCGCACGCAACGTGCAGGGCGGCGAAGACACTGGCAATGCGATCAGCCACGTCAGCGGCATCCGCGCGTGGTACTTCGAGGTCGCCCAGCTCAAGCAGGCGGTACTGCACAGCTTCAATGCACTGCAGGACCGCATCGGCACGCTCAACCGCGCCAGCCGCACCGATCCGCTGACCAGTCTTCTCAACCGCCGCGGCCTGCAGCAGGCGCTGGATGCCCTGCAGGTACAGGGCATCCCGTTCGCGATCCTGGCGCTGGACATCGATCGCTTCAAATCGATCAATGACAACCACGGCCATGACGTCGGCGACGCTGCCATCGTCCACATCGCCAACCAGATGCGCCGCTACTCGCGCGACAGCGACATCCTCTGCCGCGCCGGCGGCGAGGAGTTCCTGCTGCTGTTGCCGGGCATCAGCGCCGAGTCAGCGCGACAGGCTGGCGAGCGTCTGCGCCAGCACATTGCCGACCATCCGTTTGAACCGGTCGGCACCATCACCGTCTCGCTGGGCGTGGCCCACTTCCCCAGCTTCCATGTCGATGCCGAGCAGGCGCTGCGGCTGGCCGACAAGGCGCTGTACCTGGCCAAGGAACAGGGCCGCAACCGAGTGGTGGTCTACCCCTACGCCGATTGACGCGAAGCCGGGCTGGCCGGCTCCGCAGTGATCGTCAGCCCTGCTCCAGCGGCGTCAGCAGGCGCAGGCCGCGCTTGGCGCCGTCGACCATGTAGATGCCGCCCTCGGGCAGCAGGTCGCTGCCGTTTTCCGCCGCGTCACCGGTCACCCACGGTGCGCGCTGCTTCGGTCCTGGAATGAAGGCGCGCCAGCGGCCATAGCGCTCGGCAGCGGCATTGCGATCATCCGAGAACGCATAGTTGACCGGCACGCGTACCGACCAGAATTCCCGTGTGACGTCCTTCCCGCTGCTTGGAGGAATGAAGGTCCACTTGCGGGCGGTATTGATGCTGGCCTTGGCCAGCACATCGCGCAGCTTGGCCATGGTCCGCTCCGGCCCCGCCACGGTCATGTTGACCTGCTCGGCGATGACGTCGGCCACCGTGCCATCACGGGCGACCTTGATGATCAGGATCACATCGCCCTGACCACCGATCCTCATTGCCTCGTCCGGATAGCGCGGCGGCGCCAGGCGCTCTGCGGTCACCGAATCGGTGGCCTTTGGATCGTACTCGCTGAAATCCACGCTGGTCATGCTGACTTCGTAGTCGCCCTTGCCCGTGGACTTGCCACGCAGACGCACCCGAAACGGTGCCTGTGCGGCGACGGCCTTGCCATCGACCCGCGTCGGCTCGAAACGCCAAGGGCGAATGGTGCGTTCAACAAACGCGGCAACACCCGGGCTGATGTTTGCCTTCTGATCGAGCACCAGAGCGCTGACTGCGCCTTCTGCCGTGACCTCGATCTTTCCGGTCAGTGTCATGCTCAATTCGGTGGTGGCACGCACCGCGCGCGTGGTCTGCGCGTTGGCATCGCCGGCTAACAGCGGAGCGCCGGCACCGACGGCCAACGCGAGAGCGAGGAACAATGGGGAACGCATCATTGCCGGATCCTTGGTG
The DNA here is from genome assembly GCF_059370655.1 of Stenotrophomonas sp. YJH_SMC_133. Lineage (NCBI taxonomy): Bacteria > Pseudomonadati > Pseudomonadota > Gammaproteobacteria > Lysobacterales > Lysobacteraceae > Stenotrophomonas > Stenotrophomonas sp. YJH_SMC_133. Next base: position 74,994 of record NZ_JCAFTW010000002.1, on the reverse strand, counting down.
ATGAAGGGCGAGAGTACCTCAGTCCCAACACCCATGACAGCTGGCTCACGCCAACCGGTGCGCGCCAGCATAGGGCGGCGTGTCCGGATAGTCACCTCGGGCGAAGCGTTCCTGCAGGCCCTGCCACCAGCCCGGGTCGAACAGGTGCCGGTAGTGCTCGCGCACCGCTGCCAGCTCTGCAGCGGGCAGGCCCATGAACGGGCCGAAGCGCTCGGGAAACACGTCGCGCGGACCGACATGGAACCATGGCTCGTCGGACATCGCTTCCTCCGGCGTACGCGGCTGCGGCCAGGCGCGGAAGACGCAGTCGCTGACCAGACACAGCTCGTCGTAGTCGTAGAACACGGCCCGGCCGTGCCGTGATACGCCGAAATTCTTCGGCAGCATGTCACCGGGGAAGATGTTGTTGCGCGCCATGTCGGTGATCGCCTGCGCATAGTCGAGCACCGCCGCCCGCACCGCCTCCGCGCCCTGCTCGCGCAGGTACAGATTCAAGGGACGAAAACGACGCTGCACATAGCACAGTGCGACTTCGACCTCATCGCCATCGATGCGTACGCTCTGCGCGCACTGCTGCAGCAGTTCATCCAGCAAGGCCGGCGCGAAGCGCTGGCGCGGGAAGCGCAGATGACGATAGGGCTGCGCATCGAGCAGGCGGCCGACACGATCGAGGTTGAACACCAGCGCGTACTTCTCTTCCACCTGCTGTCGCGACATCGCCTTGGGCCACGCGAAACGGTCGCGGATCAGCTTGAACACCAGCGGGTAACTGGGCAGGGTGAACACCGCCATGACCATGCCCGGCGTGCCCTCTGCATGCACCAGCCGCTCCTGCGGGTGCTCGTTGAAATGACGGAAGAAGGTGCGGTAGCGCTCGGTCTTGCCCTGCTTGGCGCGGCCCAGCACGGTGTATATCTCATCGATGGGCTTGCCCGGCAGCAGACTGCGCAGGAACACCACCGCATCACCGACCGTGGCCAGGTTGGCCTGGAAATAGCTGCGTGACACGCCGAACAGGTGGGCCACGTCCCGGCGCCGGGTCAGCACTGCATCGGCGCGCAGGCCACGCTCGTCGTTCACCAGGGCAATCACGCACGGCGAGAACCGGTGCTCGCCGAACACGCGGCCAACCAGGTAAGCGCGGCGCTCGCGGTAGAACACCGTGTCGAGCAGCTCGATGCTGCGTACCGGCGTATCGCCCCAGTGGGCCAGGTCATCCTGCAGGCGCACCGCGATGGCCGCGGCACAGCGCAGCTGGTGCGCATAGGGGATATCGAAGCGATAGTCGGCCAGCACCCGCTGCAGCGCCTCCACCGGCCGCGTCGGCGAAACCGCGTAGGTATGCCGCGCCACCGGGTGGGTGATGGCATCGGAGGGTTCGACATCGAAGGCGATGAACTCCAGCGCCGGGTCCACGCCCCGGGTGGCAAACAGGCGCCGCGACAACGTGTTGTAGAAGGTCTTGTACAGCTCGGCGTCGATCAGGCCCTGCAGCAGCGCGCTATAGCGGGCGTGCACCCGCAACCACAGCACGCGCTCGCCGATCGCGTCACCGGCAAGGCGGCGCAGCGCATCCATCTGCTCGGCGATGCACAGGTCGTACAGGGCGATGCGCTCGACCGCATCCTGTCGCGCACCGGCCCAGTTGCGCTGCTCGAAGCGCTGCCGCGCCCGCGCGGTGATCGCCGCAAAGCGGGCGTGGTACTGCTCGAAACCGTCGCGGATGGCTACCGCGATGCGCGGTGCCAGCTCGGCAGCGATGTCAGGCCTGGACATGCATGGCTCACCCGGGAGGACCGGCTTCACCATACGCTGGCGCGTGCGATGCCGTCGAGCGCGAAGGTAGTGCCGGCCGCTGGCCGGCAGCACCTGGACCGTCGATGGATCGATGCAGATGCCGGCCAGCAGCCGGCACTACTGGCTCAGATCGCCAGTTCGGCTTCCACGTCCTGCACCTTGCGCCGCGCCAATGCCAGGTTGGACCTGGTACGGTCCAGCACGATGTAGAAGAACAGGCCCTTCTTCTTCGCCACCGGGCGCATGATGTGGTACGCCTTGCCCAACGAGATCAGGATGTCCTCGATGCTGTCGTTGAGGTTCAGCGATGCGGCGGTCTTCATCTTGGCACGGATCACTTCGGTGTTGCCGGCGGCGGCCACTTCCATGTCCATGCCGGCACCGGCTTCGCCCAGCAGCATGCCGCTTTCATAGTCGACCAGCGCCACTGCCTGCGCGCCGTCGATGCCCATCAATGCGTTCAACGATTCATTCAGTCCAGCCACGTCGCACCCCTTGTCGATGTTGGTTCGAGCCCCTCGTTCCCCTGCGGCCGGGCTCACGATCCGCCGAGTTCGGCCAGGATCGCCTGGCCACATTCCCTGCTCAGCCACAGCACCTGGCCGATCACGCTGCGCTGGTCGCAAGCCGCCATCAGCAGCAGCGGTGCGCGTCCCTCGGCCTGGATCGCCAGCATCAGCACCTTGCCGCCCGCGGCTTCCAGCATCAGCGTCTGCAGATCCCCAAGCACCAGTTCGCGCCCCACTGCTGCAGCCAGCGCCAGCATCGCGCTGGTCATCGCTGCCAGGCGTTCACCGCGCCCTTCGGCACCGGCACTGACCAGGGCGAAGCCATCCACACTGGCCAGCACCACCGTGCGTATGCCTTCCACCCGCTGCTGCAGGTCTCGCAGCAAGGGCTGCAGGCGCTCACGCTGGCCGGCGTCGGGCAGTAGCGCCACCTGTCCGTCAGCCATGCGCGGCCACCAGTGCGTGCGCTTCCATCTCGCCCATCAATACATCCATCAGCAGCAATCCCTGTTCGCGGTCGCGGGCATCCACTGCCAGCAAAGGCAGCGGTTGATCATCGAGGCTCGCACGTGCGAGCCACTCATCCAGCGCGGCGTGCGGTGCCTGGTCGAGATGGGTGACGGCCACCACCAGCGCCAATGACGATGCGAACGGCCGCAACACCTGCAGATAATCCTCCAGTTCGGCAACCACGCCCGCGCGCCGCGCATCCAGCAGCAGCACGGCGCCGCGGGCGCCCTGCAGCAGGATCGGCCAGAGGAAATCGAAGCGCTGCTGGCCCGGCGTGCCATACAGGCGCAGCCGCTCGCCATTGGGCAGGTCGATATCCGCATAGTCCAGGGCGACCGTGGTGGAGGCCTTGTCGGCACCGAGGCGGTCGCTGTTGGCCACGTCGGTGTCGACCACCGCGCCGGCTGCGATGCTGCGCACCAGGGTCGACTTGCCACTGCCCATGCCACCGAGCACCACCACCTTGTGCTCACGCATTGCGCTCGCTCCCGCGCAGGTGCCGCCATAGGCGGGCGAGCAGGCCATTGTCAGCGCCGGCAGCGCGTTCCGCCAGCGGTACCGCCGGTGCTGCCTGCAGCTGCGCGTAACCGCACAGGTAAGCGGCATGGATGAAATCGCGCACGGCCGCAGGCGGCAGATCAAGCAACATCGCGCACTCGTCCACCGTGCACGCGCGCTTGAGCAGCAGCGAGCACAGGCGGAAGCCATCATGGTCATGGCCCAGCACACGGAAATCGGGCCAGCGCAGCAGCTTTACCGAAGCACCGCGCAGGCGTTCGTCCAGTGCCTGCCAATGGCGGCTACGTTGCGCCCATTGCCACAGCAGCGGCCGCAGTGGCTGGCGTGGCCGCTCGCCGGCCAGGCCATGCAGGCGTGCGGGTGTCAGCGCATCCAGCTGCAGGCGTTCGAAGGCATCGGCCAAACGCTCCACCAGGGCCGTAGCCGGTTCCTGCAGCAGCACGGCCTGGTCATGCTCAAGGTCCATCAGCAGCAGTGGCTCGCCCGCATCACTCAGCAGTGCCTGGCCCTGTCGCAGCGGCAGCCGCTCGCGCAGCAGACGGGTGATGGCATGCGCACCATCAGCCAGGCGGATCGGTGCGGGTGCGTGCATGGCCAAGGGCTCCACTGCCAACTGCATGCGGCGCAGCGCGCGACCGATGGCACTGTCATCAAGCACGTCCTGGTGCCCGTCGCCATCACGCAGCTGGCCGCCGATGTCTTCGATCCAGCACTGCAGTCGCGGACGCTGCTGGCGCATGCGCTGGGCCGCGTTGCGCAGCGCCGGCGTATCGCGGATGACCAGCAGGTCGCAATCGTCCAGGTCCTGGCTGCGGCGGATCTGGCCGTCCGGCAGGGCCGATGCCACGCGCAGCCGCTGCAGCAGGGCCTGCTCGCCCTGGATGTCGGTTCCCACTACCAGCACGCGTGCCATCCGTGTTCCCCGTGCGGCCACCTCCCCGGTGGCCTCGCGTCGCCAAGGCTAGGGCATCGCCAGCGGCAGCCGTCGTGATCGACTGCTCAGATCGAGGGCGGTTGCAGACGGTGTCCGATCAGTTCTGCGACGGCCATCGCGGGCAAGTTTCATGCCTCGTTGACGACATTCCGACAGCCGACGGGAATCACGGTTCTGGACGCGGGTCGAATGGGGTCAGAACCCTTTTGCATGGCAAAAGGGTTCTGACCCGGAGCCCAAAAGAAACCCGCGCCGAAGCGCGGGTTCCGGTGTCACAACCGAACGGCGATGGATCAGCCGCGCAGCTGCTCCAGCGCGGCGTTGAAGGTCGCGCTCGGGCGCATCGCCTTGCTCGCCTTGGCGACGTCCGGGCGGTAGTAGCCGCCGATGTCCACGGCCTTGCCCTGCACCGCGATCAGCTCTTCGACGATCTTCTGCTCGTTGTCGGTCAGTGCCTTGGCCAGCGGTGCGAAGCGTGCCTTCAGTGCCGCATCTTCGTCCTGTGCGGCCAGCGCCTGCGCCCAGTACAGCGCGATGTAGAAGTGGCTGCCACGGTTGTCGATGCCACCCAGCTTGCGCGACGGCGACTTGTCGTTGTCCAGGAACTGGCCGTTGGCTTCGTCCAGCGCCTTGGCCAGCACGCGGGCGGCGGCGTTGTCGTAGCGGTTGCCCAGGTGTTCCAGCGACGCGGCCAGGGCCAGGAACTCACCCAGCGAATCCCAGCGCAGGTAGTCCTCTTCGACGAACTGCTGCACGTGCTTCGGGGCCGAACCACCGGCGCCGGTCTCGAACAGGCCGCCACCGGCCATCAGCGGCACGATCGACAGCATCTTGGCGCTGGTGCCCAGCTCCATGATCGGGAACAGGTCGGTCAGGTAGTCGCGCAGCACGTTGCCGGTCACCGAGATGGTGTCCTCGCCCTTGCGGATGCGGTCCAGCGAGAACGCGGTGGCTTCCACCGGCGGCAGGATGCGGATGTCCAGGCCGGTGGTGTCGTGGTTCTTCAGGTACTGCTCGACCTTGGCGATGACCTGCGCGTCGTGGGCGCGGGCGGCATCCAGCCAGAACACGGCCGGGGTGCTGCTCAGGCGGGCGCGTTCGACGGCCAGCTTGACCCAGTCCTGGATCGGCGCGTCCTTGGTCTGGCACATGCGCCAGATGTCACCGGCTTCCACGGCGTGTTCGAACACCACGTTGCCGGCATCGTCGGTGACCTTGACCACGCCGTCGGCAGCAATCTGGAAGGTCTTGTCGTGCGAACCGTACTCTTCGGCCTTCTGCGCCATCAGGCCGACGTTCGGCACCGAGCCCATGGTGGCCGGGTCGAAGGCGCCGTGCGCCTTGCAGTCGTCGATGACGGCCTGGTACACGCCGGCGTAGCAGCGGTCCGGAATGACCGCCTTGGTGTCCTGCAGCTTGCCTTCGGCGTTCCACATCTTGCCCGAGTCGCGGATCATCGCCGGCATCGAGGCGTCGACGATCACGTCGCTCGGCACGTGCAGGTTGGTGATGCCCTTGTCCGAATTGACCATGGCCACGCCCGGACGCTGCGCGTACTCGGCGGCCAGGTCCGCTTCGATCGCGGCGCGGGTGGCTTCCGGCAGCGACGGCAGGCGCGCGGCCAGGTCACCGATGCCGTTGTTGGCATCGAAACCGGCCTGCTTGAGCACGTCGGCGTGCTTGGCCAGCACGTCCTTGTAGAACTCGTTGACCGCCACGCCGAACATGATCGGGTCGGAGACCTTCATCATGGTCGCCTTCAGGTGCAGCGAGAACAGCACGCCCTGGGCCTTGGCATCGGCGATCTGCTCACCGATGAACGCGGCCAGCGCCTTGCGGCTCATGACGGCGGCATCGACGATCTCGCCGGCCTTGACCGTGGTCTTTTCCTTCAGCACGACGGCGCTGCCGTCCTTGCCGTGGAAGGTGATCTTCAGCGCACCGGCGTTGGCCAGGGTGGCCGACTTCTCGCTGCCGTAGAAATCGCCGGCGGCCATGTGCGCGACGTGCGACTTCGAATCCGACGCCCAGGCGCCCATGCGGTGCGGGTGCTTGCGCGCGTAGTTCTTCACCGACAGCGGTGCACGACGGTCGGAGTTGCCTTCGCGCAGAACCGGGTTCACCGCACTGCCCTTGACCTTGTCGTAGCGCGCCTTGTAGTCGCGCTGCTGGTCGTCGGCCGGGGTTTCCGGGTAATCCGGCAGCGGATAGCCCTGGTCCTGCAGTTCCTTGATGGCCGCCTTCAACTGCGGCACCGAGGCGGAGATGTTCGGCAGCTTGATGATGTTGGCGTCCGGGGTGGTCGCCAGCTGGCCCAGCTCGGCCAGGTCGTCGCTGACCTTCTGCGCGTCGGACAGCAGTTCCGGGAACTGCGACAGGATGCGGCCGGACAGCGAGATGTCACGGGTTTCCACCACGATGCCGGCAGTGGCGGTGTAGGCGTCGACGATCGGCAGCAGCGACTGGGTCGCCAGGAACGGTGCTTCGTCGGTCAGCGTGTAGAGGATCTTGGACATGGGGGACTTGGACTCTGTAGCAATGCTCAGGGGAAGGCCGGCGCCAGCGCCGGGCCACGTGCAACCGTGTCGCTTTCCCCCGTCGCCGTCAGGGTGGGCGCGCGGCGGGGAAACCCCTGCATTGTCGCGTTTTCAGCCGCGCGGGGCAAAGCCGCGCCATACGCGGCGGTACTGCACGGCGGCAACGCTGTGATCCATCCACGCGCGGCGTGGATCTGCGCGAACGCCGCCGTCAGTGAATCCACGCCATGCATGGATGAAGCCAGCCACCGGCCAATAAAAAAGGACGCAGCCTTGCGGCTGCGTCCATCGTGAGTCCTGCCGGGAGAGAGTCGGCAGGACTTACTTGACCTCGAACTCCTGCGGCGTTCCAGCCGCCTTGCCATCGACCGTGACCTCGGCGCGGTACTTGCCGGCCGGCCAGCCCTTTGCATTCTTGAACGTGACGTTGGTGGTCTCCGCGCCGCTGGCATTCAGGGTCGCGGTCTGTTCGCCGGCCACCTGGCCGTCCTGGAAGGTCAGCTTGGCACCGACATTGACGTTGTTGGCGGCGCCATCGGTCTTGACCGAGACGATGACATCATCCTTCGGCGAGAACAGTGCAGCCGGGGCGACCGATTTGTCGGCGGCAGCGGTCTTGCCCACGGTGACGGTGGAAACGCTGACCGCGGCAGCTTCCGCCATCGGCGGCGGTGCACCGGTCATCGGTGCCGGCGCTGCCGGCTCGGCCGGAGCCGTGGCGGCCGGAGCGGCGTTGGTGTCGGTCGACTCTTCCTTCTTCTTGCAACCGACCAAGGCAACGCTGCCCAACAGGGCGGCGATCAGGGCGGTCTGGAGCGGGGTGGTCTTGATCATTCGGGGTTCCTCCCAGGGATTGTCGGACGGCGTTTGATCGCCGGCTTACTTCGGCGGCAGTTTCAGGGTCTGGCCCGGGAAGATCTTGTCCGGGTCGTCAAGCACATCGCGATTGGCTTCGAAGATCTTCTTCCAGGCGTTGGCGTCGCCCAGATGCTGCTTGGCGATCTTCGACAGCGAGTCACCCTTCTGCACGGTATAGGTGCCGCCGCTGACGATCTCGGCGGTGCTGTCCACCGAAGCGCTCACGCCGGAGAAGTCCGCCTTCGGCACCTGCTCGGCGGTACTGTCGACGCTGGCGCTGACGCCGGAGAAATCGGCTTTCTTCTCGGTACTCATCCACAACTCCCGTCTGCATGACTACGTGGCTCGCACGGTGCCATGGCGGTTGTTAAATGGGGATGGTGCAGATGTGAAGCCGCCCCGGGGGGCGGCTGAACAATCGGGAGAGACGGTGCCCGGTAGTGCCGGCCGCTGGTCGGCTGTGCCAGGGGGATCCGGCCTTGGCCGATTGCCGGCCAGCGGCCGGCACTACCCGTAACCGCCTGCGAATCATGGTAGTGCCGGCCGCTGGCCGGTGTTCGCCGGGCATGGCCCGGCACAACGGGCAACCGCCTGCGGCGGTTACTGGCGCAGTTCGCGGTAGGTCGCGGCCGGGGCGGCAATGCCGGGACTGGCGCGCCACGGGTTGATGTCCAGGCCACCACGGCGGGTATAGCGCGCCTCCACTTCCAGCCATTGCGGCTGGCAGCGCGCAGACACCTCGCTGAAGATCCGCTCAACGCACTGCTCGTGGAACTCGGCGTGCTCGCGGTAGCTCACCAGATAGCGCAGCAGGCCGGCACGATCGATCTTCGGCCCGCGGTAACGCAGGCTGACCGTCGCCCAGTCCGGCTGGCCGGTGACCGGGCAGTTGGACTTCAGCAGTGCCGAGACCAGGGTCTCCTCCACCACCTCACCGGCATTGGCCGAGAGAAAGTCCGCCTGCGGCGGGCCGTAGCAGTCGATCTCCAGCTCCAGCCCGTCGATGGATTCACCGAGCGGCGTCTCGCGCAGGCCCGGCAGCCCGAACTCGACCTGGACCGGCGCACCGGCACAATCCGACAGATCCGCCACGATGCGCGCGCGCAGTGCCTCGGCGCTGTCGATGCGGGTGCTGTTGAGGGAGTTGAGGTACAGCTTGAACGACTTCGATTCGATCAGCCGCGGCGAGGTGCACGGCACCTGCACGGTGGCCACGGCCACCTGCGGCTTGCCACGCGGGTCGAGCCAGCTCAGCTCGAAGGCGTGCCAGCGGTCATGGCCGACGAACGGCAGCGCGGCGTCATCGAGGCCGATCTCGGCGCGGGCGCCGCTGCGGGGGATGGGAAACAGCAGGCCGGGATCGTACTGCGACGGGTAACTGACCTCGCGACCGAGGCTGGAATCCTGTGGGGTGTTCATGGGGGGCATTGTATCGCGCGGACGGCGGGCCTTCGGCCGGGCCGGCCAACGGCGGAGCCCCTCCGTGGTGGTTTTGTTGGTTGGTCGTGGAAGGCGGTCTATCGGCTTGGCCGGGTGGGTAGGCGGGGCGGGGGTGTCCGCGGCATCCATGCCGCGGACACCCCCGCCCCGCCTACCCACCCGGCCCCTGACAGTTCCTTGCGCGCCACCACCACCACGGGAAAGATCAGGAAAATCAAAATCAGAAGCCGATCCTTCAGACATTCATGACGTCCGCCGTGCCGACCAACGGTCGGCACCCACCAACAGCAGCGGGCACCAACAGCCGCGGGAAACTGTCGAAGGCGGGGTGGGTCCGGTTGAGGGGGTGTCCGCGGCATGGATGCCGCGGCCAAGCCCCCATGGACGGGTTTACGGCGTCCCCCTCAACCGGACCCACCCCGCCATCCCACGGAATGCCCGCTTTTGACGTTGACGTTGCCGTTGATCCAAGCGGGTGCAGGGCTGCAAGCCCTGCCGGAAACCCTCACCCCGCCGGAGTGCCGGCACCGTGCAGGTAATCCAGGCTCACCTGCAGCAGCGCGCGCAGTCCGACATCCAGCGCCTTCTCATCCAGCAGGAACTTCGGCGAATGATTGGCGGGCGCCGTCGCCGGGTCGATGCCCACGCTGGTGGAACCAACGAAGAAGAACATCCCCGGCACTTCCTTCGCGTACAGCGAGAAATCCTCCGCGCCCATCTGCAGCGGTGGCTCGTACACGTTGTCCTTGCCCACCACCGCCTGCAGGCTCGGCAGCATCTTCGCGGTCAGCGCCGGGTCGTTCACCGTGGCCGGGTTGCCTTCCGATTCGTAGATGTCGGTCACCGCCTTCGCACCGTGCGCGGCGGCGGTGTGCTCGGCGACGTTGCGCAGGTCGGCGAAGATCTGCTGGCGCATGCCCTCGTCGAAGGTGCGGATGGTGCCGACCATCTCCACCTCGTCCGGAATGATGTTGTAGCGGATGCCGCCGTTGATCGCACCGAAGGTCAGCACCGCCGGTTGCTTGGACAGGTTGGCGCGGCGGCTGACGATGGTCTGCGCGGTGCCGACCAGATCGGCGGTGGCCACGATCGGGTCGACACCGTTCCACGGTGCCGAGCCGTGCGTCTGGCGACCGATCACCTTGATCCCGAAACGATCCGAGGCGGCCATCAATGGGCCACCGCGCACCGCGATCTGGCCGGCCTGCACGCTGGAGAACACATGCAGTCCAAACACCGCCTCCGGCTTGAAGTCGGCGAACAGGCCTTCCTTCAGCATCAGCGCGGCACCGCCCTCTTCCGGCGGCGGTGCGCCTTCCTCGGCCGGCTGGAAGATCAGCATCACCTGGCCCGGCAGGTCCTTCTTCATCGACACCAGCGCTTCGGCCACGCCCAGCAAGGTGGCGGTGTGCGCGTCATGGCCGCAGGCATGCATCACGCCCACGGTCTGGCCGCGGTACTGGTCGGTGGCCTTGGAGGCGAACGGCAGCCCGGTCTGTTCGGTTACCGGCAGCGCGTCCATGTCCGCGCGCAGCGCGATCTTCGGGCCGGGCTTGCCGCCTTCGATGATCGCCACCACGCCGTGGTGGGCGATGCCAGTCTTCGGCTTCAAGCCCATCGCACGCAGGCGCTTGGCGACCTCGGCCGAGGTGCGCGCCTCGCGGTTGGACAGTTCCGGGTGCTGATGGAAGTCGCGGCGCCATTCAACCACCTTGGCCTGCAGGCGCTGGGCAGCGGCGGTCACTTCGGGGCGTTGCCCGTCCTGGGCGTGGGCAACGGCCGGCAGGGCCAGCAGCAGGGCGGACAGCAGCAGCGAACGGCGCATCGCAATCTCCACAGCAAGAGGGGCCCAGCTGAATGTAGGGCAACACCGCCGCCACGGGAACCTCCGCGGCCGGATCCGGTCTTAGCGCCCGTCCCATCCGTCATGCAGGAAACGTGATGTGGCACAGGTATGCTTTGCGCATTGCCAACCGGGGCCGCGCCCCGTCCAGCCCTCTTGGAGTCCTCGTAATGTCACGTGTTTGGAAGATCGTGCTGCTGGTCGTGGCGGTTCTGGTGCTGGCCGTGGTCGGCCTGCGCGTCATCGGCGGGGGCAAGGACAAGGCTGGAAAGCCGGCAGCGGGAGCGCGCCAGGGTGGCGAAGACCCGGATGCCGGCCCGGTGCCGGTGACCGTGGTCGAGGCCACGCACCAGGACGTACCGGTGTATGCCAGCGCACTGGGTACCGTGACGGCAATGAACACCGTCACCGTCAGCCCGCAGGTCGGTGGCCAGCTGATGAGCCTGAACTTCCGCGAGGGCCAGGAAGTGAAGAAGGGCGACGTGCTGGCAGTGATCGATCCACGCACCGCCCAGGCCAGCTACGACCAGGCCGCGGCAGCCAAGCGCCAGAACGAGGCGCTGCTGGCCACCGCGCGCTCCAACTACCAGCGCTCCAATGCGCCGGAGTACCGCCAGTTCGTCGCCAAGACCGATCTGGATACACAGCGAAACCAAGTGGCACAGTACGAAAGCGCAGTCGCGGCGAACGAAGCCAGCATGCGCTCGGCACAGGTGCAGCTGCAGTACACCAGGGTCACCGCACCGATCACCGGCATCGCCGGCATCCGCGCGGTCGACGCGGGCAACGTGGTCAACGCCGGCACCGCGCTGGTCACCCTGACCCAGATCCACCCGATCCACGTCCTGTTCAACCTGCCCGAACGCCAGCTCGGCGACGTGCGCCAGGCGCAGGCCGCCGGCGCGGTGCCGGTGGCGGCACTGGACCGCGCCGACTCGCACGTGCTGTCCGGCGACGGCAAGCTGGACGTGGTCGACAACCTGATCAGTGCCGACAGCGGCACCTTCAAGGCGCGCGCGCTGTTCGACAACACCGACAACGGCCTGTGGCCGGGCCAGTTCGTCAACGTGCGCATGCAGCTGCGCACGATTGCCGGCGGCGTGGTCATTCCGACCCAGGCCGTGCTGCGTGGGCCGGATGGCGAGTACGTCTACGTCGTGCAGGGCGACAACACGGTGAAGATGCAGACCGTGCGCAGCGGCGTGGAAGTGGGCGACAGCCAGGTGCAGATCGCCGAAGGCCTGAAGGGCGGCGAGCGGGTGGTCAGTGAAGGCCAGTTCCGCCTGAAGCCGGGCAGCAAGGTCACCGCGCTGAAGCCGGGCGAAACCCCGGCCGCACCGACCGAGGCCGAGCTGAAGGCGGCCGAACAGAAGAACGGTGGCGGCGGTGGCCGTCGCGGTGGCGGTCCGCGCTGAGCGCAGGCCACGGTTCTCCCTCGCGCCGGCGGACCCGCCGGCGCCGACATTGAAGTGCCAGCAAGGATCAGTCCGTGGGCTTTTCGACGATCTTCATCCGCCGCCCGATCGCTACCTCGCTGTTGATGGCGGGCCTGTTGCTGCTGGGCATCCTCGGTTACCGCAAGCTGCCGGTGTCGGCGCTGCCGGAAATCGATGCGCCCAGCCTGGTGGTCACCACCCAGTACCCAGGCGCAAACGCCACCACCATGGCCTCGCTGGTCACCACGCCACTGGAGCGCCAGTTCGGCCAGATTTCCGGGCTGGAGCTGATGACCTCCGACTCGTCGGCTGGCTTGTCCACGATCATCCTGCAGTTCTCGATGGACCGCGACATCGACATCGCCGCGCAGGACGTGCAGGCGGCGATCCGCCAGGCCACCCTGCCCTCGTCGCTGCCCTACCAGCCGGTCTACAACCGGGTGAACCCGGCCGACGCGGCCATCGTCACCCTGAAACTGACCTCTGACACGCGCCCGCTGCGCGACGTCAACAATTACGCCGACTCGATCCTGGCCCAGCGCCTGTCGCAGGTGCAGGGCGTCGGCCTGGTCTCGATTGCCGGCAACGTGCGCCCGGCCGTGCGCATCCAGGTCAATCCGGCGCAGCTGTCGAACATGGGCCTGACCCTGGAACAGCTGCGCAGCGCGCTCACCCAGGCCAACGTCAATGCGCCCAAGGGCTCGTTGAACGGCAAGACCCAGTCCTACAGCATCGGCACCAACGACCAGCTGGCCAGCGCCGCCGAGTACCGCGACACCATCATCAGCTACAAGAACGGCCGCCCGGTGCGGCTGTCCGACGTGGCCGAGGTGGTCGACGGCGTGGAGAACGACCAGCTGGCGGCCTGGGCCGATGGCAAGCCGGCGGTGCTGCTGGAAGTGCGTCGCCAGCCGGGCGCCAACATCGTGCAGACCGTCGAGCGCATCCGCGCGATCCTGCCCCAGCTGCAGGGCGTGCTGCCGGCCGACGTGCACCTGGAGATCTTCAACGACCGCACCGAGACCATCCGCGCCTCGGTGCATGAAGTGCAGTTCACCCTGATCCTCACCATCGGCCTGGTGGTGGCGGTGATCTTCGTGTTCCTGCGCCGGCTGTGGGCCACCATCATCCCCTCGGTGGCGGTGCCGCTGTCGCTGGCCGGCACCTTCGCTGTGATGGCCTTTGCCGGCATGTCGCTGGACAACCTGTCGCTGATGGCGCTGGTGGTGGCTACCGGCTTCGTGGTCGACGATGCGATCGTGATGATCGAGAACATCGTGCGTTACATCGAGCAGGGCAAGAGTGGCAAGGAAGCGGCCGAGATCGGCGCACGCCAGATCGGCTTCACCGTGCTGTCGCTGACGGTCTCGCTGGTGGCGGTGTTCCTGCCGCTGCTGCTGATGCCTGGCGTCACCGGCCGCCTGTTCCACGAGTTCGCCTGGGTGCTGAGCATCGCCGTGGTGCTGTCGATGCTGATCTCGCTGACGCTGACCCCGATGATGTGCGCCTACCTGCTCAAGCCCGACGCCCTGCCCGAGGGCGAGGATGCGCATGAGCGCGCAGCGGCGGCCGGCAAACAGAACCTGTGGACGCGCACCGTCGGCCTGTACGAGCACAGCCTGGACTGGGTGCTGGGCCACCAGCGCCTGACCCTGGTCGTGGCCGGTGGCGCGCTGGTATTGACCGTGCTGCTGTACGTGCTGATTCCCAAGGGGCTGCTGCCCGAGCAGGACACCGGCCTGATCACCGGCGTGGTGCAGGCCGACCAGAACATCGCTTTCCCGCAGATGGAACAGCGCACCAGGCAGGTCGCCGAAGCCCTGCGCCAGGATCCGGACGTGACCGGCGTGTCGGCATTCATCGGTGCCGGCAGCATGAACCCCACGCTCAACCAGGGCCAGCTGTCGATCGTGCTGAAGGAGCGCAGCCAGCGTGATGGCCTGGATGAGATCCTGCCGCGCCTGCAGAAGGCGGTGGCCGGAATCCCGGGCGTGGCGCTGTACCTGAAGCCGGTGCAGGACGTGACCCTGGACACCCGCGTGGCCGCCACCGAGTACCAGTACTCGCTGTCGGACGTGGATTCGGCAACGGTGGCCACGCAGGCCACGCGCCTGACCGAAGCGCTGCGCAAGCGCCCGGAACTGGCCGACGTGGACAACAACCTGTCCAACCAGGGCCGCGCGCTTGAACTGAACATCGACCGCGACAAGGCCAGTGTGCTGGGCGTGCCGATGCAGACCATCGACGACACGCTCTACGATGCCTTCGGCCAGCGCCAGATCTCGACCATCTTCACCGAACTCAACCAGTATCGGGTTGTGCTGGAAGTGGCGCCGGAGTTCCGCACCAGCACCGCGCTGATGGAACAGCTGGCCGTGGCTTCCAACGGCGCCGGCGCGCTGACCGGCACCAATGCCACCAGCTTCGGCCAGGTCACCTCGTCCAACTCGTCCACCGCCACCGGCATCGGCGCGCAGAACACCGGCATCACGGTCGGCGCCGGCAACATCATTCCGCTGTCGGCGCTGGCCGAAGGCAAGGTCAGCAGTGCGCCGCTGGTGGTCAGCCACCAGCAGCAGCTGCCGGCAGTGACGGTCTCGTTCAACGTGGCGCCGGGCTATTCGCTGTCCGAAGCGGTGCGTGCGATCCAGGAGACCAAGGACAGCCTGGACATGCCGGCACACCTGCATGCCGAGTTCATCGGCAAGGCCGCCGAATTCACCGGCAGCCAGACCGATGTGGTGTGGCTGCTGCTGGCCTCGCTGGTGGTGATCTACATCGTGCTCGGTGTGCTCTACGAGAGCTACATCCACCCGATCACGATCATCTCCACGCTGCCACCGGCCGGCGTCGGCGCGCTGCTGGCGCTGATGCTGTGCGGGCTGAGCCTGTCGGTGGACGGCATCGTCGGCATCGTGCTGTTGATCGGCATCGTCAAGAAGAACGGCATCATGATGGTGGACTTCGCGATCGAGGCGCGTCGCGCCGGTGCCAACGCGCATGAAGCGATCCGCCGCGCCTGCCTGCTGCGCTTCCGTCCGATCATGATGACCACCGCCGCGGCAATGCTCGGCGCACTGCCGCTGGCGCTGGGCACCGGCATCGGCTCGGAGCTGCGCCGCCCGCTGGGCATCGCCATCGTCGGCGGCCTGCTGCTGTCGCAGCTGGTCACGCTGTACACAACGCCGGTGATCTACCTGTACATGGAACGCTTCTCCGAATGGCTGGCGCGCCGCCGCGAGCAGCGCGCACTGCGCAACGGTTCGCTGCAGGAGCCGCAGGCATGATCCACGCCCCGCTGCTGCGGTGGGCCGCACGATGAACCTGTCCGGCCCCTTCATCCGCCGCCCGATCGGCACCGCGCTGCTGGCCATCGGCCTGTTCATGGTCGGCCTGATCTGCTACCTGCGCCTGGGCGTATCGGCACTGCCGAACATCGAGATCCCGGTGATCTTCGTGCACGCCAGCCAGTCCGGCGCGGATGCGGCGACCATGGCCTCGACAGTCACCGCGCCGCTGGAGCGCCACCTCGGCCAGCTGCCGGGCATCGACCGCATGCGCTCGTCGAGCTCGGAAGGCAGCTCGCTGGTGTTCATGATCTTCCAGAGCGGCCACAACATCGATTCGGCCGCGCTGGACGTGCAGACCGCGATCAACTCGGCGCAGGCCGACCTGCCTTCGGGCATGGGCTCGCCGATGTACCAGAAGGCGAATCCGAACGACGACCCGGTCATCGCCATCGCGCTGACCTCGCAGACGCAGTCGGCCGACGAGCTGTACAACGTCGCCGACTCGCTGCTGGCCCAGCGCATCCGCCAGATCAGCGGCGTTGCTTCGGTCGACATCGCTGGCGCTTCGACGCCGGCGGTGCGTGTGGACGTCAACCTGCGCCTGATGAACGCGCTCGGCCTGACCGCCGATGACCTGCGCAACGCCGTGCGCGCGGCCAACGTGACCTCGCCCACCGGTTTCCTCAGCGACGGCAACACCACTACCGCGATCATCGCCAACGACTCGGTGGCGCGTGCCGCCGACTTCGCCGACCTGGTGGTCAAGACCCAGGGCGATGGCCGGGTGATCCGCCTGAAGGACATCGCCAACGTCTACGACGGCCAGCAGGATGCCTACCAGGCCGCGTGGTTCGACCACAAACCGGCGGTGGTGATGTACGTGTTCACCCGTGCCGGGGCCAACATCGTGGAGACCGTGGACCGGGTCAAGGCGCAGATCCCGACCCTGCGCGATTACCTGCAGCCCGGCACCACGATGACGCCGTACTTCGACCGTACGCCGACCATCCGCTCGTCGCTGCATGAAGTGCAGATCACCCTGCTGATCAGCCTGGCGATGGTGGTGCTGACCATGGCGCTGTTCCTGCGCCGGCTGGCACCCACGCTGATCGCTGCGGTGACCGTGCCGCTGTCGCTGGCCGGTGCCGCGCTGGTGATGTACGTGATGGGCTTCACCCTGAACAACCTGAGCCTGCTGGCGCTGGTGATCGCCATCGGCTTCGTGGTCGACGATGCGATCGTGGTGATCGAGAACATCATGCGCCACCTCGACGAAGGCATGCCGCGGATGCAGGCGGCGCTCACCGGCGCGCGCGAGATCGGCTTTACCATCGTCTCGATCACCGCCTCGCTGGTGGCGGTGTTCATCCCGCTCCTGTTCGCCAGCGGCATGATGGGTGCGTTCTTCCGCGAATTCACCGTCACCCTGGTGGCGGCCATCGTGGTCTCGATGATCGTCTCGCTGACGCTGACTCCGGCGTTGTGCAGCCGGTTCCTCAGCGCACACGACCACAGCGCGCCGCCGTCGCGCTTCGGCCGCTGGCTGGATGCCGGCCATGAGCGCATGCTTCGCATCTACACGGTCTTCCTCGACTTCTCGCTGCGCCACGCGCTGCTGCTGTCGCTGACCCCGCTGATCCTGATCGGCGCCACCGTCTTCCTGTTCGGCGCGGTGAAAAAGGGCGCGTTCCCGCCGCAGGACACCGGCCTGATCTGGGGCCGCGCCAATTCCAGCGCCACGGTGTCCTTCGAGGACATGGTCGCCCGCCAGCGCCGCATCACCGACATGCTGATGGCCGACCCCGCGGTGAAGACCGTGGGCGTGCGCCTGGGCAGCGGCCGCCAGGGCTCCAGCGCACAGTTCAACATCGAGCTGAAGTCGCGCAGCGATGGCCGTCGCGAGACCACCGCGCACGCACTCGCACGGCTGAGTGCCAAGGCCGACCGCTACCCCGACCTGCAGCTGCGCCTGCGCGCGATCCAGGATCTGCCCAGCAACGATGGCGGCGGTTCCAGCCAGGGCGCGCAGTACCGCATCTCGCTGCAGGGCAACGACCTGGCATCGCTGCAGGAATGGCTGCCCAAGCTGCAGGCGGAGCTGAAGAAGAACCCCAAGCTGCGCGATGTCGGTACCGACGTGGACAACGCCGGCCTGCGCCAGAACATCCAGATCGACCGCGCCAAGGCCGCACGCCTGGGCATCACCGTGGGTGCCATCGACGGTGCGCTGTACGGTGCGTTCGGCCAGCGCCAGATCTCCACCATCTATTCGGACATCAACCAGTACAGCGTGGTGGTCAACGCCCTGCCCTCGCAGACCGCCACCCCCGCCGCGCTGGACGAGGTGTACGTACGTGCGCGCAATGGCGACATGGTGCCGATCACCGCGGTGGCCACGCAGATGCCCGGCCTGGCCCCTTCGCAGATCACCCACGAGAACCAGTACACGACGATGGACCTCAGCTACAACCTGGCTCCGAACGTGAGCATGGGTGAGGCCAAGGCGATCATCGACGCGACCGTGGCCGGCATGCGCATGCCTGGTGACATCCGCCTGGCCGATGATGCGGGCTTCGGCTTCAACTCCGACCCCAGCGACATGCTGATCCTGGTGTTCGCCGCGATCCTGACCGTGTACCTGGTGCTGGGCATGCTCTACGAGAGCCTGATCCATCCGGTCACCATCCTGTCCACGCTGCCGGCGGCGGGCGTGGGTGCACTGCTCGCGTTGTTCGGCACCAACACCGAGTTGTCGGTGATCTCGATGATCGCGCTGGTGCTGTTGATCGGCATCGTCAAGAAGAACGCGATCATGATGATCGACTTCGCGCTGGTGGCGCAGCGCGAGCATGGCCTGGCACCGCGCGATGCCGCGCGCGAGGCCAGCATCGTGCGCTTCCGCCCGATCATGATGACCACGATGGTGGCGATCCTGGCGGCGGTGCCGCTGGCGATCGGCCTGGGCGAAGGCTCCGAACTGCGCCGCCCGCTGGGCATCGCGATGATCGGCGGCCTGCTGTTCTCGCAGAGCCTGACCCTGCTCAGCACGCCGGCGCTGTACGTGATCTTCTCGTGCCTGGCCGAACGCTGGCGGGCACGTCGCGCACGCAAGCGCGAAGCGAAGCTGCTCAAGCGCGCGCAGCGTGCGTAGAACGGCCCATCCACGCATGGCGTGGATCTATGGGTAGAGCCGGCCGCTGGCCGGCTTTCTCGGTACGGAAAATCTGCCGGCCAGCGGCCGGCACTACCGCGGTGGTCCGCCCTCCATATTTCACGCGCACCCCGCAATAATGGTGGGAGATCCTTCCGCCGAGCCTGCATGCCCGCCCGCCAATCCCGCCTCAGCCGCCTGTGGGCCCACGAGAAGGCCAGTTACGGCCTGCGCGTGTTCATCGCCCTGACCGCAGCGCTTGCCGTGTGCTGGCAGCTGGATGCGCTGACCGCCCTGCCCGGCGTATTCCTGGGCATCATCGCCAGCGCCATCGCCGAGACCGACGACAACTGGTGGGGCCGGACCAAGGCGGTGGCGCTGTCGCTGCTGTGTTTCTGCATCGCTGCGGCGTCGGTGATCTGGCTGTTCCCCTGGCCGTGGATCTTCATCGGCGCGCTGGCACTGTCCACCTTCTGCCTGACCCTGCTGGGCGCGCTCGGCGAGCGCTACGCATCCATCGCCCAGGCCACGGTAACGCTGGCGATCTACACGATGATCGGGCTGGAGCAGCACGGTGCCAGCGACCTGCACACCGCGCTGCAAGCGGTCAGCCACCTGCTGGCGGGCGCCGTCTGGTACGGACTGCTGTCGATCCTGTGGACCGCACTTTTCGCCAACCGACCGGTGCGCGAGCGCGTGGCGCGGCTTTACATCGAGCTGGGCCGCTACCTGCAGCTGAAGGCCGCCCTGTTCGAACCGGTACGTGAGGCCGACCTGCAACGCCGCCAGCTCGACCTGGCCGAGCAGAACCGGCGCGTGGTCGGCGCATTGAACGAGGCCAAGACCGCGATTCTCGCCCGCTTCGGCCGTTCCGGGCGGCCGGGCGTGAACTCCGGCCTGTACCTGCGCCTCTATTACATGGCACAGGATTTCCACGAGCGCGCCAGTTCCTCGCACTACCCATACGGCGCCCTGGTCGATGCGTTCTTCCACAGCGACGTGCTGTACCGCTGCCAGCGCCTGCTCGATCTTCAGGGCCAGGCCTGCGCGCGCCTGGGCGAGGCGATCCGCCTGCGCCGCCCGTTCGTGTATGGCGAAACCAACCAGCAGGCCGGGCGCGACCTGGCCGATGCGCTGGCCTACCTGCGCGACCAGCAGCGCCCGCAGTGGCAGCGCCTGCTGGGTTCGCTGGACCTGCTGGTGCACAACCTGCGCAGCATCGAACGCCGCCTGCTGGACGCCGAACGCTCCGAGGCCAGTCTCGACAATGTCGATACGCGCCTGCGCGACAGCAACCCGCATACCCTGCGCGAGATGGGCGTGCGCGTGCGCCAGCAGCTCACGCCCGGCTCGGTCCTGTTCCGCCACGGCCTGCGCATGGCATTGGCGCTGATCGCCGGTTTCGCCGCGATCCGTCTGTTCAATGCGCAGAACGGCTCGTGGGTGCTGCTGACCATCGTGTTCGTGTGCCGGCCCAACTTCGGTGCGACCCGGCAGCGCCTGGCGCAGCGCATCGTCGGCACCGTGGCGGGCCTCGTGCTCACCTGGGCGCTGCTGCAGTTATTCCCGCAACTGCACGTGCAACTGCTGATCGCGCTGCTGTCGGCGCTGCTGTTCTTCTTCACCCGCACCGACCGCTACCTGGTGGCATCGGCGGCGATCACGGTGATGGCCCTGACCTGCTTCAACCTGATCGGCGATGGCTTCGTGCTGATCGTGCCGCGCATGGTCGACACGCTGCTGGGCTGCGCGATCGCCGCTGCCGCCGCGTTCCTGATCCTGCCCGACTGGCAGGGCCGCCAGCTGCACCTTGTGCTGGCGCGGGTGCTGGATACCGCCGCGCGCTACCTGGATTCGGTGCTGGACCAGTACCGCAGCGGCATGCGCGATGACCTGGCCTATCGCATCGCCCGCCGCGACATGCACAACGCCGACGCCGCGCTGTCCACCGCGCTGTCGAACATGCTGCGCGAACCCGGTCATGTGCGTCGCAACCTGGATGCCGGCTTCCACTTCCTGGCGCTCTCCAACACGCTGCTTGGGCACTTGTCGGCGCTGGGTGCACACCGCGACCAGGTGGACAGCTACGCCGGCGATCCGCTGGCCTTGGCCGCCGGTGAGCGCGTGCGAAAAGCGCTGCAGCAACTGGCTTCGGCCCTGACCGCACGGAGACCGGTCAGCGAGGACGACAACGACGCCGACCGCGCGGTGGCGGCCGAGCTGGAGCAGATCGACGAGGCGATGCCGGCGAAGCTGCAGTTGATCCGCACCCAGATGGCGCTGGTGCTGCGGATGCTGCCGAAGGTGCGGGCGTCGGCCAATGAGGCGGTGCGCACGCTCGCCTGAAGGCCGGCGCCGGGCATGGCCTGGCGCGACCCGCAGTCCATCCACGCATGACATTGATCTACTGCACCGTGTGCAACCGTGTGTTGCGCCTGGCGCTGCATCCCGATCACGTTCCTGCGCGGATACTGGGTGATCTCCTGCTCCTGGACTCCCCCCATGAAGATCGAACTCGCCGGCCGCACCGCGCTCGTTACCGCTTCCACCGCCGGCATCGGCCTGGCGATCGCCCAGGGTCTTGCCGCGGCGGGTGCGCGGGTCATTCTCAACGGCCGCAGCACCGACAGTGTCGAACGCGCCCGCCAGCGCCTGCTCGCCGCCGTTCCGGGTGCCGAGGTGATCGGCGTCGCCGCCGACCTTTCCGATGCAGCCGGTGTCGATGTGCTGCTGGCCGGCCTGCCCAAGGTCGACATCCTGGTCAACAACGCCGGCATCTTCGGCCCCGAGGACTTCTTCGAGACCGAAGACGCCACCTGGGAGCGCTACTGGCAGACCAACGTGATGTCCGGCGTGCGCCTGTCGCGGGCACTGCTGCCGGCGATGGTCGACGCCGGCTGGGGCCGCGTGCTGTTCATCTCCTCCGAATCGGCACGCAACATTCCCGCCGACATGATCCATTACGGTGTCAGCAAGACCGCGCAGCTGTCGCTGTCGCGCGGCCTGGCCAAGCGCGTGGCCGGCAGTGGCGTCACCGTCAACGCGGTGCTGCCCGGCCCGACCCTGTCCGACGGTTTCGCGGCGATGTTCGAAGATGAACGCCAGCGCAGCGGCAAGCCGCTGGAGCAGATCGGCCGCGAGTTCGTGATGGCACACCGGCCGTCTTCGGTGATCCAGCGCACCGCCACGGTCGAGGAAGTAGCCAACATGGTGGTGTACCTGGCCTCGCCGCAGGCTTCGGCCACCTCCGGTGCAGCACTGCGCGTGGATGGCGGCGTGGTCGACGATATCGTCTGAGACCATCGACAGGTGTGCGGACCAACGGTCCGCACCCACAGGTCCGCACCCACAGCGGATAGGCAGGAATGCTAGGCTGCGCCGGTCAAGGAGGTTCCATGTCCGGTCACAACCAGTTCGCCCTGCTGCGCCAGCGCCGTTTCCTGCCGTTCTTCGTGGTCCAGGCGCTCGGTGCGTTCAACGACAACGTGTACCGGCAGGCGATCATCGGCATGTTGCTGTTCATGGCCGTGCCGGAGGAAGAACTGGGGCTGTACGCCACGCTGGCACCGGCCATCTTCATCCTGCCGTACTTCCTGTTCTCGGCACTGGCCGGGCAGATCGCCGACAAGCTGGAAAAATCGCGACTGATCGTGATCACCACCACCATGGAGATCGTGATCATGTCGCTGGCGGCCACCGGCTTCCTCACCCAGAGCCTGCCGGTGCTGCTGGTCGCCTTGTTCTGCACCGGCATGCAGTCAACCCTGTTCGGCCCGGTGAAGTACTCGGTGCTGCCCTCGGTGCTCAAGCCCGAAGAGCTGACCGGCGGCAACGGCCTGGTCGAGATGGGCACCTCGATGTCGATCCTGTCCGGCATGATCGTCGGCGGCCTGGTGTTCACCGTGGCCGGCAGCCATGGCACGGTGGTGGCCGCGTGCGCGATCATCGCGCTGGCGATCTGCGGCAACATCGCCGCCCGCCTGATTCCCAAGGTCGATGCCGGCGACCCGGACCTGAAGATCAACTGGAACCCGCTGCCGGAATCGCTGGCGGTGCTGCGCATGGCGCGCCAGCAGAAGGCGGTGCGCAATTCAATCCTGGGCGTGTCCTGGTTCTGGTTCGTCGGCACCGTGCTGACCTCGCAGCTGCCGGCCTATGCGGTGACCAACCTCGGCGGCGAACCGACCCTGTATATCTTTGCGCTGGCCCTGTTCTCGGTCGGCACCGGCGTCGGCTCGCTGCTGTGCGAAAAGCTGTCGGCACGCACGGTGGAAATCGGCCTGGTGCCGTTGGGCGCGTTCGGCATGACCGCCTTCCTGCTTGACCTGTACTTCGCGCGCAGCGGCGAGGCGACGGTGCACGGGTTGACCATCGGCACCTTCCTGCAGCAGCCCGGCAGCATCCGCATCGTCATCGACCTGATCGGCATCGGCCTGTTCACCGGTATCTTCGTGGTGCCATTGTTCGCGCTGATCCAGAGCCGCACGCCGAAGGCGCAGATGTCGCGCGTGTTCGCGGCGCTGAACATCCAGAATTCCGGCTTCATCGTCGGCGCAGCCCTGTTGTCACTGGCCGCGCACAAGCTGCTGCACTGGACCATCCCGCAGCAGTTCCTGGCGCTGGCCATCGCCAACGCGCTGGTGGCGATCTACATCTTCACCATCGTCCCCGAATTCCTGATGCGCTTCCTCAGCTGGCTGATGGTGCGCACCCTGTACCGGCTGCGCCCGCACGGCATCGAAGCCAACGTGCCCGACGAAGGTGCCGCGCTGCTGGTCTGCAACCATGTCAGCTACATGGACGCACTGATCCTGTCGGCGACGATTCCGCGTCCGGTGCGCTTCGTCATGTACTACAGGATCTTCAACATCCCGGTGATGCGCTGGATCTTCCGTACCGCCAAGGCGATCCCGATCGCCGGTGCGCGCGAAGACCCGGCGCTGATGCAGCGCGCGTTCGATGACATCGACGCCGCGTTGGCCGAAGGCGAGCTGGTCTGCATCTTCCCGGAAGGCGCACTGACCAAGGATGGTGCGATGGCCCCGTTCAAGTCCGGCGTCGAGAAGATCCTCGAACGGCGGCCGGTGCCGGTGGTGCCGATGGCCCTGCGCGGCATGTGGTCGAGCATGTGGAGCCGGCGCGACAGCCGCCTCGGCCGCATGCGGGTGCCGCGCCGTTTCCGAGCCACCGTCGAGGTAGTGGCGGCACCGTCCATGGACGGCCACACCACCAACGCCCAGGCGCTGGAAGCCCAGGTGCGGGCCCTGCGCGGCGATCACGCCTGACAGAATCGGGCTGACAGGCAGGCCCGGCAACCTCCCCCGCATACGCCACCGTCCAGTAGCGAACACGACATGCCGTGCGTGTAAACGCATACATGCAACGCCGGTTGCGGTAGATTACGCACCCACAGGGGGGAGGTTCGGCCGATTCACCAAGGCCGGCCACCAAGGAATGGAGTCTCGCTTTGAATCAACCACCACCGCTCAGCCGTCCGGTCTACATCCCCAACCATCTGGTCTGGGCGATCCTGACGACGCTGTTCTGCTGCCTGCCGTTGGGCGTGGTGTCGATCGTCTATGCCTCCCAGGTCGATGGCCGCCGCGCGGCTGGCGATCTGCCGGGGGCCTACAGCGCGTCGCGCAAGGCGGGCTGGTGGGCAGTGGCTTCGGCCGTGGCCCTGCCGGTCCTGTTGCTGTTGTGGCTCGGGCTGTTCGGCGGCTTGGCCGTACTGGGCGCTCTTTCCGACCAATGATTCACCACCACCACCCATCAAGGAGCTTGAACCCATGAATACCGCTACTCCGCAGGTCCCGAACAACCTGGTCTGGGCCATCCTGACCACCCTGTTCTGCTGCCTGCCGGCCGGCATCGTGTCGATCGTCTACGCCGCACAGGTCAACGGCAAGCTGGCCGCTGGCGACATCGCCGGCGCCCAGGACTCCGCCGCCAAGGCCAAGAAGTGGGCCATCTGGTCGGCCATTGCCTGGGCCGTGCTGGTCGTGCTGTACGTGCTGTTCTTCGTCGTGCTCGGCGGCATGGGCGCGATGAGCAACAGCGGCTACTGATACGCCTGGACGGATCCGGCGCCTGCGCCGGATCCGTTGTTGCATGTCCGCGCTTCCCGCTCGTTCCCGACTCGCCCGCTGGGCACCGCTGCTGGCTTCCGCCGGCCTGGCCGTGGGTGCCACGGTGGTGCTGCGCAACGTCAATCCG
Source organism: Stenotrophomonas sp. YJH_SMC_133 (assembly GCF_059370655.1). Lineage (NCBI taxonomy): Bacteria > Pseudomonadati > Pseudomonadota > Gammaproteobacteria > Lysobacterales > Lysobacteraceae > Stenotrophomonas > Stenotrophomonas sp. YJH_SMC_133. The sequence continues at coordinate 49,954 of NZ_JCAFTW010000002.1, read as the reverse complement.
TATGTCGCCGGCAATCCACTGCCGAGCTGCCCGCTGTACGCCCTGACCGGCCTGTACTGCCCGGGCTGTGGCAGCACGCGCTGCCTGTATTCCCTGGTCCACTTCGACCTGCCCGGCGCGATGGCGATGAACCCGCTGCTGGTCATCAGCCTGCCGTTCCTGTTGCTGATGCTGCTGAACATCGCCGGCATCCGCCCACGCGTGCTCGACCCGCTGATGCGGGTGCTGGCCAATCCTGTGTTCTGGCTCTGGGTGCTGCCCGGGTATGCGCTGCTGCGCAACCTGCCTTGGGCACCGTTCACTGCACTGGCACCGATCTAGGTTTCCAGCCAACGGCGCAGCCCCTCGTGGTGGGCGGCGTTTGTCGGTCATGGGATAGGCCGGGCGGGTGGACTGCGCAGGGGTCGCTGCGAGTACTTCCATGTAAGCTCGGTCGCCGCATCCATGCGGCTCACGCCCCTGCGCAGCCCACCCGCCCGGCCACGGACAGTTTCCGTGCGCGTCCACCACGGAAAAGAAAGAAAAGATCAAAAGCAAAAGCGGATCGCTTCGCTGCGCTCGCTCGGAGCCGAGCATGGCTCGGCTCTGGAGAACGTCCGTGCGCGGAAAACTGTCGAAGGCGGGGTGGGTTGGATGGCGGGGGTGTGAGCCGCATGGGCCCGAGGCATGCCTCGGGCGGGTTGGGCAGGACGCCCAACCCGGGTCTTGCCGTGTGCGCAGGACAGCGCACACGAGCAAGCGGCGACCAAGCCTCCATGGATGGATTCACGGCGTCCCCCGCCATCCGACCCACCCCGCCAACCCGCAGCAATCCAGCTGTTGCTCTGTTGCCTCTGCAGGTGCAGGGCTGCAAGCCCTGCAACAGCAACTACGTCACCCAGCCTGCAATCACCAGCAGGGCGAGGATCGCCAGCCACAGCAGCAGCATCCGCCACACCAGGCTCATCGCATCACGCAGGTCCGGCAACCGCTGCCACACCGGCAACAGCCCCGCCTCGGTGTAGTCGTGCGCATCCTCGCGCAGTTCGGCGTTGACGCTGGCCCGCGCCACCGCACCCAGGAACCCGGTGTTGCCGGTCAGGCGCTCGCCATGGGCCTGGCGCCACGCCTTCCACGCCGTATCGAAGTTGCCCACCAGCGCCATCGAGAACGCCATCAGCTGTGCCACCGGCCACTCGATCCAGCCCAGCAGCCGCTGCGCCAGCGCCAGCGGCTCGACCGGCACGCGGGCACGCATCGGGCTTTCCGCCATCAGCGCCAGCAACCGGTAACCGAGCGCGCCAGCCGGGCCCAGCAACAGGAACCAGAACAGCACCGCGAACCAGCGCCGCAGTGCGTTGAGCACCGTCGCCTCGACCAGTGACGGAATGTCCTCGCGCAGGCTGCCGCCGGCCGACTGCAGGTTGCGCACTGCAGCCTGCCGCGTCGCCGCATCATCGGCATCGATGATGGCCTCGATATCGCGGTCCAGGTCACGCGGGCCCCAGCACCAGGCCAGCACCGCCACGCCCAGCAGCAGCGACGGCAGGCCGAACAGCACCCCGCGCAACAGCCACGCCAGCAGCGCCATCAGCAACAGCGGCGGCAGCAGGGCCAAGGCAACGCCGGCCGGTCCCTGCCAGGCCTTGCCACCACGCGCATCCAGCCAGCCCAGCCAACGCCGGAAACCGTCGAAACGGCGCAGCGAGGCAGCAGCGGCCGGAGCAACATGGCCCAGGGCCAGTGCCACCAGCACGGCGGCCAGAGTGGTGAACATGGCAGGTCTCCCTACGAAACAGAACGCTCGGCGCCGCTACCTTACCTGTCGCAGCGGCGCCCTCAGCGGTGAACCGGACTGTAACCCGTGCCGTGTTCAGGTGGCGGCAATGCAATCACCCCAGCCGGCCCGCCTCAGCCCTTCTGCTGCCGGTACCAGTGCTCGATCAGGCCGCGCGAAATCGAGATCGGCGGCGACAGGCGGATGCCCTGGCCATCGTCCTCCACATCGCGCGCCAGTGCCGCGCCGACCTCGTCGGCACTGAACCAGCGCGCGTCTTCGAGCTCGCCGTCCACGGTCGGCAGGTCATCCTGCGCCTGCGCCCGGAAGCCGACCATCAGTGCGCCCGGGAACGGCCACGGCTGCGAGCCCAGATACTGGCAAGCGGTCACCCGCACTTTGCTCTCTTCGTGGACTTCGCGTACCACGGTCTGCTCGAAGGTCTCGCCCGGTTCGACGAAGCCGGCCAGCACCGAGTAGCGACGTGGCGCCCAGTTTGACTGACGGCCGAGCAGCAGGCGGCCCTGGTTTTCAACCGCCACGATCACCGCGGGGTCGACACGCGGGTAGTGCTCGGTGGAACACTGCGCGCAACGCCCCACGAAGCCGCCGCGGGCGAACGCCACGGCACCACCGCATACCCCGCAGAAACGGGTGCGCGAGTGCCAGTAGGACATGCCACGTGCGTAGCTGAAAGCGGTCGCATCAGCCACCGACCACAGCAGCGCGGCCTGGCGCAGGTCGAGGCGACGTGGTGCGGTGACGGTGACGCTGGCGGCTTCAACCGAGAACCACGCTTGTTCCCCGCGCAGGCCGAGGAAGATCGCGGAGCCGGGACCGCCGCCGATGTCGGCGCCGGTCAGCGCCAGCGGCTGGTCGTCATCGCCGGTGAAGGCGCTGCCGCCCTGATCGAGCACCAGAATGTGCGCGCCCGGCCACAGGCGCGCCAGTGCATCGGCATCTTCGCGCAGGGCATCGGCGCGCTCCAGCGGTTCGCCCACGAAGGCGAAACCGGAAAGCGGCGAAGGAGTATTGGGCATCCTGCAAGCGTGCCGCCAATCGATGCGGGTGGCAAGCCGCGGGCTTTGCCGAAGCCGTCTGTGGGTGTGGAGCTTGCTCCACACACCTTGTCGCGCGGGACGCAGGCCCCGCGCCCCGCCTACATGCTGAAACTGCTGCCGCAGCCGCAGGTGGTCTTTGCGTTCGGGTTGCGGATCACGAACTGTGCACCGGTCAGGCTCTCGGTGTAGTCCACCTCGGCGCCCATCAGGTACTGCAGGCTCAACGGGTCGACCAGCAGGGTCACCCCGCTGGTCTGTACCGCCAGATCGTCCTCGGCACGGTTCTCGTCGAACTCGAACCCGTACTGGAAACCCGAACAGCCACCACCTTCGATGTACACGCGCAGGGCCAGGTCGGGGTTGCCCTCTTCCTGGATCAGGGATTTGACCTTGGCGGCCGCCGACTCGGTGAAGTTCAGCGGGCGCTCCAGCGACTGGTAATCGGGCGCGGCGGCCGGGGTGGCGCCGGGCAGGGAGACTAGCGTGCTCATGGTGTCAGCATGGGGATGCCGACGATGGCTTTCAAGCCATCGCCTCGGCCAGCTTGCGGCGTGCGGCGGTGTCACCCTTGCCGCCATTGGCCTCATCAGCTTCCGGGGCCGGCAGGGCGGCCATCGGGGCGCTGGCATGGATCAGGCGACCGTTCAGCTGGGCGCCCGCATTCATCTCCACCACCTGGTAATGGACGTTGCCGTTGACCCGCGCGCTCGGGGTCAGTTCGACTTTCTCGCTGGCGTGCACGTCGCCGTCCAGGCGGCCACTGATGACCACCACCTGGGCACGGATCTCGCCCTCGATCACGCCATGCTCGGCGACCGTCAGGGTCGCGCCACTGGCGCCTTCGGCGGCGATCACCTTGCCATGGATGCGGCCTTCCACGTACAGGCCACCACTGAATTCCACATCACCGCGGATCACCACCTGGTTGCCGATCAGGGCATCCACCACCAGCTGGCCTTCACGGTTGGATTTGCTGCTTCCGAACATCTGCCTACTCCCCTTTGCTGGCCGGCGCACCGGCCTGTTTCCAGTCGAATACCTGGGTGGTACCCCCCGTACCACTCCCCAATGTCACCCGCACGCGTTGCGGGGTGAAGTCAGCCGGCAGCATCACGCTGCCGGTGAGCTGCTGGAAGTACCGGAACGAGTAATCCTGTCCCGGTACCTTGCTGCGCTGGTGCAGATCATCCCAGCTGATCGTGGCCAGCTTGCCGTTCTTGACGCCTTCCACGGTGAAGCGCATCTGCCCCTGGCTGATGGCGCCGCGGTTGAGGTTCTGGGTCAGCACCGCGGTGTACTGCCAGGTGCCGGCCGCTTCCGGGCTGAACTCGATCGAATGGGTGTTCAGGCCCTTGCGCTGGCTGGTCGAACCCACCAGGCGCTCATAGAAGGCAACGTCGGCACGCAGGCCGGCGATTTCCTCATCGCGCTCGGCCAGCGAGGACTGCACCTCGGTGTTGGCGGCGCGGCTAATGCGGTCGGAGGCTTCCAGCGTGGCCTGCTTCTGGCGCAGTTCGGTCAGCTGCGCCTGCAGCGTCTCGGCACGCTTCTCGGCGGCCTGCAGGCGCTGGCCCTGCGCATCGCGCGGGGTGGCCATCCAGCAGCCGCCGAGCACCGCCAGCACCAGGCTGAGCAGCCAGATGCCGCCGATCACCAGCAGGCGGCGGCGGTCGGCCGGCGGTTGCGGCGCGCCGGGCAGGCGGACCTGCACGCGCATGGGAGGACGGTTGGTCATGGGTGGATTCCGGGGCATCGCGAGGGCGACACCGGTACGGCCCCTGTGGCAAACGACGGGCTAGTGTATGACAGGACGGGTGGGTTTCCTGCGCAGTGGCGAGCCACGGTCTGTGGCGTTCAGGCATGCCATCGTCGATAGTGTGGTCCCCTGCACAGTTCCGTCGCCGGAGCATCGCCATGACCGAAGCCCACCTGTTCGTGATCGGCATCCTGCTGGCCTGGCTGGCCGGCATCCGCGTCTACCTCACCGTATTCGGTGTCGGCCTGGCCGGCCTGCTCGGCTGGGTCGACCTGCCACCGGCCCTGCAGGCCACTGAATCGTGGTGGGTGCTGGGCACCTCGGCGGCGCTGGCGGTGACCGAATTCTTCGCCGACAAGATTCCCGGCGTCGACTCGGCGTGGGATCTGGTGCAGACCCTGGCACGTGTACCCGCAGGTGCCTTCCTTGCCGCAGCCACGCTGTCGCCGGATGGGCAGCTGGGCACCGGCGCACTTGCTGCCGGTGCAGGTGTCGCGCTGGCCAGCCACGGCCTGAAGGCAGGCACCCGCGCCCTGCTCAATACCTCGCCCGAGCCTGCCAGCAACTGGGTGGCCTCCGCCGCCGAGGACACCGTGGTGGTCGGTGGTCTGGCCCTGGCCCTGGCACACCCATGGATCGCGCTGATCGTGGTGCTGGCCTGCAGCCTGGCGGGCGCGCTGCTGGTGTGGCTGGTCTGGCGCACCCTGTGGAAGGGCGTGCGCTGGCTGGCACGCAGTGCATCGCCCGACAGTCCACGCCAGCCCGGCACCGGTTGATCGCCGGGCTTGTCGCATAATGGACGCGAACACCAGGAGCACCGATGGCCGCAAACGAATCCCCCGCGGGCGCCCGCCCGGGACGCGCTGAAACCCCTCCGGCCGATCATTGGCAACGCTGGACCGCTGAACCGGCGAGCGCCGTCGCCGCAGCGCCGGCAGCGGTTCCGCCGCTGGCCGCCTCCGACGCACCCGCATCGATCGGCAGCGCACCGCCGCCGCTGCCCGGCCCATCCCTGCTGGCCGAGGCCGGCGGCAATGACCCGGCACCGCTGCATTCCGATTCGCCCTACCGCGTGCTGATCGTCGAGGATGATCGCGCCCAGGCACTGTTCGCACAGAGCGTGCTGCATGGCGCCGGCATGCAGGCGATCGTGCACAGCGATGCCGACGGTGCGCTGCAGGCGATCAAGGAACATCGCCCCGACCTGATCCTGATGGACCTGCACCTGCCCGGTCTGGACGGCATGCGGCTGACCGCGCTGATCCGCCAGCAGCCCGGCCTGCAGCTGCTGCCCATCGTGTTCCTCAGCGGCGACCCGGACCCGGAACGCCAGTTCGAGGTGCTCGACAGTGGCGCCGACGACTACCTGAGCAAGCCGATCCGCCCGCGCCACCTGATCGCCGCCGTGGCCAACCGCATCCGCCGTGCGCGGGCGCAGGCCGCAACCCTGCCCGGCGTATCCGGCACCCCGGCCACCAGCAATCCGGAAACCGGGCTGCCGACGCGGCATCACGTGCTGCAGCAGCTCAACGCCGCGCTCGCCCACCGCGACCAGGGCGGCGTGCTGTTCGTCGAGATATCCAGCGCATTGGGCCTGCGCGAGCGCTATGGCTATGCCGCCTTCGAGCGCCTGATGGTGCAGGCCGGGCAACGCCTGGCAGAAGCCGGCCACCCGCACCTGCTGGCGCGCCTGAACGACAACAGCTTCCTGCTGCTTGCGCGCAATGTCAGCGAGGACAGCCTGGAAAGCATTGCCGCTGCGCTGCGCGAGCAGTTGTCGGCGCGGGCCTTCGTGATCCGCGATGACGAATCGGTGCATCTGCGGGGCGTGGTCGGCTATGCACCGCTGTCGCCGGGCTTCGACGATGCCAACAGCGCGCTGGAGGCAGTCGAGCGCACCACCCTGCAGGCACGGTTGCTCAGCGCCGGCGTGGCCGGCCACGTGCACCGCGACGTGACCAGCGAGCAGGAACACCTGGCACTGCTGGAAGGCCAGCTTGAGCTGGCCTACCAGCCGATCGTCGCCGTCGCCGGCGGCAACACCGCGCAGTACCAGCTGCTGCTGCGCCTTCGCCAGGCCGACGGTACGCTGCTGGCGGCAGGCCAGGTGATTCCGGCCGCAGAGGCTGCCGGGCGCATCGCCGATCTCGACCAGCAGGTGATGGACCATGCACTGGGCCTTCTCGACCTTTACCGGCACGCGACGCAACCATTGAACCTGTTCGTTTCGCAGTCGCTGCGCACCCTGCAACGCGATGCGTTCGCGGATTGGCTGCTGGAATCGCTGCAGCAGCGCGACCTGCCCGGCAGCGCGCTGGTGATCGACGTCCGCCTGCCCGACGCGCTGATCCATACCGTGCCGCTACAGCAGTTCTGCCAGCGCATGGCCGGCGTCGGCGTGCGCTTCTGCCTGAGCCAGTTCGAACCCGGGGGCGAAGCCGATGCGCTGCTGACCCAGCTGCCGTTGTCGTTCGTGCGCATGGCCGCGCGCTTCTCCAGCAGTCATTCCAATCCGGCCACGCGCGAAGAGCTGCGCCGGGCAATCGAGCGGGCGCACGCCGCCGGGCAGCAGATCATCGGCCAGCAGATCGAAGATCCGCAGGCCGCCGCCGCGATGTGGGTGGGCGGTGTCGACTACATCCAGGGCAACATGGTGCAGTCGGCCGGCAGCGATCTGAACTTCGACTTCCACAACGCGGTGCTCTGACGTGCCGATGTGGGTCGCGCTGCTGGTTGCCCTTGCTGCGGCCTCCATCAGCGCGCTGCTGTTGGGCCTGCGGCTGCGCGCGCGCAACCGGGCACTGGCCCAGCTGCAGCGCGAGCGCAGCCTGCTGGCCGCCGAACGTGACCAGCTGCGCCGCACCACCGAACGACAGGGGCAGCTGGAACAGCAGCTGCTGCAGGCCAAGCAGGCCGCCGAGGCGGCGGTGCTGGCCAAGGGTGAGTTCCTGGCCACGATGAGCCACGAGATCCGTACGCCGCTCAACGGCATCCTGCCGATGCTGGAGCTGATCGCACGCGGCCCGCTGGGCGAGGACCAGCGGCAGATGCTGGCCACCGCCTCGGCCAGCTCGCAGCAGCTGCTGCGCATCGTCGACGACATCCTCGACTACTCGCGGCTGGAAGCACAGGCGCTGGAACTGGAGATCACCAGCTTCAACCTGCGCGACCTGCTCGATGGCGTGGTGCAGCTGATGCAGCGCGCCGCCGACGCCAAGGGCCTGTCGCTGGGGCTGCAGCTGGACCCGTCGGTGCGCCTGCCGGTGCGTGGCGACCCGGTACGCCTGCGCCAGGTGTTGAGCAACCTGCTGGCCAACGCGATCAAGTTCACCGCGCGCGGCCAGGTACAGCTGCGCGTGCAGCGCCTGGGCGAAGGTCCCGCACAGCACCAGCTGCGCTTCGAGATCATCGACACCGGCATCGGCATCGACGACGCACTGCAGGCGCGCCTGTTCCAGTCCTTCAGCCAGGCCGATGCCTCAACGACCCGCATCTACGGTGGCACCGGCCTGGGCCTGGCGATCTGCAAGCGCATCATCGACCTGATGCACGGGCGCATCGGCGTGCTGTCCACGCCCGGCCAGGGCGCCACGTTCTGGTTCGAGATCCCGTTGTTGAAGGTGCCCGGCGACCTGCCGGCCATGGCGCGCACGCCAGACGCGCTGCTGCTGTTCAGTAGCGATGCCATCCTGCAGGCACGCATCGAGCGCATCGCGGCCCATCATGGACTGCTGGTGCACGCCCTGGCGCAGTTCGATGCCGTGGTCGAGCGCCTGCGCGCGGTGCCGAGGCCGGGGCAACCGGCACCGGCGTGGCTGCTGGTCGATGCACGTGCGCGCCGCATCGGTGAAGCGACGCTGCAACAGGCGTTGGCCGAACGTGGCGAAGACGACGGGCTGCAGGTGCTGTGGCTGCAGGACGATGCCCTTCCGCCACGCCCACGCCAGCGGCAGCTACCCTCGCATTTCGACGACGCTGGGCTGCATGCACTGCTGGCTGCACCGGTTGCGCATGCGCGCCCTGCCGCGCTGCTGGCCAACGCCGGACAGGGCCAGCCCACGCCCACGCTGCCGCCGCTGCACCTGCGCGTGCTGCTGGTGGAGGACAACACGGTCAACCGCATGGTGGCCGAGCAGCTGCTGCGCGTGTTCCAGTGCGAAGTGCGCAACGCCGCCGATGGCGAGCAGGCGTTGCTTGCCCTGCGCGAAGGCGACGTGGATGTGGTGCTGATGGATTGCCAGATGCCGGTGCTGGACGGCTATGCCGCCACCCGCCGCTGGCGCGCCGAGGAAGTGGAAAACGGGCGCCCGCGCCTGCCGATCATCGCGATGACCGCCAATGCCATGGCCGGTGACCGCGAGCGCTGCCTGCAGGCCGGCATGGACGACTATCTGTCCAAGCCGATTGCACGCGCCACCCTGCATGCGCTGCTGCAGCGCTGGGGCGGCGGCAAAACCGCATCACCTGCACGGCCTTCGATAGAGCCGAGCCATGCCCGGCTGACGGCCGATAGCCGACGCGCTCCATCAGCCGAGCATGGCTCGGCTCTACAGGACGATGACAGCCGAGTCGGCTCCAAGCCGCAGCCGGTGCTGGACCGCGACGTGCTGGACGAACTGCATGCAGTGATCGGGGAGAGCGCCATCCAGATCGTCTCGGTGTTCCTGGAGGATGCGCCGGCAATGGTGCAGCAGCTGCAGCAGGCCGCGCAGAACGGCGAGGAGCCTCGCCTGCAGGCCGTCGCGCACAGCCTCAAGTCATCCAGCGCGAACGTGGGCGCACTGTCGCTGTCGTCAGTCGCGCAGCGCATCGAGCACGAAGCCCGCAGCGGCAGCCTGCAGCGCCCCGCAGTAGCGGTGGCGCTGCTGGTTGCGGAATTCGCCCGAGCGCGCGTTGCACTGACGGGCTACCTGGCACAGCATCGCGCCGGCCAGGCCGGCTGACTCACTCTTCCAGCTTGCTCAGCAGGTACTTCGGTTCACCGATGCGCTCGATCAGGTCGAGCTGGGTTTCCAGCCAGTCGATGTGCTCTTCTTCCGAATCAAGGATCTTCACGAACAGCTGGCGGCTGACGTAGTCGCCGACCGAATCGGCATACGCCACGGCCTCGCGCAGGGTGACCACGCCATCGCGTTCCAGCGACAGGTCGCACTGCAGGATCTCGGTCGGGTTCTCACCAATGCGCAGCTTGCCCAGCGCCTGGAAGTTCGGCAGGCCTTCGAGGAACAGGATGCGGTCGGCGAGCATGTCGGCATGCTTCATCTCGTCGATCGATTCCTTGTACTCGTGTTCGGCCAGTTCCTTGATGCCCCAGTTCTTCAGCATCTTGGCATGCAGGAAGTACTGGTTGATCGCGGTCAGCTCGTTGTAGAGGACCTTGTTGAGGAATTCGATGACCTTGGTGTCGCCCTTCATGGGGATGCTCCTGCACGCTGAAAACGCAGGCACTTTAACGCCTTGCCTGCAGCCGTGAAGGAACGCGAATCGTGCGCATTGGCCTGTGCGGCCGCACGTGAAGAATGCGAAAGCGCGCCGTCAACGCGCCGCCAAGAGACGATCAGGCGACCTGGGCCAGACCCAATACCGGCAGCGGCAGATCGTGGGTGGCACGCGCCTTGGCCAGCAGATCGCCGGCCATGTCCAGGCAGGAACCGCAGGTAGCGCCACAGCCGGTACGCATGGTCAGTTCGGCCACCGTACTGACGCCATGGCTGGCGGCTTCGCGGATCTGGTGGTCGGTGACTCCGTTGCAGATGCAGACGTACACAGGCGTGAACCGGGCTGGCAGGCCAGAAGCGGCCTGTTGGCTATTCCAATGGAAACGAGAATGGTTGTCAATCAGAGACCTGAACCATTCTCGATACCGTTCAGCCCGTCAGCTGGCCGGGCCATCGCCCGTGGCCTTCTTCGGCCAGTAGCCGCGGGTCCGAGGGCGCTTGCGTGGGCGGTCGTGCCCGGCGGTATGGCCAGGCATCCAGGCTTCGGCGGCGCTCTTGGGCATGGCGGTAACCCCCTGCCCGGCCACCCCGCGGGCCAGCGGCGCCAGATGTCGCAACGCACGCGCATAGACGCCACGCTTGAACATCACCACATGCTCCACCGGGTACCAGAAGTCCACCCAGCGCCAGTGGTCGAACTCGGGCGAGTCGGTGTGGTCCAGCTTCACGTGGGATTCGTCGCCGGTCAGGCGCAGCAGGAACCAGACCTGCTTCTGGCCGATGCAGACCTGCCGCTCATTGCGGCGGATGGCCCGCGCCGGCAGCTTGTAGCGCAGCCAGCCGGGCGTCGCCCCGAGCACTTCCACATGCTCGGGCAGCAGGCCGGTCTCTTCCTGCAGTTCACGATACATGGCCTCGACAGGCGTCTCGTCGGTGTTCATGCCACCCTGCGGGAACTGCCAGCCGTCCCGGCGCACGCGTCGTGCCCAGAACACCTGGCCGTCCTGCCGCATCAGCACGATGCCGACGTTCGGTCGATAGCCGTCCGGATCGATCACGATGCGGACTCCTAAGAAAATCTACTGGCCGGGACTATCCCATGCCCTCTGTCGGCCCACAAGCACGACACAAAAGTGTTGACAGGGGCGGTACACATCCGCAGAATAGCGGGCTCACCAAGGCTATGTAGCTCAGCCGGTTAGAGCACAGCACTCATAATGCTGGGGTCGGTGGTTCGAGTCCACCCATAGCCACCACACTGAAAATCAAGTTGTTTTTCAGCGTGAAAAGTGAGAAAATAGTTGCACGTTTTGCCCCGTCGCCAAGCGGTAAGGCACCTGACTCTGACTCAGGCATTCGGTGGTTCGAATCCATCCGGGGCAGCCAGATTAAAAACAAAAGGCCAGATCGAAAGATCTGGCCTTTTGTTTTTAATCTGGTCGCGCATTCCACCTTGTCCCCGCGCCTGTCGGCACACCCCCTTGAACAACAAGGGGACTCTTCCCCAGAGAGAACCCCGGGGGTCGGATCCTTTTCCGCAGGGAAAGGCCCTGACCCCACCCTCCCGGCACGCGAAACCACGGGTAGTGCCGGCCGCTGGCCGGCAACCAGGAAATCCATGACCCCGGAACGACAAAAGCCCGGCCGAAGCCGGGCTTTTGCTTTTCCATCCAGCGGGCTCCCGAAGGAGCCCAACCAGGCGCGGTAAATCAGCGCTTGGAGAACTGGGTGGCGCGACGGGCCTTGTGCAGACCGACCTTCTTACGCTCGACTTCACGGGCGTCACGGGTCATGAAGCCAGCCTTGCGCAGCTCGGACTTCAGGGTTTCGTCATACTCGACCAGAGCACGGGCGATGCCCAGACGGATCGCACCGGCCTGGCCGGTGGTGCCGCCGCCAGCGGCGGTGACCAGGATGTCGAAGCTTTCGGTGTTCTTGGTCAGCTCGAGCGGCTGGCGCACGATCATGCGCGCGGTCTCACGACCGAAGAACTCGTCCAGCGGACGGCCATTGACGGTGATGTTGCCCGAACCCTTGCGCAGGAACACGCGAGCGGTGGAGGACTTGCGGCGGCCAGTGCCGTAGTTTTGAGTGATAGCCATGATTAGATATCCAGAACCTGCGGCTGCTGTGCGGCGTGCGGATGCTCAGTGCCAGCGTAGACCTTGAGCTTGCGGTACATCTGGCGACCCAGCGGGCCCTTCGGCAGCATGCCCTTCACGGCGATCTCGATCACGCGCTCCGGGTGGCGCTCCAGCGCCTGTGCCAGGGATTCGGTCTTCAGGTTGCCGATGTAACCGGTGAAACGGTGATACATCTTGTCCTGCAGCTTCTTGCCGGTGACGGCAATCTTTTCTGCATTGATGACGACCAGGTAGTCGCCGGTATCAACGTGCGGGGTGTAGACCGGCTTGTGCTTGCCACGCAGACGGCGGGCCAGCTCGGTGGCGAGACGGCCCAGGGTCTTGCCCTCGGCGTCGACGAGGTACCAGTCGCGCTGGACGGTCTCGTTCTTGGCAGTGAAAGTGCTCATGAAGAACTCTAGGTTAGGTCGGGCTCATTGCGGCGAAAGGCTCGCCGGAACTCTGCCACGCGTTGTGAAAAGGTGAAGCGTAAGAGGCGGGATTGTACTCATCCTGCCGCGGGAGCGCAACCCGTCCCCTGGGCCGGGTTGGCAGGGGCGCGGGGCCGGGCGAGAATCGGGGGGTCTTCCGCCCCACCGCGTACTGCCATGACCGTGCTCCGCCAGACCACTCCGCTGGACCACCTGCTGACCGAGGCGCAGCGCGCCCTGGACACAGTGTTCGGCAATCCGCCGGCGGCCCGCCCCTACCCCGCCACGGACACCGGCGAGCCCGGCATGGACAGCGCCGAGCGGCGCCATGCCGCAGGCCTGATGCGGATCAACCACGTCGGCGAGGTCTGCGCGCAGGGCCTGTACTTCGGCCAGGCCGCCGTGGCGCGCGACCCGGCCACGCGGGAACACCTGCTGGAAGCGGCGCAGGAAGAAACCGACCACCTGGCCTGGTGCGCCACCCGGCTGGCCGAACTGGACAGCCGTCCGAGCCTGTTCAACCCGCTTTGGTACGCCGGCAGCTACACCATCGGCACCCTGGCCGGGCTGCGCGGCGACGGCTGGAACCTGGGCTTCGTGGTCGAGACCGAGCGCCAGGTGGAGGCCCACCTGGACGAGCACCTGGTCGACCTGCCGGCCGGCGACCTGCGCAGCCGCGCGGTCATCGCGGTGATGAAGGAAGACGAGGCCCGCCATGCGGACCACGCCGAGCAGGCCGGCGCTCGCCGCCTGCCGTTCCCGATCCCGGGCGTGATGGCACTGGCCTCCAGGGTGATGAAGACCATCGCCTACCGCATTTGAAGGGTCGCCCGCACCAACGGTGCGGGCCTACCAGGAGATGCGGGGGGGCGACGGTGGGGCCCGACCGTTGGTCGGGCCATCAATCAGTTCGGCGAGACCAGCTTCAGGCCGATCACACCAGCCACGATCAGGCCCACGCAGGCCAGGCGGGCCGGCGATGCGCTGTCGTTGAACAGGTAGATGCCCAGCACCGCCACGCCCATGGCACCGATACCGGTCCAGATCGCGTAGGCCGTGCCGACCGGGATGCTCTTCATCGCCTGGCTCATCAGGTACAGGCTTATCAGCGCGGATACCACCGTGGCAGCGGTGGGCAGGGGTTTGCTGAAGCCTTCGGAGTACTTCATTCCGAGGGCGAAACCGATCTCGAACAGGCCGGCCAGCAGCAGGTAGATCCAGGGCATGGGTGGGGGCTCCTTACCTTTTTTGAAAAAAACGAAACGGCCCGGTGTTTTCACACCGGGCCGTGGGTCGGTACATCACCGTGGAACTGTAACGCGTGCGGGGGCACTGGTTCCACGGGGCGGGTCGTCCCGCCTGGGTGGCGATGCCTGCGGGCATCGCACATGGTGCTTACTCGGACAGGTTGCGGCCGTGGAACAGCTCTTCGATCTCGCGCTTGAGCAGCGCTTCGATCTTCATGCGTTCCTTGAACGACAGGTTCTTGGCCTTTTCCTCGAACAGGTACTGGTCCAGGTCGAAGTCCTTCAGGTGCATCTTCGTGTGGAAGATGTTTTCCTGGTAGACGTTGACGTCGAACATCTCGTAACGCGACTTGATGTTCTTGGCCAGGAAGTTCTGGATCGAGTTGATCTTGTGGTCGATGAAGTGCTTCTTGCCCTTCACATCGCGGGTGAAGCCACGGACGCGGTAGTCCATGATCACGATGTCCGACTCAAGGCTCTCGATCAGGTAGTTCAGGGCCTTCAGCGGGGAGATGACGCCACAGGTGGCCACGTCGATGTCCGCGCGGAACGTCGCGATACCTTCCTGCGGATGGGTTTCCGGGTAGGTGTGGACAGTGATGTGGCTCTTGTCCATGTGCGCGACCACGGCGTCGGAGATCAGCTCCTTGCCGGCCAGCTTCTTGTCGATCACCGGCTCTTCGGAGATCAGGATGGTCACCGAGGCACCCTGCGGGTCGTAGTCCTGGCGGGCCACGTTCAGGATGTTGGCGCCGATGATCTCGGCGACATCGGTCAAGATTTGAGTCAGCCTGTCGGCGTTGTACTCTTCATCGATGTATTCAATGTAACGCTGACGCTCCTCTTCGGTGCGCGCGTAACACACGTCATAGATGTTGAAGCTCAGCGCCTTGGTGAGGTTGTTGAAACCCTGCAGCCTCAGGCGAGGCAACGGCTTGACCACGGCGGTCGATTCCTGTGTAAGAAGGGAAAGGGGGAATTATGGGGCAAACTGCCCCCGGGGGGAACGTGAAGACGCAAGAGTTCTGGCACACTGTTTGCCCTTAACAATTGCGCTGGTTAAGCTCCGCTATCGACCCCGTGAATCCGTTCATGCGCAGAGGGAGCGCCCCTATCGTGTCAACCGTGCGCCTAGCTAGCAGTCCACTGGCCTTGGATATCGCCACCATCGATCGTTTCCTGGCGCACAGCCACCGGCGGCGATATCCCACCCGTACCGACGTCTTCCGACCCGGTGACCCGGCGGGAACCCTGTATTACGTTGTCAGCGGCTCGGTTTCAATCATGGCCGAGGAAGATGACGATCGAGAGCTTGTGCTGGGCTACTTCGGTGCCGGCGAGTTCGTTGGCGAAATGGGCCTGTTCGTCGAATCGGACCGCCGCGAGGTGATCCTGCGGACCCGTACCGCCTGCGAACTGGCCGAAATCAGCTACGAGCGCCTGCACCAGCTGTTCCTCGGCCCGCTGTCGGCCGACGCCCCGCGCCTGCTGTATGCGCTGGGCCAGCAGATCTCCAAGCGCCTGCTCGATACCAGCCGCAAGGCCAGTCGCCTGGCATTCCTGGATGTTACCGATCGGATCGTGCGCACACTGCACGATCTGGCGCAGGAACCAGAAGCGATGAGCCATCCGCAGGGCAGCCAGCTGCGCGTGTCACGCCAGGAACTGGCGCGCCTGGTCGGCTGCTCGCGCGAAATGGCCGGCCGCGTGCTGAAGAAGCTGCAGACCGACGGCCTGCTGCATGCCCGCGGCAAGACCGTGGTGCTGTACGGCACCCGTTGACGGTTGAGCACCCGGTGGGTGCGGACCTTGGTCCGCACTCCTTCGCGCGCTAGGCTCGGTGCATGGAACTGAGCAGCGAATTCTGGTGGTTCATCCTCATCGGCCTTGGCGCGCAGCTGGTTGACGGCGCACTGGGCATGGCCTTCGGCCTGGTGTCCTCGTCGGTGATGCTGAGCATGGGCCTGCCACCGGCGCAGGTCAGCGCCAGCATCCACACCGCTGAAGTGTTCACCACCGGTGCCTCGGGCGTGTCGCACCTCGCCGCCGGGAATGTCGATAAACGCCTGTTCCTGCGGCTGGCCCTGCCCGGTGCGGTGGGCGGCGCCCTGGGCGCGTACGTGCTCACCCAGATCCCCGGCGACATCATCCGCCCCCTCATCTACCTGTACCTGCTGGTGCTGGCGATCATCATCCTGGCGCGCGCCGCGGGGCGCTGGATGCCCAAGGGCGAGATCCGCCGGGTACCGGTGCTGGGCTTCTTCGCGGGCCTGCTGGACGCCAGCGGCGGTGGCGGCTGGGGACCGATCGCCACGTCCACCCTGCTCGCCCGTGGCGGCCAGGCGCGCACCACCATCGGTACGGTCAACGCGGCCGAGTTCGTGGTCACGTTGACCGTGTCAGCGACCTTCCTGTTGTCGATGGGCGTGCAGCACCTGCAGATCGTCGCCGGCCTGCTGATCGGCGGCATGATGGCCGCGCCGGTGGCGGCGATCCTGGTCAAGCGGGTGAAGGAGCGCTGGGTGCTGGTGGCCGTTGGCGTGCTGGTGCTGGGGATCAGCCTGTTCCAGATCGGCCATGCGGTGTACGGGCAGCTGGGGCGCTGAGCGTTTGCCGGGCATGGCCCGGCGCTGCCTGCACGGGATTCGGTAGTGCCGGCCGCTGGCCGGCAACCCCGCAGGCCCTTCCGCAGATCATGACGTTGCCGGCCAGCGGCCGGCACTACCGGGTCGCAGCCCGGCACTCCGTCATCCCATCCCCGGCGGATTCCGCGCGTTACGCCTTGTCGCCGCCGCGGTCCACGCAGCCCCAGTTGAGGATGCGGGTGCCGGCCGGCAGCACGCGGCGGAAGAAGTCCACCCTGGATCGCTTCGGGTTCACCACCACCGGCGCCTTGGCGGCCAGCAGCAACGGCAGGTCGGCGGTGCTGTCGGAGTAGGCGATGTCGATATTGCCGTAGCCGCGCTCGCGCAGCATGCGCATCTTTTCTTCGTTGTGGCAGTGGCGGGTCGGGCCGACGCCGCCCAGTCGCGGGCCGACCTCGGTGCCGATCACCGGCACGTCCTGGTGGGCAACGAACGCCAGGATGGCGCGGGCCAGTTCCGGCGGCGCGCCGGTGGCGACCACTACACGGTCGCCCTTGGCGCGGTGCGCGGCGAACACCTCCAGCGCCTGCGGCAGCAGCTTGGCGCGCATCTGCGCCTCGTTGCGCAGCACGTAGGCATCGATCACCTTGTTGAAATCGCGCGCACGGTGCAGGCCGAAGCTGCCGATCCACACGTAGACCGAAATACCCGTTCGGCGGGTCGGCAGCATCGCCACCAACGGCCCGGCGATCGGCGTGACCAGCAGCGCGGCCAGCATGCGCAGCGGGTTGCGCTTGATCAGCGAGGCGAACAGATGGGTGCCCGAATCGCCGTCGTAGAGGGTGTGGTCGAAATCGAAGACCACCAGCGGCGCATCGTCGCGCGGCGTCGGATAGTGCGTTGTCATGCCGCGAAGAATAGCTGACGCAGGCCCTCGCCCGGCTCTTCCACGCGCATGAAGGCCTCGCCGACCAGGAATGCATGGATGCCGGCATCGCGCATCAGCGCGACGTCCTGCGGGCCGAGGATGCCACTCTCGGTGACCAGCAGGCGGTCACGCGGCACCGCCTGCTGCATGTCCAGCGTGGTCTGCAGCGACACCTCGAAGGTGCGCAGGTTGCGGTTGTTGATGCCGATCATCGGCGCCGGCACCTGCAGCGCGCGCTCCAGTTCGTCGATGTCATGCACTTCCACCAGCACGTCCATGCCCAGCGACAGCGCCAGCTCGGACAACGTGGCCAGCTGGGTATCGTCCAGCGCGGCGACGATCAGCAGGATGCAGTCGGCGCCCAGCACGCGCGCCTCGTACACCTGGTAGGCGTCGATGACGAAATCCTTGCGCAGCACCGGCAGCGTGCAGGCTTCGCGGGCCTGCTGCAGATAGGCGTCGGCGCCCTGGAAGAAGTCCACGTCGGTCAGCACCGACAGGCAGCTGGCGCCACCGAACTCGTAGCTGACGGCGATGTCGGCCGGGCGGAAATCCGGGCGGATCACGCCCTTGGAGGGGCTGGCCTTCTTCACCTCGGCAATCACCGCCGGGTCGCCATTGGCCACCGCCGCCTGCAGCGCGCGCACGAAGCCACGTACCGGCGGGGCGCTGGCCACGGCGTCCTGCAGCTCCTCGAGCGGGCGCTGGGCGCGGCGCTGGGCCACTTCTTCGGCCTTGCGGGCCAGGATCGTCTGCAGGATGTCGCTCATCGTCTTCGGGTCGGTGCGGGGGGCGGTGAGGACGGCCATTATCGGCCATCGAGAGGGTCAGGCTGAACCGCGCGCTCAGGCAACCAGCGCGCGGGTGGTCTCCACATACTGCTGCAGGCGCTGGCGGGCGCTGCCATTGGCGATGGCGGCACGGGCGCGGGCCAGGCCATCGCCGATGTCGCTGGCCACACCGGCCACGTACAGGGCGGCACCGGCATTCAGCGCGACGATGTCCAGCGCCGGGCCCGGCTCGTTGTCGAGCACGGCGCGCAGCATCTGGATGGACTGTTCCGGGCCGTCCACGCGCAGGTTGCGGCTGGCCGACATGGCGATGCCGAAGTCCTCCGGGTGGATCTCGTACTCGCGCACCTTGCCGTCGCGCAGTTCGCCGACCAGGGTGCCGGCGCCCAGCGAGATCTCGTCCATGTTGTCACGGCCCCAGACCACCATCGCGCGCTCGGTGCCCAACTCGCGCAGCACGCGTGCCTGGATACCCACTAAATCGGGGTGGAACACGCCCATCAGCACCGACGGCGCGCTGGCCGGGTTGGTCAGCGGGCCAAGGATGTTGAAGATGGTGCGTACGCCCATCTCGCGGCGGACCGGCGCGACCACCTTCATCGACGGATGGTGGATGGGCGCGAACATGAAGCCGATACCGGTTTGTTCGATCGCGGCGGCCACCTGGGCCGGCTGCAGCTCGATGGCCGCGCCCAGCGCTTCCACCGCATCGGCGCTGCCGGACTTGGACGACACGCTGCGGTTGCCGTGCTTGGCCACGCGCGCACCGGCCGCAGCGGCGACGAACATCGCACAGGTGGAGATGTTGAAGGTGTGCGAGCCATCGCCCCCGGTGCCGACGATGTCGACCAGGTGGGTGGTATCGGCCACCGGCACGGCCAGCGCGAATTCACGCATGACCGTGGCCGCAGCGGCGATCTCGTCGATGGTTTCCTTCTTCACACGCAGGCCGGTGAGGATGGCGGCGGTCATCATCGGCGACACGTCGCCACGCATGATCTGCCGCATCAGGTCGACCATTTCGTCGAAGAAGATTTCGCGATGTTCGATGGTGCGATGCAGGGCTTCCTGGGGGGAGAAGCTCATGGGAATGCTCCTTGGATCAGGCCGCCGGGCGCTGCAGGAAATTGCGCAGCAGGGCGTGGCCGTGTTCGGTGAGGATGGACTCGGGATGGAACTGCACGCCTTCCACCGGGAACTGGCGGTGGCGCAGGCCCATGATCTCTTCGATCGAGCCGTCGTCGTTCTCGGTCCAGGCAGTCACTTCCAGGCAGTCCGGCAGACTGTTCTTGTCCACCACCAGCGAGTGGTAGCGGGTGGCCTGGTAGCGGTCCGGCAGGCCAGCGAAAACGCCCTTGCCTTCATGGCGGATCGGCGAGGTCTTGCCGTGCATGATGTTGCCGGCACGGATGACCGTGCCGCCGTAGACCTGGCCGATGCCCTGGTGGCCCAGGCACACGCCGAGGATCGGCGTGGTCGGGCCCAGGCGCTCGATCAGTTCCAGCGACACGCCCGCTTCGTTGGGCGTGCACGGGCCGGGCGAGATGACGATGCGCTCGGGCTTCTGCGCGGCGATCTCGTCCACGCTCATTGCATCGTTGCGCACCACCTTCACCTCGGCGCCCAGCGTCTGCAGGTACTGCACGAGGTTGTAGGTGAAGCTGTCGTAGTTGTCGATCATCCACAACATGGTCAGGTTCCGTCGCTTATCAGGAAAATGGCGTACACGTTTTCGGTGTAGGTGATGGGGCCGGCTTCCACCGACTCGCGCAGGCGCGAGCCCGTGGTCTCGATGCTGTTCATCGGTGCCTCGGGCGCGGGCGGCGAGGGCGGCGTCACCAGATCCCCACTGCTGGGCCAGTTGCCCGCCTGCACGCCATAGGCGAAGTTCGGCGCCACATCGGAGATGCTGTACAGGCCACGCAGCTGGGTGCCGTAGGCCTTGGCCAGGCCCTGCGCAGACTGGCGGGTCTGGGCCGCCGCCTCGCCCTTGAGTTCGCGGCGCAGCGCCACTTCGCCCGAGTAGGTCGGGGCCACGCTGCTGACCTGCACGTTCTCGTTGGCCTTCAGCGCCCCCAGCACGTCCTGCATCTGCTGGACGCTGGCGAAGCTGGCGCGCAGTTGGCGTGACACGCGGGTGCCGATGAAAACCTGCCGATTCTGCTCATAGCGCGTCGCAGGACCAATCCGCAGGTTGTCCGCGCGCACGCTGCCTTCCACCGCCTTGTGCTGCTTGAACAGTGCCAGCACGCGGGCAACGTTGTCCTGCACGCGGCGGCGCGCGGCGTCGGCGTCCATGCCGGTCTCTTCGATGTTCAACTGCAGGCCGAACCGGTCCGGCATCACCACGCGACGCGCCTCGCCCTTCACCAGCAGGTGCGGCTGCGAGGGAATGGTATTGGCCTGCGCCCACGCAGACGGGGCCATCGTGGCCAGCAGTGACGACCACAGCAATGCGCTCAGCAGCTTCATGCGGTACTCCTTGTCTTCAACGGGAACAGCGGAACGACCACGGCGCGGCGCCGTGGCGAGGCAGGCTTACAGGCCCTTGGCAGCCTGGGCAACGGCGCGGAACAGCGCGCGGCCCTTGTTCATCGTCTCGTCCCATTCCTTGTCCGGGTCCGAGTCGTAGACGATGCCGGCGCCGGCCTGCACGTACAGGCGGCCGTCCTTGATCACCGCGGTGCGGATCGCGATCGCGGTATCGGCATCGCCGTGCCAGCCGATGTAGCCGATGCTGCCTGCGTAGACATTGCGCTTGATCGGTTCCAGCTCGCGGATCACTTCCAGCGCGCGGATCTTCGGCGCGCCGCTGACGGTGCCTGCCGGGAAGGTGGCACGCAGCACGTCGGCGTAGCTCAGGCCCGGCTGCAGCTGCCCGGTCACTTCGCTGACGATGTGCATGACGTGGCTGTAGCGCTCGATCACGAACTGCTCGCCCACTTCCACGGTGCCCGCCCTGGACACACGACCGGCATCGTTGCGGCCGAGGTCGATCAGCATCAGGTGCTCGGCGCGTTCCTTCGGGTCGGCCAGCAGCTCGGCTTCCAGCGCCAGGTCCTGCTCGGGCGTGGCGCCACGCGGGCGGGTACCGGCGATCGGGCGCACGGTGACTTCGCCATCCTGCAGGCGCACCAGGATTTCCGGCGAGGAGCCGACCACCTGCAGGTCGCCGACATCCAGGAAATACATGTACGGCGACGGATTCAGTGCACGCAGCGCGCGGTACACATCCACCGGCCGCGCCTTGAACGGCACGCTCAGGCGCTGGCTGAGCACCACCTGGAAGATGTCACCGGCGCGGATGTATTCCTTGCTGCGCTGGACCGCATCGACGAAGCCTTCGCGGGTGAAACCGGAGACGAAATCGGATTCATCCAGCACATCGCTGTTGAGCGGTGCCGGATAGCCGGCGCCCGGCGCGCGCAGCTTGGCAGTCAGTGCATCCAGGCGCGCCTGCGCCTGTTCGAAGGCGCCGTCGACACGCGGGTCGGCGTGCACGATCAGGTACAGGCGGCCCTTGAGGTTGTCGAACACGGCCAGCTCGTTGGAGTCCAGCAGCAGGATGTCCGGCGTGCCCAGCTCATCGCGGCCGGCCGGCGGGGCCAGGCGTGGTTCGATGTAGCCGATGCACTCGAAGCCGAACCAGCCGACCAGGCCACCGGTGAAGCCCGGCAGGCCTTCCAGCTTCGGCACCGAGTGGGCGCTGCGCAGCGCCTCGACCTCGGCGAACGGGTCGGCCACCTCGCGGGTGTCCACCACCTGGCCGTCTTCGCGCACGGTCAGCGTGTGGCCGTGGAAGGCGTACACGCGGCGCGCCGGCAGGCCGATGATCGAGTAACGACCAAAGCGCTCGCCGCCTTCGACAGATTCAAACAGGTAGGTATTGGGGCCGTCGGCGAGCTTCAGATAGACCGAAAGCGGCGTGTCCAGGTCGGACAGCACTTCGCGGACGACGGGAATATGGGTGTGGCCTTCAGCGGCCTGCTGCTGAAACTGAGCGTGCGAGTTCAAGACGACTTTCCTTCCGGGACACAGCGTTATGGGGGCGGACGACGGCAACGGGCCACCATCGCCACCAACGGCGTGCGGAAGAAAGGGTATGCGGGGTCGTCAGGCTGGACACCCCTTGACTGTATCGCAGCTTGGACGGCAGGGGAACCCTGGGAAACTGAACCACGGGACGGGCGGGGCCAGCCACGGGAACCGACGACGCGGACCGGTAGAGTCGACTGTTGGTCGACTTGCGCGCGTAGCGCGGGGTTTTACGCCGTCGGAACGAGAAGCAGTCGACTAACAGTCGACTCTACCTCCCCTACCCACCCAGCAATGGGCAGCCAGCCGGAAGATGCATCCGTACCCTGCCCGGCACGCACTCGATGCGGAACTGGCGGGCCTGTACCGGCTCGCCATCCAGATTGAGGGTCAGCGGGCGCTCGGATGCGACCTCCAGCCACGGCAGCCGCGCACGCGTGGCCAGCTGTTCCAGCGCAGCCTGGGTGCCGGACTTCAGCATCTGGCCGAGGGTGGCGGTGACCTCCCCTTCCAGCTCCGGAAGCACCGTCACATCCAGCAACCCATCATCGATCAGTGCCTGCGGGCACAACTGCTGGCCACCACCGGCCTGGCGACCATTGCCGATGCCGAGCGCAATGAAGTCGCCTTCCCACGCGAAGTCCGGACCGGACAACCGTGCGGTGATCGGCTCGATGCGGCCGAGCTTGGCGATGCCGGTGATCACATAGGCCAGCCCGCCCAGCATCTTCTTCAAGCCCGCATCCGTCTCCACCGTCACCTGCGTGCCGAAGCCACCGCTGGCGAGATTAGCGCACCACCATTGGGTGCCATCGGCGTCCACGCGCAACAGGTCAATGGCATGCGGCGTCGCCTGCCCGATCAAGGCGAAGGCCTCCTTCGGTTCGGTCGGTATGCCGGCCGCAGTCGCGAAATCGTTGGCGGTCCCCATCGGGATCAGCGCCAGCGAGGGCAGCGCATCTGCCAGCTCCTCACGATGCGCCAGTGTCTCGGCCACCGCACTGAGCGTGCCATCGCCACCGGCGGCCACGATCACATCCACGCCATGGTCGATCGCCTCGGCGACATAGCGCTCGGCGTCACCGTCCTCCCAGGTCACCCGCACTTCCAGCTGCACGCCCTGTCCGCGCCAATGGCCGACGGCGTCGCGCAACTCATCATTGCCGGCGGATTTGCCGTTGAGGATCAGGCGCCAGCGCGGGGTGGTCATGCAGAGCTTCCAGGGATGCGGTGGCACAGGCTAGCAATGCGCTGTTTGCCTGCGGTGAATGTCACGCAGATGTCATTCAGCTACCGGAGAATGGGAGTCCATAGCAGGGACGACGGATGGAGGCAGGATCAGCCTCCCACGCATGCAGCGAGGCCACGCCAGTGATTGGCGTGGCTTTTTTTTGGGATGTGCAGGGAGTGCGAACCAAGGTTCGCACCCACCAGGTTGCGGTTCGCTCCCCCCCCCCAAGTTGCGGTTCGCTCCCCCCCCGGGTTGCGGTTCGCACCCACCCGGTTGGTAGATCCACACCATGCGTGGATGCACTTCGCTTCACCCGTTGGCGAAATCGTGCAGCGCCTGGCCCTGCAGCCGGTACACGGTCCACTCGTCCTGCGGCTTCGCACCGGCAGCGGTGTAGAACTCGATGGCCGGGGTGTTCCAGTCCAGCACCGACCATTCGAAGCGACCGCAGCCCTCGGCTACGGCCTGGCGTGCGATGTACTTCAGCAGTGCCTTGCCGGCGCCCACGCCGCGCTTTTCCTGGCTGACGTAGAGGTCTTCCAGGTAGATGCCCTTGCGGCCCAGCCAGGTGGAGTAGTTGTAGAAGTACACCGCATAGCCGATGGCCTCGCCGTCGGCTTCGCAGATCAACGCGCGCGCCGTGGCATCGGCGCCGAACAGGCTCTCGGCGATGCCGATCTCATCGGTCTGTACCGAATGCTCGGCCTTCTCGTAGATGGCCAGTTCGTGGATGAAATGCAGGATCAGGCCAGCATCGGCCACGGTGGCCGGACGGATGTTCAACAGTGCCATGCGCAGATAAAGGGGACGGAGGGAATTAAACGAGATTAATCCCCTCCGTCCCCTTTTTGTCAGCGGGCGGCGGCGACGTTGGCGCGCATCTGCGCGATCACGTCCTGGTAGCTGGTCTTGGCGTTGAAGATGGCCGAGCCGGCGACAAAGGTGTCGGCACCGGCAGCCGCGATCTCGCCGATGTTGTCGGCCTTCACGCCGCCGTCGATCTCCAGGCGGATGTCCTTGCCGCTGGCATCGATCATCTTGCGCACCACCTTCAGCTTGTCCAGCGCCGAGGGGATGAAGGCCTGGCCACCAAAGCCCGGGTTGACCGACATCAGCAGCACCAGGTCCAGGTCCTCCAGCACCCAGTCGAGGATGTCCACCGGCGTGGCCGGGTTCAGCACGATGCCCGGCTTGCAGCCCAGCGAGCGGATCAGCTGGATGGTGCGGTGCACGTGGCGGCTCGCCTCCGGGTGGAAGCTGATGTAGGTGGCACCGGCCTCGGCGAAGTCCGGGATGATGCGGTCCACCGGCTCGACCATCAGGTGCACGTCGATCGGCGCGGTCACGCCGTGCTTGCGCAGCGCCTGGCAGACCATCGGGCCGATGGTCAGGTTCGGCACGTAGTGGTTGTCCATCACGTCGAAGTGGACCCAGTCCGCGCCAGCGGCGAGGACGTTGTCGACTTCCTCGCCGAGGCGGGCGAAGTTGGCGGACAGGATGGAGGGGGCGATGAGGCAGTGGGACATGGCCGGGCCTTGCAACGAGGGGAAAGGGGTCAGCGCTTGCGCAGGGTCTTGATGCGGTCGTAGGCGGCGTTGATGCGCCGCGACTTCTGCTCGGCCTGCTGCTGCAGCTCGGGGGCGGCGCCGCCAAGCTTGTCGGGGTGGTACTGCGAGATCAGCTTGCGGTAGGCGCGCTCGACCTCGGCATCGGTGGCCTCGGAGGTCAGCCCCAGCTCCCGGTACGGGTTCTCCTTGTTCAGGCGGAACCAGTCCGAATCAAAGGCATGGCCGATCAGCAGGCCGACCACCGCCCCGAACAGCGGATTGGGCCGGAACAGCAGGGCGCCGGCGATGAATCCGAGCAGTTTTCCGTACCAGCGCATGGCGCTCCGGGGTCGACCGACGAAATGGACGCTCATTTTACGTCACAGCGGGCCCGGACGGCTTTACACTAGGCCGCCCGCTGGTCAGCGGGCCCGCCGGGTCCGTTGGGCAGCAGCCGTATCGACAACGCCCCAGGAGTGCCCGTGCCAACCACGCTGTTGCAATCCGATCTCCCCGGCCTGCCCTTGCGCCATCGCGGCAAGGTGCGTGATGTGTTCGATATCCCGCGCGAGCGGCTGCCAGCCGGAACCCCGCCGGGCGAGTACCTGCTGATGGTGGCCACCGATCGCCTGTCGGCGTTCGACGTGGTCCTGCCCGACCCGATCCCGGGCAAGGGTGAGATGCTCTGCCAGGTGTCCAACTTCTGGTTCGCCAAGACCGCGCACCTGATGCCCAACCACCTGACCGGCATCGACGTGGCCAGCGTGCTGCCCGAAGGGGTGGACCCGGCCCTGTATGCCAGGCGCGCGGTGGTCACCCGCAAGCTGAAGCCGGTGCCGGTGGAAGCAATCGCCCGCGGCTACCTGATCGGCAGCGGCTGGAAGGATTACCAGCGCACCGGCAAGGTCAGCGGCATCGACCTGCCCGACGGCCTGCGCCAGGCCGAGCAGCTGCCCGAGCCGATCTTCACCCCCTCGACCAAGGCCGCTGTCGGCGACCATGACGAGAACATCGATTTCGATGCAATGGTGAAGCAGGTCGGTGCGGAACTGGCCGAGCGCGTGCGCGACGCCACCCTGCGCATCTACAAGTTCGCCGCCGATTACGCCCGCGAGCGCGGCATCATCCTGGCCGATACCAAGTTCGAGTTCGGTACCGACGCCGATGGCCGCCTGTACATCATGGACGAGATGCTGACGCCGGATTCCTCGCGCTACTGGCCGGCCGACGAGTACGAAGTGGGCACCAGCCCGCCGAGCTACGACAAGCAGTTCGTGCGTGATTACCTGGAGACGCTGGACTGGGGCAAGACCGCCCCGGGCCCGACCATCCCGGCCGAGATCATCGAGCGCACCCGCGCCAAGTATGCCGAGGCACTGCAGCGCCTGGCCGGGATCAGCGTCGACTGATGCGCCTGCGCCCCCGGCCGGAAAGGCGGGGGGCGCGTTCGGTAGTGCCGGCCGCTGGCCGGCAACCTCGCGAACACCTGCAGCCAGGCATGGCCTGGCTCTGGTAGTGCCGGCCGCTGGCCGGCAACCTCATGAACTCGGCTATGCTCTGGAGTGCCGGCCAGCGGCCGGCACTACCGTTGTCCGAGGAAGCAACGCAGCATGCAGACATCCACCGAGCTTGCGCGGCCGATCGACCGCTATTTCGCCAGCTACTCCGACGACCACCGCAATGTGATCAACCAGCGCATCCACGTGGTGGCGGTCCCGGCGATCCTGTGGTCGGTGGTGGCTCTGCTCTGGTGCCTGCCGCCGCTGATCACCTGGTTCCAGTACGGCATCTGGTCGGCGTTCGCGATGTTCAGCGCCTGGTGCTTCTACAACAAACTGTCGCGCCCGCTGGGCATCGGCATGCTCATCCAGTTCTTCGTGTTCGGCTGCCTGTGCCGCCTGCTGGAGGCCGAAATCGGCCTGCACAACCTGTTCTGGCTGGCGGTGGGCGTGTTCGTGGTGGCCTGGATCGCGCAGTTCATCGGCCACAAGTTCGAGGGCCGCAAGCCCAGCTTCCTGACCGACCTGACCTACCTGCTGATCGGCCCGGCCTGGGTGATGGCCAAGTTCTACCGCAAGCTCGACTGGCGCTACTGACCTGCCCAGGGTCGACGGCGCCCCTCGTTTCCTGAACGGGCAGATTCCATCACCCGCACTCCACGACGGCCCTGCCAGCCTGCGCCGGTGATCCGCTCCCCACTTCCCGCCCGTCGACGGCAGCCCCTGTGCGACAGGGCCTGCGGTCTCCCTGCGTGGGCGTAGGGCGTCCCCCGAGGGCAACCGGGGAGGGACTGCAGGAACGCGATGTTGCGTCGCAGAAAATATGAATCAGCGGACGTTACATGCAATTGATCGCTGTTCGATGGGTTTCAGCGACATTTCGCAGCCTGTTATCCTCCCTGACCTGCTCGTGAATCATGGATTCCCTGCATGCTCCCCAGCCTGCCCCTGCTGCTGGCCCTGCCGTTCCTGATGGCAGCGGCTGTTGCGGCCTTCCCCCGTAGTTCGCGCTCGACTGCTGCCTGGCTGGCGGCGCTGGCGCCGTTGGGCGGACTGGCCATCCTCGGCTGGCTGACCCCGTCCGTACTCGACGGCCAGGTGGTGCGGACGATGGTCCCTTGGCTGCCGCAGATCGGCCTGGACTTCACCCTGCGCCTGGACGGGCTGGCGTGGATGTTCGCCGGGCTGGTGCTGGGCATCGGCGCGCTGGTGGTGCTGTACGCGCGCTACTACCTGAGCCAGCAGGACAACGCGCACCGCTTCTACTGCTACCTGCTGCTGTTCATGGGCGCCATGCTGGGCATGGTGCTGTCGGGCAACCTGCTGTTGCTGATGATCTTCTGGGAAATGACCAGCATCAGCTCGTTCCTGCTGATCGGTTTCTGGTCGCACCGCCAGGACGCCCGCGAGGGCGCGCGGATGGCGCTGGTGATCACTGGCGGCGGCGGCCTTGCGCTGCTCGGTGGCGTACTGCTGATCGGGCGCATCGTCGGCAGCTTCGACCTGGACGTGGTGCTGGCTGCCGGCGAGCAGATCCGCGCCAGCGCGCTGTACCCCTACGCGCTGTTCCTGGTGCTGGCGGGCATCCTCACCAAGAGCGCGCAGTTCCCGTTCCATTTCTGGCTGCCGCACGCGATGGCCGCGCCCACTCCGGTCTCTGCCTACCTGCACTCGGCCACCATGGTGAAGGCCGGTGTGTTCCTGCTGGCGCGCCTGCATCCAGCGCTGGCCGGCAGCGACCTGTTCTTCTACACGGTCAGCGGCATCGGTGCGATCACGCTGTTGATCGGCGCCTGGAACGCGATCTTCCAGCACGATCTGAAAGGCCTGCTGGCTTATTCGACCATTTCCCATCTGGGCCTGATCACCCTGCTGTTCGGCCTGTCCACGCCGATGGCGGTGGTGGCCGGTGTGTTCCACATCCTCAACCACGCCACCTTCAAGGCCTCGCTGTTCATGGCCGCCGGCATCATCGACCATGAGACCGGCACCCGCGACATGCGCAAGCTGGGCGGCCTGCGCAGGCTGATGCCGTTCACCAGCGCGCTGGCGATCATTGCCTCGCTGGCGATGGCCGGCATCCCGCTGCTCAACGGCTTCCTGTCCAAGGAAATGCTGTTTGCCGAGGCGATCACGGCCGGAGGCCCGGGAATCATGCGCACGGCGGTGTCGATCGCCGCATTGCTGGCTGGCGTGTTCGGGGTGGCCTACAGCCTGCGCTTCGTGCACGACACCTTCTTTGGCCCCGGCCCGCACGACCTGGATCGCGTGCCGCATGAGCCGCCGCGCTGGATGAAGGTACCGGTGGAACTGCTGGTGGTGATCTGCGTGGCAGTTGGCATCGCCCCGGCACTGACCGTGGCACCGGTGCTGCATGCCGCTGCGGCGTCGATCCTCGGCAGCGCCATGCCCGAGTACAGCCTGGCGGTATGGCACGGCTTCAACCTGCCGCTGGCGATGAGCGCGATCGGCGTGATCGGCGGCGTGGCGCTGTACTTCGGCCTGCGCAAGCTGATCAACCTGCATGCCGTGACCAACGTCAGCACTGGCCGCAATGTGTTCCATGCACAGCTGGATGCCGTGTCCGCACTGGCCATGCGCCTGACCAACGGCATCGCCAACGGCAGCCTGCAGCGCATGCTGCTGGGCCTGGTGCTGGTGGCGATCGCAGTTGCCGCCGCGCCATTCGTGGCAGATCCGGCGTCGCCAAACTGGACCGCGCCACAGCCGATGCCGCTGCTGGGCTGGGCGCTGTGGCTGGTGATGATGGCCTGCGCGGCGGCCACCCTGCGCATCTACAAGCAGCGCCTGCTGGCGGTGCTGCTGGTCGGCGGCGTCGGCCTGATGGTGGCGCTGACCTTCGTGTTCCTGTCCGCACCCGACCTGGCCCTGACCCAGCTGCTCGTGGAGATGGTGACCCTGGTGCTGATGCTGCTGGGCATGAACTACCTGCCCGCGCAGTCCGGGCCGGAACGTCCGCGCTGGCGCAAGCGCCGCGATGCGGTGATCGCGATCATCGCCGGCGCCGGCCTGGGTGCGCTGGCCTATTCGGCGATGACCCTGCCGCCGAACACCATGGCCGGCGAACTGCTCGCCCGTGCGTTGCCCGAGGCCTACGGCCAGAACGTGGTCAACGTGATCCTGGTCGACTTCCGCGGCTTCGATACCTTCGGCGAGATCACCGTGTTCGGCATTGCCGCGCTGGTGGTGCACGCACTGTTGCGGCGCACGCGGATGGCACCGGAACAGATCATGCCCGGCCCGCCGATCAAGCTGCCGGTGCCGGCCGACCTGGCGCAGATCATGTTCCCGCTGACGCTGACCGTGTCGATCTTCCTGTTCCTGCGCGGCCACAACGCACCGGGCGGCGGCTTCATCGCCGGCCTGGTGCTGGCGGTGCCGCTGCTGATCCAGTACGTGATCCAGGGCACCGCGTCGGTGGAATCGCGCTTCGGCTTCGACTACATCCGCTGCATCGGCATGGGCCTGCTGATCGCCCTGCTCAGCGGCAGCGCCTCGATGCTGTTCGGCGTGCCGTTCCTGACCAGTGGCCACCTCGACCTGCACCTGCCATTGATCGGCGACGTGCCGCTGGCCAGCGCGATCGGTTTTGACATCGGCGTGTATCTGGTGGTGTTCGGCGGCGCCATGCTGATGCTGTCGATGATGGGCACGATCAAGCCGTCGCGTACCCGCGCTGCCCGCAAGGGTGAGATCGACCTGCAACGCCGTTCGGCCCGCACCGGGGAGATGCACTGATGGAACTGGCCCTGGCTACCGCGATCGGCGTGCTGACCGCCATCGGCATCTACCTGCTGCTGCGTGCGCGCAGCTTCGACGTGATCCTCGGCATGACCTTCCTGTCCTACGCCACCAACCTGCTGATCTTCGCCGGTGGCCGCGTGGTGCTGGGCAAGGCGCCGGTGCTGCAGGAGGGCGTGGACAGCCACCTGGGCAACTACACCGACCCGCTGCCGCAGGCACTGGTGCTGACCGCGATCGTGATCGCCTTCGCGATGACCGCAGTGAGCATCGTGCTGGCCATGCGCAGCCGCAGCGACAACCACAGCGACCATGTGGACGCCCACGAGCCCGACGACGACCTGCAGGATGAGAACGCATCGGCGCGCCAGGGCGAGGATCGCGCATGAACCATCTGGTGATCCTGCCGATCCTGATTCCGCTGCTCGGCGCCGCGCTGTCGCTGTTCGTCGAACACCGCCGCTACGGCCCCAGGGTGCAGCGCGCGGTCGCGTGGACCTCGCTGTCGGCGCTGGCGCTGGCGGTGGGCCTGCTGTTCGCGTCGACCGCGGGCGGTGACATCAACGTCTACCTGCTGGGCGACTGGCCGTCGCGGCTGGGCATCGCGCTGGTGGCCGACCGGCTGTCGGCATGGATGCTGCTGACCACCCTGCTGCTGGCCATTCCCTGCCTGCTGCACGCCTGCTCGGGTTGGGACCGCCGCGCACCGCACTTCCATGCACTGTTCCAGTTCCAGCTGGTCGGCCTCAACGGCGCGTTCCTGACCGGCGACATCTTCAACCTGTTCGTGTTCTTCGAGGTGATGCTGATCGCCTCCTACGGCCTGCTGCTCAGCGGTGGCCGCGGCCTGCGCATGCGCATCGGCCTGCACTACGTGGTGTTCAACGTCACCGCCTCGACCCTGTTCCTGATCGCGCTGGGCCTGCTGTACGCCACGCTGGGTTCGCTGAACATGGCCGAGCTGTCGCAGCGCATTGCCGCGGTGCCGCCGACGCAGCTGACCCTGGTGAAGGCCACGATGGGCCTGTTGCTGCTGGTGTTCTGCGCCAAGGCCGCGCTGATGCCGCTGTACCTGTGGCTGCCGGAAGCCTATTCGCGCGCGCCGGCCGCAGTGGCGGCGCTGTTCGCGATCATGACCAAGGTCGGCCTGTATTCGGTGCTGCGCATCCAGATGCTGTGGTTCGGCGACGATGCCGGCGCGATGGCCGGCTATGGCCGCGACTGGCTGCTGTGGGCCGGCGTGGCGACGCTGGTGCTGGGCGGGCTCGGCGCCCTGGCCGCGACCCGCCTGCGCGTACTGATTTCCTACCTGGTCATCGTGTCGGCAGCCACGCTGTTCATCGCCTTCTCGGTGGGCACGCCGCAGGTGCTCTCGGCCGGCCTGTACTACCTGCCGCACAGCAGCTTCGTGGCCGCTGCGCTGTTCCTGGTTGCCGACCTGATCCGCCGCCGCCGTGGTGGCGCCAGCGACCGCAAGGAGGTGGTGGCGCCGATGCCGGGCAAGGAAACGCCGGCGGTGCTGTTCCTGATCGGGGCAGTGTCGGTGGCCGGCCTGCCGCCGCTGTCCGGCTTCCTGGCCAAGGCCGCGCTGCTGGCCGGCATGCCGGCGCAGCAGTACACCGGCCCGGTCTGGACCGCCGTGCTGGTCAGCAGCCTGCTGGTGATCATGGGCCTGACCCGCGGCGGCATCCGCCTGTTCTGGCGCGTGCCGCCGGTCGATCCCGATGCACCGAAGCCGCGCAAGGCTCCCCTGCGCCGGGTAGAACTCTACGCCGCCTGCCTGCTGCTGGCCTACGGCATCGGCATGACCCTGGCTGCGGCACCGTTGATGCGCTACACCGACGCCACCGCCGCACAGCTGCTGCAACCCAGCGAGTACGTGCAGCAACTGCGTGCGACCACGCCGGAGATCCGCCAGCCATGACCGCCCAGCGCTCCCTGTTCCGTCGCCTGATTCCCTCGCCGATGCTCAGCATCATGGTGGTGGCGTTCTGGCTGCTGATGTCCGACAGCTTCACCCTCGGCCAGATCGTGCTGGGGCTGCTGCTGGGCGTGGTGGTGCCGCTGTTCGCCGCGCGCCTGGACCGCGAGTTCGCCCGTATCGGCACCCTGCGGCCACTGCCCAGGCTGGTGTGCGTGACCCTGTGGGACATCCTGATGTCCAACATCCGCGTCGCCCTGCAGGTGCTGGGCCCGGAAAAGAACATCCACCCGGGTTTCATCTGGCTGCCGCTGGACATCGCCAACATCCACGGCATCGCCGCGCTGACCAGCATGATAACCCTGACCCCGGGCACGGTCTCGGCCGCGCTCAGCGACGACCGCAAGTTCCTGCTGGTGCATGTGCTGCACCTGGAGGACCCACAGGACCTGATCGATACGATCAAGCGCCGTTACGAGGCGCCGTTGATGGAGATCTTCCCATGACCGGTTTTGAAGTCATCCAGACCACACTGGTGGTGTGCATGCACGTGGTCGGCCTGGCCATGCTGCTGGCCACCTGGCGCCTGCTGCGCGGGCCGACCGTGCCCGACCGCATCCTTGCGCTGGATACCCTGTCGGTGACCGCGATCGCCGAGCTGATGCTGTTCGGCATGTACCTCAATTCGCCGATCTACTTCGAGGCGGCGCTGATCATCGCCATGCTCGGCTTCGGCAGCACCGTGGTGCTGAGCAAGTTCGTGCTGCGCCGGGACATCGTCGAATGATCACCGCGATCCAGATCGGCCTGTCGATCCTGCTGCTGTTCGGCTGCTTCTTCATCCTGGTCGGCGCACTGGGCCTGGTGAAGCTGTCGACCTTCTTCAAGCGCCTGCACGCGCCGACCAAGGCCAGCACGCTGGGCGTGGGCTGCGTGCTGGTGTGCTCGGTCTGCTACCACATCTTCCTCGGCCAGGACCCGCAGCCGCGCGAGCTGCTGATCACCGTGTTCCTGTTCATCACCGCACCGATCAGCGCGCACATGATGGCCAAGGCCGCGCTGTCGCTGCTGATGGAGACCCGCCCCACCCTGCCAGGCAACGAACGTGCCGCCGAGGAGCAGCTGCCGCCGCCGGAGCCGGTGCGGGAAGAGGAAGCCACGCAGAACCGGTAGTGCCGGCCGCTGGCCGGCTGCCGCAAGGGCTCCGTCGAAGGCCATGGGGTTGCCGGCCAGCGGCCGGCACTACCTCATGCCGCGCCGACCAGCAGCAGCTCCAGCACGAACCAGCCGACAAACGCGACCAGCAGGATCACACCTTCGCCGCGGCTGATCTTCAGGTCGCCACGCAGCATCGGGTACAGCACCAGCGCGAACGCCAGCAACGCCGGCAGTTCCAGGCGCACGAACGAGGCCGGCAGCGCCAGCGGCTGCAGCACGGCCATCGCACCGATCACCAGCAGCAGGTTGACCACGCTGGAACCCAGCACGTGGCCCAGCACCATGTCGCCATGCCCGCGACGCGCGGCGGCGATGGCGGTGGCCACCTCCGGCAGTGCGGTACCGATCGCCACCGGCAGCAGGCCGACCAGCAGCGGCGTCCAACCCAGGGCGGCGCCAAAGTCGGCGGCGGCGCCCACCACCAGGCGCGCGCCCCAGTACAGCGCCAACGCGGCAATCAGCACGCGCAGCACGTTCAACGGCAGGCTGGTGCGGCTCAGTGCGGACTCGGCGATGGCCACCTGCACCTCGGCGCTCTCGCTACGGCCACGGCGCAGCAGCAGCACCTGCACCACGATGAAGCCGGCCAGCAGTATGCAGCCCTCCCAGCGTGCCAGGCCGCCATCAAGCCCGAACAGGATCAGCAGCACACCCGCCGCCAGCAGCGACCACCACAGCACCGTCTGCAGGCGCGCGCGCAGCAGCAGGGGCGCAGCCATGGCCGCCACGGCCAGGGTCAAGCCCAGGTTGACGATGCTGCTGCCCACCGCGTTGCCCAGTGCCAGCTCCGGTTGGCCCACCGCCAGGGCGCGCGCGTTGACTGCCAGTTCCGGCAACGAGGTGGTCACCCCGAGCAGCAACAGCCCGGCAGTGAATGGGCTGGCGCCGAAACGCTGGGCCAGGCCGGACACGGCCTTGACGATGGAGTCCCCGCCCAACGCCAGCAGCAGCAGGCCGAGCAGGAACCAGGCAATGGCAATGGCGATCATCGAGCACTCCCCCAGCGGTCGTGGCGCGATTCTACGCTTGGCCCGTACGCGCGGCTGGGCCGTGGATCAAGGATCAGCCACAGCCTTCCGCATAATCGACCTGCGGGGTCTGTCCGACGCGCCAGGCACCCACCCGGCCATCGGCACCAAGTGCGAAGTCGATCACCGCCCCGCCCTCCTGCGCCGGGCGCACGCGCAGGTGCTGGGCCTTCTCGTCATACTTG
This sequence comes from Stenotrophomonas sp. YJH_SMC_133, assembly GCF_059370655.1. Taxonomy (NCBI): domain Bacteria; kingdom Pseudomonadati; phylum Pseudomonadota; class Gammaproteobacteria; order Lysobacterales; family Lysobacteraceae; genus Stenotrophomonas; species Stenotrophomonas sp. YJH_SMC_133. The sequence goes on along the minus strand of NZ_JCAFTW010000002.1, from coordinate 15,412 downwards.
TCGGGGCCGACGTCCGCGCGCTCGGGATACAGCACCTGCAGCTCACCCAGGGTCATGCCGACCTTGCCACCGCCCGGTGCGGTGATGGCGGCGCTGCGCACGTCGTAGCGCACCAGCTTGCGGCCCTCGATCATCAGGCGCGGATCTTCGGCATCCTGCGGGCGCAGGAAGTAGCAGCCGTCGTTGCTGTCGTCAGCCGGCAGCGGCTTGCCGGCCGCATCGGTGCCCAGACCCTGCAGCGGCGTGCCGAAGCCGGCACGGACCTCGGCGATGCCGGCACCCAGCTTCGCCCCAGCGAAGCCATCCAGGCGCGCGGGACTGTCCTCGCGACGGTCATTGGCTCGACGGGTGGCCAGGTCGGGATCCGTCGACTGCGCGGGTCCGGTCGCCGCGGCGGTTTCCGCCGGGGTGTCGCTGCCGCTGCCGGCCGCCCCCTGCTTGTCGGGGCCAGCACTGCAGGCGGTGAGCGAAAGGAGCAACAGACCAGCAAGCGGAAGGTGCTTCATCGGTGCGGTTCCCTGGCACAAGGATGGCTGCACGCTAGCCCATCCGGTGTGCAGGCGCTGCATTGTCATCGCGGTTTCATCGCCTTCGTTCAGGCTCGGCGAGCACCGACCTGGCCGTCCCTTCCATGCAACCGCGCAAGACCGATCTCGCCCGAACCGCGCTGCAGGCCCACCGCGCGCCGCTGGACATGCGCCAGCGCCGGCTGCTGATCCTGTGCGACGGCCAGCGTACCGTCGCCGACCTGACCGGTCTGCTCGGCCAGGAAGCACCGGCGATGGTCATCCAGCTGGTACAGGCGGGGTACCTGAGCACCGGCACGGGCGCCACGACCCCAGCACCGTCGACCGCAGCCGCGGTGGCGCCGGTGCCCACGCCGCCGGCAGCGACACCTGCTGCACCCGCGGTCGAACGCCGGCGCTCACTGGTGGCAGCGCGCATCTACGTGCTGGGCATCCTGGAAATGCAGCGGCATCCACAGGCGGCGGCGCTGTTCCGCGACCTGCAGCAAGCGCGTGCGGAGGACGAGGTGCTGCAGCGACTGCAGTCGGCAATGCAGCTGCTGCCCACGCTCACTTCGGATGGCTATTGCCAGCGCGTACGGCAGCGCCTGCTGGAGGCGTTGCCATTGGAGCATTGCGACGCGTTCGCCGAGGTCGCCTGAAGAAAAAGGGGACGGAGGGGATTAAGTCGTTTCAGGCACACGTGTGCTGATTGCGGCTTAATCCCCTCCGTCCCCTTTTTAGGGTCAGCGGAAGTTATTGCGCAGGCCGTTCCAGCACTGCTGGTAATCGCCCTGGCGGTGGCCGGCGGCCAGCGCCTGTGCGGTCGGGCGGATCACTGCGCGGGTCTCGAACATGAAGGCCATCGTGTCCTTGATCACATCGGCCTTGGACAGATCGGCACTGGAGGCCTTGTCGAAGGTCGGCGCGTCCGGGCCGTGACCACTCATGCAGTTGTGCAGCGAGGCGCCACCCGGGACGAAGCCTTCGGCCTTGGCATCGTAGGCGCCATGCACCAGGCCCATGAACTCACTGGCGATGTTGCGGTGGAACCACGGCGGACGGAACGTGTTCTGCGCCACCAGCCAGCGCGGCGGGAAGATCGCAAAGTCCATGTTGCTGGTGCCCGGGGTGTCGCTGGGCGAATGCAGCACCAGGAAGATCGACGGATCCGGGTGGTCGTAGCTGATCGAACCGATGGTGTTGAAGCGGCGCAGATCGTAGCGGTACGGCGCGTAGTTGCCGTGCCAGGCCACCACGTCCAGCGGCGAATGGTCGATCGGCGCACGCCACAGGCGGCCCTCGAACTTGGCGATCAGTTCGAAATCGCCATCCACATCCTCGAACGCCGCATGCGGGGTCTCGAAGTCGCGCGGATTGGCCAGGCCGTTGGATCCGATCGGGCCGAGGTCGGGCAGCTTCAGCAGCGCACCGTAGTTCTCGCAGATGTAGCCGCGGCTGGGGCCATCGGGCAGTTCAACGCGGAAGCGCACGCCGCGCGGGATCACCGCGATCTGCTGCGGCTCGATCTCGATCACGCCCAGCTCGGTCAGCAGGCGCAGCGCGCCCAGCTGCGGCACGATCAGCAGCTCGCCGTCGGCGTCGTAGAAGTAGCGGCCGACCATGTCGCGGTTGGCAGCGTATAGGTGGATGCCCACGCCGGCATGCGCATCGGGCGAGCCGTTGCCACCCATCGTGTACAGGCCTTCGACAAAATCGGTCGGCAGCTCCGGCAGCGGCAGCGGGCTCCAGCGCAGCTGGTTCGGTGAAGCCGGCTGTGCGCCGAAATCACACTGCAGCTGCGACTGCGCGAACGGGGTGAACTCGCCATGGGTCACCGCCGGGCGGATCCGGTACAGCCAGCTGCGGCGGTTGCTGCCACGCGGCGCGGTGAAGGCGGTGCCGGTCAACTGTTCGGCGTACAGACCGTGGGCGACCTTCTGCGGTGAGTTCTGCCCGACCGGCAGCGCGCCGGCAACGGCCTCGGTGGCGAATTCGTTGCCGAAGCCGGACTGGTAGCCACGGGCGGTGATGGCGGGGGACATGGGAACTCCAGAGATTGCCGGCCAGCGGCCGGCACGACCATTCGGACAGGCAATGCCGGCGGGACGCCGGCATTGCCTGCAGACCTTACAGCACGCCGCGGCGGATCTGGTCGCGCTCGATGCTCTCGAACAGTGCGGTGAAGTTGCCTTCGCCGAAGCCTTCGTTGCCCTTGCGCTGGATGATCTCGAAGAAGATCGGGCCGATGCAGTTTTGGGTGAAGATCTGCAGCAGCTTGCGCTGGTGGGTTTCCGGATCCGCATCGATCAGGATCTTGTTCTTCGCCAGGCGCGGCACGTCTTCACCGTGGTTCGGCACGCGCTGGTCGATCACGTCGAAGTAGGTCTCCGGCGTATCGAGGAAGTCCACGCCCTGCGCGCGCATCGCTTCGACGGTCTCGTAGATGTTCTCGGTGAAGCAGGCGATGTGCTGGATGCCCTCGCCCTTGTACGCGTCCAGGTACTCGTTGATCTGGCTCTTCGGGTCGGACGATTCGTTCAGCGGGATGCGCACGATGCCATCCGGCGCGGTCATCGCCTTGGACACCAGGCCGGTCTTCAGGCCCTTGATGTCGAAGTAGCGGATCTCGCGGAAGTTGAACAGGCGCTCGTAGTAGTCCGACCACTGCTGCATGTTGCCGAAATACAGGTTGTGGGTCAGGTGGTCGATGAAGGTCAGGCCGAAGCCCACCGGGTGCAGGTCGGCACCGGCGATCGGCTCGTAGTCGCCGTCATAGATGCTGCCGGCGCTGCCGTAGCGATCGACCAGGTACAGCATGCAGTCGCCGATGCCCTTGATGACCGGCGCGCTGACCGCCTTGCTGTCCGGCTTGAAGGCGATGGCTTCGGCGCCGTTGCCCAGCGCGGTCTGGTAGACCTCCTGGCCCGGCTTCTTGAAGCGGATGGCGAAGCCGCAGGCGCACGGACCGTGCTTCTCGGCGAAGTCGGCGGCGAACGAATCGGGGTCCTCATTGACCAGGAAGTTGACGTCGCCCTGGCGATAGACGGTAATCGGACGCTGCTTGTGCTTGAGCACGGCGCTGAAGCCCATCTTCCGGAAGTACTCGTGCAGCTCCTGGCCACGGCCGGCCGGGGCGGCGAATTCGACGAACTCGAAGCCGTCGATGCCCATCGGGTTCTCGAAGGTGGTGACCTGCATGCCGGGGTTGGGATGCGAGGCGGTCGGGACTGCGGTATTCATGGCGTGGCTCCGAATCGGTACCGCATCGGTACAAACCAGGTGCGGGCAGGTAGGGACCCGGCGAGAATGCAGGGTCTGGACCCACCCCTTATAGTTACACTTGAAACCACCAGCAAGGTGCACCGCAACATGAGCCCCGCCGATCCCGTTTCGACCCGCCTGCGTTCCTCGCACGTCCTGCTCGACCTGGAACAGTTCCTGCCGTACCGGCTGAGCGTGCTGTCCAACCGGGTCAGCGGCAACATCGCCAAGCTATACGGCGATCGTTACGGTCTGGCGATTCCCGAATGGCGGGTGATCACCATCCTGGCGCTGTACCCGGGCTCCTCGGCCAGCGAGGTCTCCGACCGCACGGCGATGGACAAGGTGGCGGTCAGCCGTGCCGTGGCCCGCCTGCTGGAGCGCGGCTTCATCAAGCGCGAAACCCACGGCGACGACCGCCGCCGCTCGGTGCTGGCGCTGTCGGCAGCCGGCTTCGAGGTGTACGAGACCATCGCGCCGATGGTGATCGAAATCACCCGCAAGCTGATGTCGGTGCTGAGCGAAGAGGAAGAGCAGGTGCTGGAGAAGCTGATCCTGCGCCTGGCCGGCGAAGGTCTGGAACGGATGGGCGAAGGGGTCTGAAAGAAAGGGGACGGAGTGGATTAAGTCGTTTTGGGCCCCAAGTCGCGGGTGCCGACCCCGGCCGGTAGCGGAACAGTGGCTGGGCGATTGTCGTCCGCCCCCTTTGATCTGACGGGACCCGCTTCTTGGCGGACTGCGGACCGACCGCGAACGATGCCATCGGACGCATTCACCTTCCGCAGATCCCGTCCTGAAGTGTCGCCTTCGCCCAGCGGCATTTCCGCATTGGCCCGATACGGCCCGTTTCCGCCAGGCTGGTGTATCGGAACGGGCTGATCCAGTGAATTCTCCTATTGGACTGCTCACGTGTGCGGCCGGACGGTAAACGTTCAACGGGTACCAGCCCGGCCATCCACATCGAACGGGCTCCCTCATGGATGACTCGCGTTCAACGTCGCCGCATGGCCAGGAATTGCTGGCCGATCTCAGAGAGCTGATCTGCGCAGCGCGCAGCAAAATGCACAGGTCCATCAACGCCGAGTTGACGCTGCTGTACTGGCGAATCGGTCGTCGCATCCATGTTGACCAGATGGCGGGGCAGCGTGCGCGTTACGGCGAGGTTCTCTTCACCCGGATCGCCAAGGCGTTTTCTGCCGAGTTCGGCACATCCTTCGGTGAGAAGAGCCTGCGCCGGATGGTGCAGTTCTCCATCGCATTTGCAGACGAGCAGATTGTCGTATCGCTGATACGACAATTGAGCTGGACCCATTTCATCGCGCTGATCCCACTGGCGGACCCACTCAAGCGCGACTTCTATGCACAGATGGCCGCCACCGAGGGCTGGAGTGTACGTACGCTGCGCCAGCGCGTCGATTCGATGCTGTATGAGCGCACGGCACTCTCCAGTCAGCCAGAGCAGACCATCGCCGAAGAGTTGGCGGCACTGCGCGGCAACCAGCAGCTGTCTCCAGGGCTGGTACTGCGTGATCCCTACGTACTGGACTTTCTTGGCCTCAAGGACAGCTGGGACGAGCAGGACCTTGAAACCGCGATCCTTCGCGAGATGCAGGGCTTCCTGCTTGAACTTGGCACGGGCTTCAGTTTCGTCGCCCGCCAGAAGCGCATCCAGATCGACGGCGATGACTTCCACCTGGACCTGCTGTTCTACAACCGGCGCCTGCGCAGACTAATTGCCATCGAGTTGAAGATCGGCGAGTTCAAGCCGGCCTACAAGGGACAGATGGAACTCTATCTGCGCTGGCTGGACCGGTACGAACGTGAGGACGGCGAGCAGGCGCCGTTGGGCATCATCCTCTGCACAGGGAAGAAGGCGGGCCAGATTGAATTGCTGGAGCTGGACCGCTCAGGCATCCATGTTGCGGAGTACCTGACCACGCTGCCCTCCCGGGAGGTCCTCAAGCAAAGATTGCAGACTGCCATGGAGCGGGCGCGGCAGCAGCTGCAGACCGCGGCGCCCGGCCTCCCGTAGATCTACGCCACGCGCGGATGGCGTTCAAGCTTCAGCTCAGATGCTTGCGCCGTGCATGGATCCACGGCACCGCGAGCGCCGCGATGGCACCACCGGCGAAGCCGAGGGAAGCCGCAACCGTGGCTGCTTCGACCGCCCCCGGCAGCGCCAGCGCCGCCGCCACCAGCAGCAGCGACGGCAGGCCGACGAAGGTGCCCAGGAAGAAATGCCAACGCGGTGACCAGGTATTGAGCTGCAGCAGGCTGACCGGTTGCCAGGCTTCCGAGGCAGCGTCCTCGGCGATCTTCGCCACCGCCTTGGCCAGGTCCACTTCCGGCAGCGCGCGCCCCTGCCGTGCGGTCGCCAGCAGCTCGGCCACGGCCTCCACCGGCGGGAAACTGGACGGCCACGCGACCGGCGCCGGCACGCCATACGCGGTCAGCACCGGCACGCTCAGCCACGGCGCCACCAGCGGGCGCATGCGACGGCGGCCATGCACGCACCAGATCTGTTGCTGCCCATGCGCGGTGACGCTGTACAGCGCCAGTTCGTTGGCCGGCGGGTAGCCGAGCATGGTCACCCGCGCGGCCAGGCTGTCCTGCCCCATCGCGCGCAGGAAGCCGGGGCGGCTGCGCCCTTCCTGCATCCACGCCAGTCCCAGCGCACCCACCAGATAGGCCTCGGCCACGTCCTTGCTGCAAGCGGTGGCGCGTTCGTCGCTGGCCAGGTACCAGGCCAGCGACTTCGGTTCGGCGACATCCTCCAGGCCCCAGCGGCTGTCGTCTCCCAGAACGTGGCGCACCGGCAGGCGCGCGGGAGCGGTTTCGCCACGTTCGCCGGGCTGCAGGAACGGCAGCACGCCCTGGATGAAGGTGGACAGCTCGATCGCACGCACGCCGTGCCCCTGCCACTCCCGTGGCAGCAGCCCGGCCAGCTGGCCATCGGCGGCCAGCGCATCAAGCCGGGACTTCTGCTCGACCAGCTTCTGCACCGCCCCCTTCAGCACCACGTTGTCGGGCAGCGCGATCTGCGGCAGGCGATGACGCGGCGGCGCCAGGTCGACGGTGGCCTCGCCGGTTCCGGTGTCATCCAGCAGCGCCTCCTGCGGCGGCAAGGTTACGCCCTCGCCTGCTCCACCCTCGGCCAACTCACTGGCGGGTTCGGGCAGTCGTTCGGCGTGGTCGCTGTGCATGGGCGTTCCGGAAGGTTGCATCGACGGGATGTCGACTGAGGTCCTTGCCGGTAACGGCGAGCGCGTTGCGATATTGAGATGCCGATTCCGGGAATGTGACCGCAACCCCAGTAGATCCACGCCATGCGTGGATGCACTTCTGTGCCGACCAACGGTCGGCACCCACCGGGGATGGCGGTCAGCGGTCGGCACCCACCGGGGTTGGCGGTCAGCGGTCAGCGGTCGGCACCCACCCGGGATGGCGGTCAGCGGTCGGCCCACCCCTGCCGGCCAGCGGCCGGCACTACCCCTATTCCGGTTTGTCAGGTGCCCATTGTTTCAGGAACGCGCTCACCCGTGCCGGCTGGAAGGCTTCGCCCCTGCGCAGTTCGCCGGTGGCCTGCGACACCAGCAGTCCGCCATCGGCATCGAGTACCAGCAGGTATGGGTAGTCGCGCTCCATCACCGGGAACTGGGCGAAGAAGGCGGTGTTGGCCTGCTCGTCGCTGGCGTTGACCTTCACCCACACGTAGTGGGCATCGCGGAAGCGACGCAGGTCGCCGTTGCCTTCCACGACGTCGTCCAGCGCCCGGCAGCGCTCGCAGGCGGCGTTGCCGACCTCCAGCAGGATGCGCTTCTTGCCCCGCTGGGCTTCCACCTTGGCGGTGGCCAGGTCATCGGCGGGGTTGCGGGCCGGGTCGAACTGCGCACCGAGCCCGGCGATGGCGGCAATGTCTGCCGCCACCGGGGTGTTGCCCGAGGCCACCGGTTCGCTGGGGTCGGCGACCGGTGGCTCGGTGGGTCGGGTATCCAGGGGCTGCGTGGGCTCGGCGGTGGCAGGCGGTTGCGGTTGGGAACAGGCGCCGATCAGCGCCGCACAGACCACCACTGCCGCAGTACCGAGCTTGCTACGCATGCCTTCTACCCTCTCATCATTACTTGACGCCGTGCATCAGCTTGTTGATCAGCGGGGCGATCAGGAACAGCACCACGCCGGAGCCGATCAGGGCCCAGAACCCGAAGGTATACCCCTTCAGGGCCGACTCGACCGTCATGCCGCCTTCACCACTGACCACACCAGCGAAGATGCCCGACAGGTTGTTGCCGATGCCGGTGGACAGGAACCAGCCACCCATGCCGAAGCCGACCAGGCGCACCGGGGCCAGCTTGGTCACCATCGACAGGCCGATCGGCGACAGGCACAGCTCACCCACGGACTGGATGACGTAGACCATGAACAGGGTCCAGAACGGGATCTTGCCGTCCACGACCATCTGCGACAGGGCGAACATCAGCAGCGCGAAGGCGGCGCCGTTGAACAGCAGGCCCAGGCCGAACTTGCGCGGGATGGACGGATTGGCGCGGCCCATGGCCACCCAGATCCAGGCGATCACCGGGGCCAGGGTGATGATCGCCACCGAGTTGACCGACTGGAACCACGCGGTCGGGAAGGTCCAGTCACCGAACTGGCGGTTGACGATGTTCTCGGCCAGGAAGGTGAACGAGCTGCCGGCCTGTTCGAAGAACATCCAGAACATCACGTTGAAGGCGAAGATGATCAGCATGGCGATCACGCGGTCGCGCTGCACCTTGCCTTCGCGGATGCCCTCGACCAGCAGCAGGACGGCCAGCGCGGTGAACATCGCACCCAGGATCCAGGCCAGCGCGGTGGCGCCGGTGGCCAGCAGGAAGTACGCGACCGGGATGGCGACCACGGCACCGGCCAGCACCATGATGATGCGGCCGAAACCTTCAGCGCCGGCCGGCGGTGCACCGATGCCCTTCAGGCCGGCACGACCGATGTAGAACCACACCAGCGAGATCAGCATGCCCACGCCCGAGGCGATGAACACGACCTTGTAAGACGGCATCGCGTCGGTACCGAACACCTTGCGGGCCAGGTACTCGGTCAGCACCGGGGCGATCATCGCGCCGATGTTGATGCCCATGTAGAAGATGGTGAAGCCCGAATCGCGGCGCTCGTCCTTCAGCCCGTACAGCTTGCCGACCATGGTCGAGATGTTGGGCTTGAACAGGCCGTTGCCGACGATGATCGTGGCCAGGCCGAGCTTGAAGATGTGCTCCTGCGGCAGCGAGATCATGAACAGGCCGGCGGCCATGATGATCGCGCCGGTCAGGATCGAGCGCTGATAGCCCAGTACCCGGTCGGCCACGTAGCCACCGAAGATCGCCGCGGCGTACACCAGGGCCAGGTAGGCGCCGTAGATGCGGCTGGCGTCGCCTTCACCGGCAGCGCTGCCGTTGTAGAACTGGGCGACGATGTACAGCACCAAGGCCCAGCGGATGCCGTAGAACGCAAAGCGTTCCCAGAACTCGGTCATGAACAGCATCCACAACGGGCGCGGGTGGCCCAGCGTGGTCTTGAAGTCCGGCAGCGCCGGCTCTGGGGTGTTCGCAGTGGCGTTTACGCTCATGCGGATTTCCTGGTTCGGTGGATGACGAGCACGTCCGCTGTGCAGTTGGAGCAACGCGCGAGGATCACCGACTTCTGGCGTTCACGTCAAATACACGCCGTTTGAGGCAGGTGCCAGCCTGCTCGCTGAACTTGCATCTGAAACGATCCAGCCGTCGGCCGCGATCCAAGCTGAATGCGGATCAGGCCTGTTCTGCCGGGGGCGCGGCCTGCAGGCTGGTGCGCACCTGGAACAGCTCGGGGAAGAAGGTCAGCTCCAGTGCCTTGGCCAGGAAGCCCACGCCGGACGAGCCACCGGTGCCGCGCTTGAAGCCGATCACCCGCATCACCGTGCGCATGTGGCGGAAGCGCCACAGCTGGAAGGCGGTCTCCAGGTCCACCAGGTCCTCGCACAGCGCGTACTCGCGCCAGTAGCGGTCGGTGTCCTGGTAGATGCGTTCGAAGACCGGCTGCAGGGCGTCGTCGGCCACGTGCGGCTGGGTCCAGTCGTGGGCCTCGTAGACCGCCGGCACGGCATGGCCGAAGCGGGCCAGGTACTTCAGGAATTCCTCGTACAGGCTGGGCGCCTCCAGCACGGTGCGCAGCTGCGCCTGCCCGGCCGGGTCGTGCTCGAACACCTGCAGCATCTGCGCGTTCTTGTTGCCCAGCAGGAACTCGATGTAGCGGTACTGCAGCGACTGGAAGCCCGACGACGGGCCCAGCACGTCGCGGAAGCCCATGTATTCGGACGGGGTCAGTGTTTCCAGCACCGACCACTGCTCGGTCAGCTGGCGCAGCACCTGCTTGCTGCGCGCCAGCACCTTGCGGCACTGCCAGACTTCATCGCGCTGCAGGAAGCCGATTGCGGCACGCAGCTCATGGCCCAGCAGCTTCAGCCACAGTTCCGAGGTCTGGTGCTGGATGATGAAGAGCATCTCGTCATGGTGCGGCGGGCTGGACAGCGGCTGCTGCGCGCTGAGCAGCTGGTCCAGCCGCAGGTAGCCGCCGTAGGTGAGGCGTCCCTGCAGGTCGGTGTGGATGCCGGCTTCGAGATCGCGTTGGTTGTTGTCGACGGACATGGGCGGGACCAGATCGGGGGCGGCAAGGGTAGCGCGTTGCCGCCGCGCTGGCAGCCGCCGGGTCCATACCGGGGCGTGCGGTTGGCCGTGGAGCATCGGCCGATCCCAGGCCTGCGCGTGGAACCGTCCAGGCCGTTGTACTGGCGGTCAGCCTGAGGCGTATTCTGATGCTTTGCAGCAACGACTGAATACGTTGTTGTTATTGGCCCCCCACCCGCCGGCAGGGGTAAAACGGGGAATCCCCGTGTTGCGGCGCAGGAAGGCTATTCCGTACGCGTTCCTTAACATGGCGATTCATATCATTTGTAACTTCTCTGTCGAAGGTGCAGTACGCAATGACGGTTGCCGCTGAATTCAAGATCGAATACCTGCAGTACCTGGATACGGACGGCAAACTCGTCCGCGATGACCTGCCCGCGTCGCTGCGCGACCCCAAGGTCCTGGTACCGCTGTTCAAGCAGATGCTGTTCGTACGTACGTTCGACAGCAAATCCATCGCACTGCAGCGCACCGGCAAGCTCGGCACCTATGCCGCCTGCCTGGGCCACGAAGCCGCACACGTGGGTATCGGCGCGGCGATGCAGAAGGACGACGTGTTCGCGCCTTCGTACCGCGAGTATGGCGCGATGTTCATGCGTGGCGTGCGCCCGCACGACGTGCTGATGTACTGGGGCGGCGACGAACGCGGCAACGATTACGGCGGCAACGCGGCCAAGGACTTCCCGTTCTGCGTGCCGATCTCCACCCAGTGCCTGCATGCCGCAGGCGCGGCGCTGAAGTTCAAGCTCAACAAGGAACCGCAGATCGCGGTGGCGGTGTGCGGCGACGGCGGCAGCTCCAAGACCGACTTCTATGCAGCACTGAATTCGGCCGGCGCCTACAAGCTCCCGCTGATCCTGTGCATCGTCAACAACGGTTGGGCCATCTCGGTTCCGCGTTCGGCCCAGACCGGTGCCGAAACACTGGCGCAGAAGGGCCTGGCCGGTGGCCTGCACTGCCTGCAGGTGGACGGCAACGACCTGATCGCGGTGCTGGCGGCCATGGAGCAGGCGCGCGAACGTGCGCTGGCCGGCGACGGCGGCACCGTGCTGGAACTGATGACCTACCGCCTGTCCGACCACACCACCGCCGATGACGCGCGTCGCTACCGCGACGACGCCGAAGTGAAGGATGCCTGGCAGCGCGAGCCGATGCTGCGCCTGCGCAAGTACCTGATCAACGCCGGTGTGTGGAGCGAAGAAGAGGAAACCGCCTGGGTCGCCGAGTGCGGCACGCGCGTGGACGAGGAAGTGAACCTGTACCTCAACACGCCGGTGCAGCCGGTCGAGGCGATGTTCGACTTCCTGTATGCCGATCCGCCGCCGGACCTGCTGGCCCAGCGTGCCCAGGCGATCGCCCTGGAGAAGCGCCATGGATGAGATCAAGAACGGCGCGCCCGGCGCGCACACCAACGCCGCCGACAGCGCTGCTGTCGCGCGCGGAGATGACAGCATGACCACCACCCCGATCACCCTCATCGAAGCCATCACCCAGGCGCTGGCCTGGGAGCTGGAACACGACCCGTCGGTGCTGGTGCTGGGCGAAGACGTGGGCGTCAACGGCGGCGTGTTCCGCGCCACTGCCGGTCTGCAGCAGCGCTTCGGCTCGGACCGCATCCTCGACACCCCGCTGGATGAAACCACCATCGCCGGCCTGACGATTGGTCTTGCCGCGCAGGGCATGAAGCCGGTCGCCGAAGCCCAGTTCGATGGCTTCATGTACCCGATGGTCGACCATATCGTCTGCCACGCCGCCCGCCTGCGTTATCGCACGCGTGGCCGCCTGCACTGCCCGATGGTGCTGCGCGTGCCGTGGGGCGGTGGCATCCGCGCGCCGGAACACCACAGCGAAGCCAACGAGGCGATCTTCACCAACGTGCCGGGCCTGCGCGTGGTGCTGCCGTCGTCGCCGCAGCGTGCCTACGGCCTGCTGCTGGCCGCGATCCGCGAACCGGATCCGGTGATCTACATGGAGCCCAAGCGCATCTACCGCCAGTACAAGGAAGTGGTCGTCAACGACGGCGAAGCCTTGCCGCTGGACGTCTGCTTCGTGCTGCGCGACGGCACCGACGTGACCCTGGTGACCTGGGGCGCGCAGGTGAAGGAAGCGCTGGAAGCGGCCGACAAGCTGGCCGGCGAAGGCATCAGCGCCGAAGTCATCGACGTGGCCACGCTGCGTCCGCTGGACTTCGCCACCATCGCCGAATCGGTGGCCAAGACCGGCCGCTGCGTGATCGTGCAGGAGGCCCCGAAAACCGCGGGCTTCGGCGCCGAGATCGCCGCGCGCCTGGCCGAGGAATCGATCTACGACCTGCTGGCCCCGGTCGAGCGCGTCACTGGCTACGACACCCACATTCCGCTTTTCCGCCTGGAAATGAAGTACCTGCCGAGCGTTGAGCGGATCGTGGCTGCGGCCAAGCGCGCGGTGGCGGCTGGCTGACATGCGGGCCCGCCTTCTGGGGGCTTACCGCAGCCAGTATCCCAACCCGCTCCGGTTCCACACCGGCCAGATCGTCGAAGTAGGTGTCCGTGACGAGGAATGGCCGGCGTTTGCCTGGGTACGCACCAACGATGGGCGCGCTGGATGGGCGCCCATCGCCTGGTTGCAGCTGCTGGACGAGGGTCGCGCCGAAGCCTTGTGCGACTACGACGCCCGCGAGCTGGATGTGGAAAGCGGCGAGATGGTGAAGCTTCATCACGAACACGGCGGGTGGTGGTGGTCCGAGCGCGCCAATGGCGCGACGGGTTGGCTGCCGGCCCGCGAACTGGAACTGCTGGAAGAGAACTGCAAATGAGCCAGACCAAGAACTTCAACCTGCCCGACCTGGGCGAAGGCCTGCCGGACGCGACCATCGTCGAGTGGTTCGTCAAGGAAGGCGATGTGATCAAGCTGGACGAGCCGCTGGTGTCGATGGAGACCGCCAAGGCCGTGGTGGAAGTGCCCTCGCCGTTCTCCGGCAAGGTGCTGAAGCTGTCCGGCGGTGCCGGCGACATCATCCCGACCGGTTCGGTGCTGGCCAGCTTCGAACTGGACCCGAACCTGCCGCAGCGTGCCGATGGCCAGGACACCGGCCACAGCCATGGTCATGCCGCACCGGCCGCGCCGGCTGCCGCACCGACCCCGCCGCCGCTTCCCGCTGCTGCCGCACCGGTGGCCGCAGAAGAAGCCAAGCCCGCCGCTGCCGAGCGTGATGACGCCGGTACCGTGGTCGGTGCGATGCAGAGCTCCAATGCCGTGCATGCCGAACAGGCGCTGGCCGTCGGTGGCGTCAAGGCCGTGCCGGCCGTGCGTGCGATGGCGCGCAAGCTGGGCGTGGACCTGAGCCGCGTGGCCGCTACCGGCACCGATGGCGCGGTCACCATGGCCGACGTCAAGCAGGCTGCCGCCAACGGCACCGCCAAGCTCGGCGCTGCTCCGGCACCGGTTGCCGCTGCTGCCTATGCCGCGCCGGCCCCGGCGCAGGTGTCTGCCCCGGTGCAGAGCGAAGCCCGCACCCCGCTGTCCGCCGCCGGCAAGCCGATGCGCACCCAGCCGCCGGGCGTGGTCGCCAAGGGCCAGCCGGAACCGCTGAAGGGCGTGCGCCGCAACATGGCCCGCGTGATGGCCGATGCGCACAGCAAGGTGGTGCCGACCACGCTGAACGACGACGCCGACATCCATGCCTGGCTGCCGGGCAACGACGTCACCGCGCGCCTGGTGCGTTCGATCGTGGTCGCTGCACAGAAGGTGCCGGCGATGAACGCCTGGTTCGACGGTGAAGCGCTGACCCGTACCCTGCACGCGCAGGTGGACATCGGCATCGCCGTGGACACCGACGACGGCCTGTTCGTGCCGGCCCTGCGCAATGCCGACATGCTGGATGCACGTGGCATCCGCGAAGGCGTCAACCGCCTGCGCGAGCAGGTGGAATCGCGTTCGATCGCCGCCTCGGAACTGAGCGGCTACACCATCTCGCTGTCCAACTTCGGCATGTTCGCCGGCCGCTACGCGACCCCGGTCGTGGTGCCGCCGTGCGTGGCCATCGTCGGTGCCGGCCGTGCCCGCCACCAGATGACCCCGGTGATGGGCGGCGTGGAAGCGCACCAGGTGATCCCGCTGTCGGTCACCTTCGACCACCGCGCGGCCACCGGCGGCGAAGCGGCGCGCTTCCTGCGCGCAATGATGGACGACCTGGCGCTGGCCAGCTGATCGGCCACCTGATCGGTGGGTGCCAACCGTTGGTTGGCACATGACTTGGAGAAAACGCCGGGCATTGCCCGGCGTTTTTTTGTGCCTGCTCCGTCGCGCTCCATCCACGCATGGCGTGGATCTACACAATGCGGGCGATCAATCGCGCGCGACCAGGCCCTCGGCGCGGCTGTACACACGCAGGCGGTGGCCATCAGGATCTGCCCCGACAAAAGTATGGCCGAACTCCAGCGTCACCGGCGCCTGCAGGATCTCCACACCAAGAGCGCGCCACGCATCGTGCATCTGCTGCACGGCGTCGGGGTTGGCCACCACCATTGCCAGTTCGGCGGCGCCTGCCTGCGCGGACACCGGCGGTTGCACGTCGTCGCGCTGCCACAAGCCCAGTGCGGCGCCATCGCCGAGCAGGAACAGGGCAAAGCCGGGCGACTGCTCGACCGGCGGCTTGCCGAGGATGCCGCTGTAGAAGGTGGCGCTGGCGGCGACGTCGCGCACGTACTGCAGCAGGGTGCTGGGCGTGAACATGGGGAAGCTCCGTTGTTGGGAGCGCTCATGGTGGTATGGGCCTGCTGACAGATTCTGTCAGTAGAGTCGACTGTTGGTAGAGTCGACTGTTAGTTGTGATCTCTCTGTACGTTGTTCATCCGGGACATCTTTGGAAAATGGTGGTTACCACACCTCTCCAGACCCCAAAGAGCCCGGATGAACCACCATAAAAATGCCCGTTTGACCGTCCATAGT